>CACVAZ010000104.1:0-20401 GCA_902727995.1 uncultured Sulfurovum sp.
AGCATTGCTTTACCTTCTGGTGGTGTGTATAAACCATCATACGTTGCAACTGGATACGGTGAATAGTCTGCTGGACCTAAATTTGCCATATTGTCTCCTTTTTTCTTTGGTTCTATTGTGCCATGTGTGTAAAGTTTATATTTATCCCTAATACGCCTAATGATAAATCTTAAACACATGGCAAAACAGTATTTTCTCTTGTGGATTTACAAGAGAGATTAAGCAGTCTAGCTAAAGAAGATTAAAGCTCTTTAGCTAAAAGTTTTTACTACCCTTCAGTAGTTACCATTGCCATTTCAATACAATTTCTATCAAGAAGGTCAGAACAAACATAAACACAAATTGCACATCCTTTACATCTATCCTCATCAACCCATGACGTTTTATTTTTTTCATCATACATTAAAGTATTGGCTTCTGGACAGTAAAGCGTACACATGTTACACTTATACTCTGAACATTTATTCGAATCAACTTTTGCTACGTAGTACATTTTTTTCCTTTGTTATATTTCTATTTTAGTGATAAGAGGGGCATTGCTTAAATCAATATTTGCAGCCATCTCAAAAGTTTTATTAATTACTTCCATGTTTTTAGCAAGTAATTCTTCTTTTTTCTTAAATTTTTTCTCAATAGCAGAATCCAGTGATGCAGTACCACCAGAAGCAACAAATGAGTTACCTAAGAATCTTTCTCTTACAGCTGCTTCGATGTTCTCTTCGCTAACAAGTTTTGTTAATCCAAGAACCATACCCATCATTGCCATGTTTGTTGCCAATTCTGTACCAGCAACTTTCAATGCTAACTCAGTAGCTTCAAACTGTACAACTTTTGCATTAAGTCTTTCTAAAACTTCTTTATCTTCTGGTTCAAGAACATCAATATCAGAGTTAATGATGATTAAAGCATTTTTCTTAAGACCTGTATAAAAAGGCATGGTATAAGACTTACCATGTGTTACAACTTGTGAGTGGTAAATCATAATAATATCTGGGTAAACAACTTCACCTACTTCATAAATTGGCTCAGAAGATGCTCTTACATAAGCTTCAACTGGTGCCATTCTTTTCTCTGAACCAAAAAATGGTACCAAAGATGCATATTTACCAGCATTATCCATTGATGTTCCAAGAATGTGAGCAGAGGTAACAACCCCTTGTCCACCAAGTCCTGAAATTCGTATGTTATATCTTTTTTTGTCTATTGCCATACTAACTTACCTCTTTTTTCTTTTTAGCTTCTACAACTGTAAATAGATCTTTTGCTTCATCAGTCATAAATTCTTCAAATGCAAAACGACCTTTAGCCATTTCTTGTGCATCTTTGAATACATCTGGTGTAGGAATAGAGTACTCAATGTTACATGATGTGTATGCATGAATAAATGTTGGTCCAAGTTCTCTAGCTGCAAAGATTGCTCTTCTAATTGCTTTAGCTGCTTTATTAATATTAGTAGGAGACATTTTAACAACATACACACATCCAGCAGTAATAGCTAGTTGCATTGCAGGCATTTTATTAAAGTTCTTACCTTTTGGAGACATTTTAAGTACAGCACCTTTAATAGACATACCAGACTCTTGTCCACCAGTATTTCCATAAACTTCGTTATCAAGCATAATAGTAGTGAATTTCTCACCTCTAAACCATGCATGCATTGTCATTGAGAAACCAATATCCATCATACCACCATCACCAGCGATAGTAATAACATCTTTTTGCTGATCAGGGAATCTTAATCTGAATGCTCTAGTAATACCAGAAGCCATTGCATTTTGATCTCCGTAGTTACCATAGATAAATGGAACAGCAGCTTGAGAAATAGCAAGTCTACCACATCCTGCCGTACCAATAGTTACGGTATGCTCAGGGTTTGGAAGTGATGCAAAAATGATCTTAATGTAATAAGCCATCCAACATCCAGAACACATTGGGTGTTCTTCAACTAACTCTTTGTATTTACCCATGTTTTTAGTTCCAACTTCAGAAAATTCTTTTCCAAATGGACCATAATCTACCAATTCAACATAATCTTTTGGTAGGTATCTCTTAAATTTTGATACAGGAACCATATAATTTAAACTCATAATCTTATCCTTTTATGCTTGTAATTTTTCAGAATCCATACCAAGTGCAATGTAAATTTGCTCCATGATAAGTTCTACAGGTAATGTCATACCACCATATACTCTTGGACCCTCAACAACAATTCCACCATTTGGAATTGATGCCTGAATCTCTTTAGACAACCAACCAATAATGTTATGCTCAGGAACAATAACAGCCTTAGCATTTTTTAATGCTGCGCTAATCTCATCTTTTGGCCAAGGTCTAATACATTTTACTTTAATGAAACCAACGCTTAAACCTTCTTCTTCTGCATATCTATTTGCTTCTCTACCTTGTGCAGCAGCACAACCAGAAGCAACAATAAATACATCAGCATCAGGGTGAATAACTTCAATTGGTCCACCAAGGTATTGATAAACATATTTCATAGCTCTTCTATTTGAATCCCAAATCTCTTGTTGCCATACTGAGTGAATCAAGTAAGACATAAAGTTTGATTTTTGAACAGGAGCATCTCTTTGAATTCTTGCTGGTGGCACTTCATTGTCCATTGCTGGTACTGGTGCTTTGTAAGGATCAATAACATCAAAAGCTAACTCTTCGCTCATCATGTCAACATAACCTTTAGCATGGGTTACAAAGAAACCTTCTGTTGAAACAGATACAGGAATATAAACATCAACTTTTTCAGTAATAGCAAAAGCTGCTAGTGTGTAGTCAAATGTATCTTGCTGATTTTCAGCATGTAACATAATCATACCTGAATGCATTAAGTATGCCATTTCAATGTTATCTGGTTGAATTGAAAGTGGTGCATTAACAACTCTTGTAAGAACACCAAGTACACATGGAATTCTATGTCCAGGCCAAGAAACAATAGCTTCTAACCCTCTTAAAAGTCCAGGTCCTGAAGTTGCAGTAAACATACGTACACCACCTCTAGCAGCACCAGCAATTGCAGACATAGTACCAAGCTCTTCTTCAGCTCTATAATATTCTTTAATGTGACCTTGTGCGTAAATGTCACCAACAAGGTGCATTACTTCAGACTGTGGTGTAATAGGGTAAGCAATCGCCATATCGACACTTGCTCTCTTTACAGCTTCAGCCATAGCTTGAGCACCAGTAATAAAGTGCTGTTCTCTTGGAGCCTCATTTAAGAGGTAGTCCATATCAACTAATTTTTTATTTAAACTCATTTATATCTCCTATTCTTATTCAACAGCTGTAACGTGCTCGCCTTTTTTACTCATGATGAGAGATCTGTACTCACCATAATCCGAAGGCGTAAGTGCTCCCCAATCCTCTTTTGGTAAAGAAGGATTTTCAGGAGGCATTGTTGTTGTATATTCAATACCAAGCTCATTTCTAACTTCAATGATGATATCTCTAAATCTTAAAACATCAGCAGCATGAACATCTCTAATAGAAGCCATAGCTTCTTCATGACCCATCTCAGCACACATTGCAACAGTGTAACAAGCTGTACCAGCTCTAATCATTCTTAAAGTAAGGTTTGCATAGTGACAATGTACACCAATGAAAACACAAGCTTTAATCTTGTTATCCAAAATTGTTAAGTTAGGGTGATTTGGGTTAATCTCTGCCTTAACATCAATTTTTGGATATTTTGGTCTGTAATCTGGCATAGGAATAATTTTACAATTTGGAATCTCTGATGCCAAATCTAAAATTGCTGCTGATTTTTCTGCAACATCATCTCTCCAGTCCCATAAAACCATAGGTCCAGGGAAGATTGTAGGATTATCCATAGTAAGTAATGCTTTTGCAGCATCTCTCATTGCCTCTTCTTCCTCTACGATGTTACCATATAGTAACGCTTTACCTTCAGGTGAAAGTTCTACACCCATAGATGGTGCCGATTGTGGCATATACCCAACTGGACCAACTGTTATTTTCTTTGACATATTTGGTTCTCCTTAATAAATGTGATCAAAAATGATTTGACTTCAGCTTATAAGCTAAGTGCATGTTATCTAAAATATAGACATATCTTATCTAAAAGAGAATATTTATATTTTGAAACATAATAAGTGTGTAATATAGTAATTTCTATCTTTTATTACTATGATTACAGCTGATACTAAATGATAATAAAATACATAATCAGTAACTTTATTTTGCCCAAATAAAAGTGACTCAGTCTATACATACGTACTATTTAGTGAACTTATATATTTAATATAGTCAGATTATATTACATCAAGTTGAAAAGTTATTTTCTAAAAATTGGCACCAATAATTTGTGTAGATTCTTCACAGTCACTATTTAAGAGGAAAAGTCACCTCGAAAAAGAGATAAAACTACTTACTGATAAATAAATTTTTATTTAATATAATTTTAAATTATATTATCAAACTATATTCATAAGTTTATGATTTTCCCACTCATCATTCATAAGAAAAATATTATACGCTATTTCATCTTGATTAAACTTTTTTAGAAAGGCTTGTAACATTTCAATATCTTCAACTCTATCTTCATCCTCTAGCAGTTCGAGTTTTATTATTTTTTTTGCTTCAATATATTCTTCCAAGTCTTCATACTCAAAATCATCCTCTAGCCAATATTGTAAAGGTTCAAAGCGTTCATAGTCCAATAATTTTTCAAATTTTATTCCTATTTTTTGCATCTTTTTTCCTAATTAAATTTATTTTTAAAAAAGTATAGCACATTTATTAATCTCCCATTAGATATACTAACAAAAAATAATATTTAATAAAACAAAGGGACAATTATATGTCAATATCTATCGTCATTTTAGCAGCAGGCAAAGGAAGTAGAATGAAATCTACTACCCCAAAAGTTCTTCATGAAATCTCAGGTAAATCAATGCTTTTCCATGCCATCGATGCTGGTCAAAAAATTTCAGATGACATTACCGTTGTACTCTATCATCAAGCAACAAGAGTGCAACAAGCCATTGAATCCCATTATCAAAACATAAACTTTCATATGCAAGATGCTAAACAATTTCCTGGAACAGGTGGTGCGATGAAAGGAGTCTCAACTAAATATGAAAAAACACTGATTCTCAATGGGGATATGCCTCTCATTACCCAAAACTCTCTCTTAGCATTAACCGAGGGTACGGCTGATATTAACATGTCTGTTATCAAACTAGAAAATCCTCATGGTTATGGTCGTGTTTTAATTGAGAATGAAAATGTTCAAGAAATTGTTGAACAAAAAGATTGTAACCAAGCACAATTAGCAACTAAAACTGTCAATGCAGGAATCTACTGTGTCAATACAAAACTTCTGAACAGGTACATTCCCCTACTCTCAAATAAGAATGCCCAAAAAGAATACTACTTAACAGACATTGTAAAAATGGCTGTAGACGAAAACAAAACTGTAAGCCCTATCTATGTAGAAGAAGAAGAGTTTAAAGGCGTTAACTCAAAACTTGATTTAGCTGACGCAGAAGTCATCATGCAAGACCGAATAAAAAAAGAGCTTATGGAAAGTGGTGTTACCATGCGTTTTCCTGATAGCATCTACATAGATTGTCGTGCAACTTTTGAAGGTGAGTGTATCTTAGAAAATAATGTAAATATTATTGGTACTTCTAAACTTATTAATGCACACATTAAAACAAACTCCATCATAGAAGATTCAATTATAGAAGATTCAGACGTTGGACCAATGGGAAGAATTCGCCCCCTTACCTACTTAAAAGACACACATATTGGGAACTTTGTAGAAGTCAAAAAATCTACCCTAACAGGGGTAAAAGCTGGTCATTTAGCCTACATTGGTGATGCGACCATTAATAAAGGTTCCAATATTGGTGCAGGAGTTATTACCTGTAACTATGATGGAAAAGCAAAACATAAAACCATTATTGGTAAAAATGTATTTGTAGGTTCAGACTGTCAATTGGTTGCTCCTGTCACCATTGAAGATGATGTCATTATCGCAGCAGGAACCACGCTTAATAAAGACATCAAAAAAGGCTCACTCGCCATTACCCGTTCGGCACTAAAAATACTTCCTGATTTTTTCTATAAGTTTTTTGGAAAATAACATACATTATGCAAATAAATCTAAGTAACAAAAGTATTTTACTAGGTGTCACAGGAAGTATTTCAGCTTATAAAGCTTGTGACTTAGCCCGTCTTTTTGTTAAAGCAGGAGCCTCTGTTCATGTAGTCATGACAGCTTCAGCTGAACGTTTTGTCTCTGCCCTTACTTTTGAAGCACTTACACGTAATGCTGTTTTAACCGAACAATCTGAAAGCTGGGCATCCACGCTAAACCACATTGACATTGGTAAACTCTGCGATGTGTTTGTTATTGCCCCTACCACAGCAAATACCCTCAACAAACTCTCACAGGGAATAGCAGACAACATTTTAACCCAAACTGCTTTGGCATTTAACAAACCCTTACTCATTGCCCCTGCTGCGAACACCCATATGATTGAAGACCTTGCTACTTTAAAGTCTATAAAAACATTAACAAGCAATGGTGTACACTTCATTAATTCCCAATCAAAGCTTTTAGCTTGTGGGGACATAGGCAATGGTGCTTTAGCAGAACCTCAAGAGATTTTTCATCAAATATCTAAAGTCTTACTAGAAGAAAAATATTGGAAAAATAGAGCAGTCATTGTTACAGGTGGTGGAACACGTGAAAAAATAGATGAAGTCCGTTATGTCTCCAATTTCTCTTCAGGGAAAATGGCGAATGCTTTAGCAACAGCACTTTATTTAAAAGGTGCTGATGTAACTTTAATTACTACTAAAGAACATGCAGAAATTCCATCTCAAATTAAATGCATAGACATTGCTTCAGCCAAAGAGATGAAAAAACAAACGATAAATAGTTTAAACACGACTCTCTCTCAAAAATCTCTCTTAAAAAAACCTTTTCTCTTTATGGCTGCTGCTGTGGCAGACTTTAGCCCAAAGTCTCCAAACTTAGGCAAGACAAAAAAAGTAACTATTGGTAAAGAATGGAACATCGAAATGACACAAACCGATGACATTTTAAAAGCTGTTAATGATTTGGGTCAAATTACCATTGGATTCAAAGCAGAAATGGATAAAGAAAATGGTTTTTCTTCTGCAAAAAGCTTAATCGAAAATAAAAATGTAGATGGAGTATGTTATAATCTCCTAGCAAATAGTTCTGCTTTTGGGACAGCTGATAATAGTATTATTTTCATTAAAAAAAATGAAACTATTGACTTAGGAAGAGCCTCTAAACTTGACCTGTCATTTAAAATATTAGAAGAGAGTCAAAAGCTGGAACAATAATAAATTTTAAAGATTATACATGAGCAAAGAAAAAAATATATTGAAGCATCTTGCCATCATCATGGATGGTAATGGACGTTGGGCAAAAGAGAGAGGGCTTGTTAGAACAAAAGGTCATGAAGCAGGTGCCAATGTAACACGTGACATTACCCAATATTGTGCTGAACATGAGAGCATTGAAACGGTAACTTTTTATGCTTTCTCTACTGAAAACTGGAAACGTCCAAAATATGAAGTTACCTTTCTTATGAGATTACTTGATTCATGGCTCAAAAATGAGCTTCAAACTTACCATAAATTTGGAGCAAGATTTGAAACAGTTGGAAATATCGAAGGGTTTTCTACTAACCTTCAAAAAACCATTGCTTATATCAAAAAAGAGACTGCTCATCATAACAATGTAACACAAATTTTAGCCCTGAACTATGGTTCACGTGAAGAGATTGCTAAAGCAGCCAATCGCTTGGCAAAACGAGGTGAAGAAATTACGGAAGAGAATTTAGGTAATGAGCTAAATACACCTTATGTGGACTTAGACTTAATGATTCGTACCAGTGGAGAACAGCGTTTATCAAACTACTTATTATGGCAGAACTCTTACTCTGAATTTTTCTTTACCCAAACACTTTGGCCTGACTTTACCCCCTCTGAACTAGAAGACATTATTAACCAATATGTCAACCGAAACCGTCGCTTTGGAGGTCTATAGTGAATCCTGAACTTAGCATTGCACTTTTTGTGTTTATTTTTGGAATTCTAATTGGTTCTTTTTTAAATGTTGTTATCTATAGAATTCCTAAAGGTGAAAGTATTGTCTTTCCAGCTTCTAAGTGCCAATCTTGCCAAATAGCTTTAAAGTGGTATCACAATATTCCTATCTTTTCATGGTTATTTTTAAGAGGAAAATGTGGATTTTGTGCCCAAAAAATCTCTGTTCAATACCCACTCATTGAACTCACAACAGGGATTATTGCTATATCTCTTTTTTACAAACTTGGTCTTGTTTGGCAACTGCCCATTGTTTTTGCAGTATTCACCCTACTCTTAGCCTTAGTCATGATTGACTTTAAATACATGGAAATTCCTGACAACTTAAACCTTTTAGCCCTTGCTTTAGCTGTTATCACTCCTATATTTTTAGATTCAATTCAAGATGCTCTTTTAGCTGTTGGGGGAATGACCCTCTTACGTTATTATCTTTCTTTCTTTTTGAACAAAGAAGCCATGGGAGAAGGGGATATCATCGTTGCTGGTACAATGGGAGCCTTACTTGGTTTTCCTGGTTTTCTTTATGCCCTTTTTATTGCTGCATTGGTTGCCATTGTTCCGTCTTTACTCGCTAAAAATACCCAAGTACCTTTTGTTCCATTTTTAATTATTGGAACTTTTATTGCTTATATGTTTGACACACAAGTTCAAAGCATAGTGGACTTTATTATTTATGGCTAAAAAAACCAGTATTTCTGGCTATCTATCAAAGAACTTTCAAAGTTCTTTCTTTACCATATTTTTACCTCTATTCTTTATTGGTTCGCTTGTTTTTATTATTAAAATTTCAGCACTTACAGCATCCATCCAAATCTCATTTATAGAAATGATGCAACTCTTTGGCTATAACTTACCCTCTATTTTATTTTATGCCTTACCTATTTCATTTTTAGTTGCCATTGTTATGACACTTTTACGCCTTTCCAATGACAACGAACTCATGGCACTTTTTGCACTGGGGTCTAATGCAAAAATTATTCTTTATCGTTTTTTTATTATTGGAACACTTTTTTCCATTATATTACTTATTCTTTCATTAGGATTAATGCCCAAAACCAAACAACAGTTTAAAGCATTTAAAAATGAAAAAACCTCACAAGCCCAAATCAATATTAATCCCTCTAGACTTGGACAAAAATTTGGAGACCTTTTTGTTTATGTCAAGAGTAAAGACGGGATGACGATGAAAGACATTGTTATTTATAAAAAAGATGAAGCCCTTTCTGACCAACTTTTTATTGCCAAAGAAGCAAACTTTGTTAATAAAAATTCCATAGTTACCTTAACACTAGAAGATGGTTCAGGATATACCTTTAGCAATGATGCCTTAAAAAAAATAAACTATGAAAGTATGAAAGTTTTTAAAAACTTAAACACAGAAGCTTTTACTTATAGTAATATCGTTCAATACTGGATAAAGCTCTCGCTCAATCCTAATAAAAAATCAAAAATCTTCTTTTTTATTTTTGCCAGTCTTATTCCTTTACTTTCAATAGCAATTATTGCTGCCTTTTCAATTATAAATCCACGTTATCAAAAGAATTATGCTTACCATGTTTTAGCCCTCACAACAGTTGGACTTTATGGACTCGCCATCATTTTGGAAAAAAAAGGTACGCCTCTTATGCTTTTAGGATTCTCTTTCTTAGTGCTTCTACTTGGCTATTATCTTTACAAACGTTTTGTTTTAAGGTTCTTCTAAATGCGTGTAAAAGTAACCATCGTTTATGATGGTGGTAAGTTTCAAGGCTTCCAAAAACAAAAGAGTACAAAAAACACCATAACCTCTGCCATTGAAACGGCTCTACGCTCTTTGGGCATAAAAGACCAAATTAGAGGCTCAGGACGAACCGATGCTGGGGTTCATGCCACAGGTCAAGTCATAGACTTTATGCTCCCTGATTTTTGGACAAACCTACAAAAACTTAAAGTAGAACTCAACAGAAAATTAAAACATATTTTTATTAAACATATACGTATTGTGCCTGATGATTTTCATTCAAGGTTTTCAGCTAAAAAACGTCTCTATCGTTACCTATTTAGAAGTACTCCTCCTAGTATATTTGAAGAAGCCTATGTCTCTTATTATCCAAAGTTTGAAGAACATTATTTAAAAGAAGCTCTAAAAAATTTTGAAGGGGAACATGATTTTTCTAACTTCATCAAAACAGGAAGCATTACTCATACGAACATAAGAACAATTTACAAAGCAAAGTATAAAAAATATAAAAATTATCATATTATCTATTTTGAAGCCAATGGTTTTTTACGTGCACAAGTCAGAATGATGGTTGAAGGTGCTTTAAGAGTTACGCTAAATAAATGGTCAAATGAAGCACTACAAAGACAACTTAATTTAGAAGAAAAAACCATGACTAAACTGGCATCTCCACAAGGACTCTATCTTGCAAAAATAATTTACTAACACTTTCGTGCAAACTTTCCAAATCCATAAGAATGTTATGATAAAATTAAAGATAAATTATTGGACGTTAATAAGTCTACCCTTAAGGAAAATTTTTGCAAAAGATATTCGGTTTCTTATTTATTTTACTTTCTGCTGGATTTGCTGTTTGGTATCCACTTGGAAAGCTTTTGGTAGGATAAATATGGCAAAAGTAAAAAAATACAATCCCAAAATGAACCTTGGTTACACTAAAGCTAGAAGAGGTCTTCTTCTTTACTTTTTTTTAACCCCACTATTTTTAGCTGTCGTTTTAGCTTTACTAGCAAGAGATATTTCTGCTTTTGGTCTAAACCTCATAGCTTTTATTCTTTTTTATGGAACGGCTAAACTCAACACTTGGGGACTGGCTAACGAATTTAAATATCAACAAGAGAAATTTACCAAAGCCCCTACTAAACCCTACAAAACCATGTCTGCTATACTTATGGGGATTGCCACACTTTTTACAGCTACCATTGCTGGTGGAGAGTCTCTTTTCTCTGGTATTTTCTTAGCTTCTGTTGCCATAGTTGGATATGTTTTACATTATGGACTAGATCCAAGAACAGATAAACTCGAAAACATTGGTGATGTTTCTGCTGAATTGGTTTTCAAAACACTAGCTGATGCACGTGCAAAACTTTCAGGTATTGAATCACATATTCAGAAAGACTTTAGAGACTTGGAATTAAGAGAGAAACTCTCCTTGGCTGTTGAAAAGTCTGAATACATCATCCAAAACATACAAGATGACCCTAAAGACATTCGTGTAGCCCGTAAATTTTTATTGGTTTATCTTGATGGTTTAGAAAAAGTTACCAACTCTTACATGGCGATGGAGGAATCAGATATCAAAGGTGAAACGAAAGCGAGACTTCATCAACTCCTAGATGATGTTGAAGTTAAATTTGACAAAGAGTTAACACGATTAAAGAAAAACAATCAATTTGACTTAGACGTGAACATTGATGTCTTACAACAACAAATAAAACACTAAAAATTTAAATTAAATAAGGAATATAACATGGAAAATAAAACAAAAGAAATTATAGAAGCAACAATAGAAGAACAAAGTGAAACACTCCCTGCTGTACAAACAGAAGAAACTTCAAAGCTTGAAAAAGCACTCAGCGAATTAGATTTTTCTAACCGAACCTCAATTATCTACTTTGGGGCTTCTGCACAAGAAGAGTTAGACGACATCTCTAACCGTATGATTGATGGAGTAAAAAACAAAGACACAGGAGCAGCTGGAGCTGTACTTAATGAAATGGTAGCTGTTATTAAAGGTTTTGACATTGAGGAATTAAATCCTAATAAAAAACTTCCTTGGTACTCTAAACTTATGGGAGGTACAAAACCTTTAACAAAATTCATGCAAGGTTATGAAGAAGTACGTGACCAGATTGATATGATTGCCAATAATCTTGAAACACATAAAAGTACCCTCATGAAAGATGTTGTCTCTTTAGACAAACTTTATGAAGCCAACTTAGAGTACTTTAGAACCTTAGAGATTTATATTGAAGCTGGAGAAATTAAAAAAACCGAGTTAGTTGAAAAAATTTTACCAGACTATGTTAGTAAAGCAGAAAGTTCAGAAATGATGGCGATTCAAGAACTAAAAGAAATCCGTGCCTTTGGAGATGACTTAGAACGTCGTGTTCATGACCTAAGACTTTCACGTCAAGTTACCATGCAATCCCTTCCAAGCATACGTCTTATTCAAGAAAATGACAAATCACTCATTAATAAAATCTCGTCTACTTTAGTCAATACTGTACCACTTTGGAGAAACCAATTGGCACAAACGGTAACCATCTTTAGATCACATGAATCGGCAAAAGCACTTAAGGATGCTGCTGATTTAACCAATGAACTTTTAGAAAAAAATGCTGAGGGTCTAAGAGATGCTAACCGTGAAGTTAGAACACAAATGGAACGTGGTGTCTTTGATATAGAGAGCATTAAAGTTGCTAATGATACACTCATTGCTACACTTAATGACTCACTTCAAATTGCTGAAGAAGGTAAACAAGCTAGAGTCAAAGCCTTAGTTGAGCTTGAAAATACAGAACAGGAACTTAAAACAGCACTCCTGGCAACAAAAGCAAAAATGGAAGCTTCATCTGATCAAGTAATTGAAGACATAAAAGGATAATCTGTGGGACTATTTGACTGGATATTTGGACAATTTATTGATGTTATTGAATGGACAGATGATTCACATGACACCATGGTATATAGGTTTCCAAGACATAATAATGAGATTAAATATGGGGCGAAACTAACAGTTAGAGAATCACAAATGGCAATCTTTGTCAATGAAGGAGTTATTGCTGATGTTTTAGGTCCTGGAATTTATGAATTAGAAACCAAAAACTTACCTGTTATGACTTCTATTGAACATTGGGATCATGCTTTTAATTCACCTTTTAAAGCTGAAGTTTATTTTGTCAATACCAAACGTTTTACCGACTTAAAATGGGGAACTAAAAACCCAATAATGGTACGTGATCCTGAATTTTCTATGGTAAGACTTAGAGCCTTTGGTACTTATGAAATTCGCATTACCGACCCAAAACAATTTATGAATGAAATTGTTGGTACCGACAATCACTTCACAGTAGATGAAATAGATGAACAACTTACGAACTTGATTATTTCTAAATTCACAACTATTTTAGGCGAAAGTAATCTTCCTATACTTGACATGGCTTCAAACTATGAAAAGTTTTCACAATACATTGAAGAAAAGATTGCTCCTTACTTTGGTGAATATGGTTTACAGTTAACAAAAATCCTTGTTGAAAACATCTCTCTTCCAGCCAATGTAGAAGAAGCTTTAGACAAACGAAGTAGCCGTGAAATTACAGGAAATTTAGATGATAACATTAAATACCAAACAGGTGAGGCTCTAGGATCAGATAAGGGAGGTGCTATGGGAGACATGATTGGTATGGGTGCTGGAATTGCTATAGGTCAAAATATGGCTGAAAGCCTAAGTAAAAAGAGTCTTGACAAACATACTCCACCCCCTCTTCCAGAACGTAATTCAACCATGTATTATGTTGCCATCAATGAAGAGAAAGAAGGTCCTTATGACCTACGAACGATTCAACTCTTTATCAATGAAGAAAAAATTCATAAACAAACATTAATATGGACAGAAGGATTAAAGGACTGGGTAGAAGCACAAAGCATTCTTGAAAAAAATTTTAACACCATGCCACCCCCTTTACCAAAAATATAAGTAGTTAAGACATTGAAGTTTAAATCCATTAATTTCACCTGTAAAAATTGTGGTGGTCCCTTACGGTTTAGTCCTGTTGACAAGCAATTAAAATGTGATTTTTGCTCTAGCAAAGAATCCATTGAAGAGTCTATGGAAACCGTTAAAGAATATGATCTTAAAAAAGCTTTACACTCTTTGGAGCATTCTGATGAAAAAGAACTAAGCAGAGAAATTAAGTGTAACAAATGTGCAGCGACTTTTACGATGACACCTTATTCTTTCACTGGGAACTGTCCTTATTGCAGAACACCTGTTATTACCAACTTTGTAAAAGAGATTACCCCTAAGTCACTTTTACCCTTTCAACTGTCACAAAAAGAAGCCCAAGCGTTGTTTAAAAAATGGATTGGTTCACTTTGGTTTGCACCTTCAAAACTTAAAAAATTTTTTGAAAGCAATGAAGAACTAAAAGGTTATTACTTGCCTTATTGGACCTATGATGCCAACACAAATACACACTATCAAGGTCAACGAGGTGATACCTATTACGTAAGTGTAGAACGTATAGTTATGGTTAATGGAAAAGACACACGTCAACGAGTACAAGAACCTCGTATACGCTGGACCCCTGTTTCAGGTCAAGTTAATAATAGCTTCGATGACATTACCATCGGAGCCTCTAAAACCATCTCATACGCCATCCTAGATTCCTTAAGCCCTTGGCATACGGAAGTACTTATTCCCTTTAATGAAAAATATTTAGCAGGATTTAATTCAGAAGAATACACTTTAGGTTTAGATAATGGATTTGAACTTGCTAAAGTAAAAATGAATACCGTCATACGTCAAGATATTCGTCGTGACATTGGAGGAGACCAACAACAAATTAGCACCCTAAAAACCCAGTACCATAATACCTCCTATAAAAATGTCCTTTTCCCTATTTGGACAGCAAAATTTACATGGAAAAAGAAAACCTATAATTATGCGATTAATGGTCAAACCGGTAAAGTTATGGGTGAACGTCCTTACTCTTGGTTAAAAATTGCGACTATTGTGGGAACATTATCAGGAGGAGCTGGTGGTGCTTATTATGTTAATGAACATCCAGAGATTTTAGATAGTTCTAAAAAAGTTATTATGGAAATAACGCCATAATAAGCAGAAGAGTTAACTCTTTTTTGTCAAAATTTTATAGATAATAAATCCAAAAAACAATGTAATTCCAATAGAAAAATAAATAGGAACACTCTTTGTAATTACAAATACAACTATCAAAATTGCAAAAAGTGTTGGTACTTCATTATAGGCTCTAAAAAATTGTCCATTTTTATCACAAGCATCTTTTTCTAAAATCTTTCTAAAATATTCTAGAGAAAAAGAATAAGCTACCATGAGTACCAACATTATAAGTTTAGCAATCATCCAAGGTTCTTCTAAAAGCATTGGATTTAAAAATATAAGTGTTCCACCAGAAATAATACTTGCCCACATCGCAGGCATACCGATGATTTTATAAATCTTTCGCTCTTGTACTTTTACCACATCGGTAAAATCTTTTGATGCTTTATGTTCTTGATGATAAACAAAAAGTCTTGGCATATAAAAAAGCATGGTCATCCATGATAAAACAGCAATAATATGAAAAGCTAAAATTTCTAAATAATAGGTCATTTTTTATTCCTTATTTAAAGTAGAAACATCATATCTTTTTTCTATTTCAAAATCAATTATTTCATACTCACCTTTATACTTTTTATGCCCATATACCATAATGTCATATCTTTTTTCTAATAACATAGAGTCCTCTACCCCATAAATCAAAATATTTTTCTTAGAAATCTTTTGGGAAATAATCACCTTATTTTTTTCAATAGCAATAACTTTAACATTTTGAAGTAATAAAGGGAAATGAGGTGATGGAGCATAAAGCTCATCAATCGAACCAATTTTCATTACATTTTGCTTTTTTTCAAAGATTTTTGATGTTGAAAAAAGAGCATAAATCGGTAAATGGTCAGAATAACCTTTGCCTTTATGTCTATCTTTTTTTATTTCCCAACGAAAAATATACCCTTTTGCATGAAAAAGATATCTCTTCTTAAAAACAGAAAAAGAATCATTTACATATTCTAAACCTTTACCATCAAAGAGTGTTGAGGGTAATACAATAGCATCTAAGGCTTGTTTATTTCCATAAAAATTATGACTCCAACGTTTATAATTTTCTAATTCTAACCACAAGTTATAATGAGCAAGTTCTGTAAAATTTAAGGAATTTATCCTAAAAAACTTTTCCTCTTTAGTAATTGTCTTTAAAACATGATTAATGGCTGTAGGGCTTTCCCAAAAATATTCATCATAATCATTATTAAAATCTCCCAATATTATGTATTCACTCTCCTTAGGTAACTTTTTTAGTCTATTCATTAGTGTATGAGCCGATTTTATACGTTTACTTTCACTTGAACGTTTAGAGGTCCAATGATTGACAAAAAGATAAAAAGGTTTAGCCCCTAAGATAAATTTTGCTTCCAAAATATTACGATAATTTAATTTTCTATTGACAATAATATCTTTAGTGCTTTGTATGGGAATTTTTGAAAGTATTGCCACTTGAATTGCTGAACTTTTTTTATGAGTAATGGCATGATACTTATAGTAACAACCAACTCTTCGTAAATTTTTTTTTAAAAGCTTTAAAACATTTTCATTTTCGATTTCTTGAAGTCCAATAATATCTGCATTCATATCACAAATAACTTCTGAAATATTCAGTAATTTTTTCTGAAAGTTTTTTCTGATCCAATTATGTTTATTGGGTTTGTATTGTTTATATTCTGTAGTATTATTTTGCATGTCAAAAAGATTTTCAACATTGTAAGAAGCTATTTTAAGCGTTGTCGCCTTAAGAAAGAAAGTTGAAAAAAGAAATAATAATAATTTATACATATTAAATTCGTGAGTATGAAACCCACGAAAAAATGCTATTTAAACATCTTACTAAGCATATTCATAGCACCTTCAGTACCACCAACTTGATTTAACATAGTGTCTATAATAGAACCCTCACCCGAAGTTGCTTTATCAATAACGTTTGGAAGCATATCAGCCAATGCCCCTGTTGCAGACTCTTCAGAAAGACCTAAAGACGAAGCAAACTCAGATACCTTATCAGCACCTAATAAATCAGTAATAGAATCCATAGAAATAGCTTCATTTTCACCATTACCTAACCATGACCCAACAATAGAACCCAAACCATTTTCTGAAAGTCCCGACATAATATTACTTAAATCAATTCCACCATCTGAACCACCACCAAGCAGATTTCCTAATGCCCCTGTAATTGCATCCGTATCTAATCCTGTTGTTGCCTCATCTGAATTTCCTTGTATCGCACTTGCACCCATTTTGAGTAAATCTGTTAAATCCATTGTTTATCCTTGTTTAATTTTAGGTGTTTAGTATAGCTGAATTAAAATAAGAAAATCAATAAATAAAACAAAGAATACACAAAAAAAATGATACTATAAGAGAAGAAAATTTCAAGGAAAAATATGACAGAATTAATTTTTGGCTCATTCATCGCTGGACTGTTACTTACCTTTACTCCCTGTGTATTGCCTATGGTACCTATTATCTCAGGTATTATTGTAGGACAAGGAGAGAATCTAACAACTAAAAAAGCTGTTATGCTTTCCCTTGCTTATGTATTAGGAACAGCATTAACCTATACCATCATGGGTGCTTTAGCAGGAGCAACAGGAGAACAGTTACAATCTTATTTTCAAAATGTTTGGGTTATTGGGGGCATGAGCTTAGTCTTTGTTTTCATGGCACTTTCTATGTTTGGGCTTTTCACCGTACAGCTTCCCTCTTTTATTCAATCGAAACTTAATTCACAGTCCAATGGGATTAAAGGTGGCTCACTCCCTATGGTATTTTTACTAGGAATGATTTCGGCACTTATATTAGGAGCTTGTGTTTCACCTGTACTCATCTCATTTTTAGGTGTAGCCATCGCAAAAGGTGATGCCCTTCTTGGAGGACTTATGATGTTCTCTATGGCAATGGGAATGGGTATTCCACTCATTATTCTTGGTTTTGGTGCTGGTAAACTGTTACCAAAAGCTGGTATGTGGATGGATAAAGTAAAGTATATCTTTGGAATTTTACTTATGGTCGTTGCTATTCAGCTTTTCTCTACACTTCATCTTGTCTCTGAACTTCTTCTTTGGGGAATCTTCATCATCTTCTTAGCTGTTTATTTTGGTGTATTTGAAATGGTAAAAGAAAATGATAATTTCCAAAAGTTTTTAAAAGCTCTAGCTGTTGTACTTCTTATTTGGGGAACTATTTTACTCGTCGGTGCAGCCAAAGGTAATGAATCATTTCTGACACCCTTAGAGGAGCCTATTAACAACATTAAAATCCTTTCTAATGCTCAAGTACCTCTTAAAAAGAATGATTCTTTTACAAACATACATAATATGAGAGAGCTAGAAGCAAAGCAGAAAGA
The DNA here is from genome assembly GCA_902727995.1 of uncultured Sulfurovum sp. Classification (GTDB taxonomy): domain Bacteria; phylum Campylobacterota; class Campylobacteria; order Campylobacterales; family Sulfurovaceae; genus UBA1140. The sequence goes on from CACVAZ010000104.1 coordinate 18,328, forward strand.
AGCAATAGAGGCAAATAAACCATTACTTATTTACTTCTATACTGAATATTGTTCCTTATGTAACAAACTAAAAACTACCACTTTCAAAGACCGTGATGTCATAAAAACACTTTCTGAAAATTATGTTGCTGTAAAGCTAAATATGACTGACAAATCAAATGAAGCAATGGCAGAGGTTAAGTTTGAATTTGATATTTTTGGGACACCTGCTTTTGTCATTTTTAATTCAGAGGGAGAAAGGGTAGCTGAAGAGCCTATCTATGGGTACCAAGAGCCTGAAGAGTTTTATGATACTTTGGATTTATTTTTAGATTAAAGAGAACCTATAAGGACAAAGCAATCTCTCTTTGTCCTTATAAGGCTTTAATACCTTGTTCAAACAATTCAATCTTTTTTGCTGTTATTAATGCTGTAACCGAACGTTTAAAATTCTTCTTACTCATTGCAAATACTTTCATAATCTCTTCTGCTTCACTCTTAGAGTTAAGTGCGATGAAACCTTCTTTTCCTTTTAATAATTCAAGTATTTTTGCTTCAAAAGTGTCACAATTATCTTTTTTACCAATAGGCTGTAAAGACAAATCTAACTTACCATCTTGACGAATTTTTTTAACATAAGCAACTTTTCTATCACCGACTTTAAGTGTTTCAAAAATTTCATTTTCAAAAAGCATTCCCTCATGTTTATTCTCGACTATTACTTTATGTCCTAGTGGCGTCTTAGAGAGTACTAAAACGTTTACTTTTTCATTTACTTCTAAATAAGCCGTCTCTTTTGAGAGCCATTTACCAATCTTATGAGTACCATAAAGCCGACCTGTATCAGCATCCAAACAAACACGTAAAATATATTTAGAGCCTATGTGAAAATGACATTTTTGTTGAGAAAGAGGAACAAATAAATCTTTAGGTAAACCCCAGTTTACAAAGGCACCAAAACGTTGGTAATCTACAACCGTAAAGTATCCAAATTCACCAAGTTTTGCATAAGGGTATTTTGTGGTAGCAACAGGTCTGTCTTCAGAATCTGTGTAGAGAAAAACTTCTATCTCAGCCCCAATGGGCATATCATCTTCCATAACATAAATATTAGGAAGAAGAACTTCTTCAAAATTTTCAGCTCTTAAATAGAGACCAAAATCAGTATCACGTTCAACATATAAGGTGTTTAGTTCACCAATGGCAAGGGTTTTATTCAATTAATAGTCTTTAAATGCTTAGCAAACTTCTCAGCTTTTACAAAACCTGAAATGGTTTTAGAAGGAAGTGCTTTGTTTTCTTTGTCAAAGAAAATAATACTTGGTGTTCCAAATAACGTATAATATTTCATTAGTGCTTTTTCATCATCTGTTCCAGCCGTTACATCAATCGCAATAAAGGTAAAACGTTTTAATTCAGCCACAACAGCAGGAGCAGGAAAAGTAAACTCTTCCAATTCATCACAAGCAGCACATGATTTTTTTCTAAAGTCAACAATAACAGGTTTACTAGAGGCTTCAACTTCTGCTTGAAGTTTAGCAATAGAATAACCAGGTTTTGCTATTGAATCTGTATCTTGACTTGTCTCTACTTCACCTTGAACGATCACCCTACTCCCTGAAGTAAACTTTGCTAAAGGATGTAAAATTGATTTTGCATCTGTTAAGAAACCTATAAATAAGATGGCACCATAAATTAAAGAGGTAAAGGCAAAAAGCTGGAAAAGTTTTTTCATTCCAGCTCTTGAGGATGAATTATCAAATACACCCATATAAAAGGCAACACCCATGAAGAATAAAGACCATAATAACATGGTAAATTCAGCTGAAAGTACTTTTCCAAGCATAAAGATTGAAAGTGCTAACATAATAACACCGAAGGTTTGAGATACAGCTGTCATCCAACCACCAGGTCTTGGCATAAATTTACCTGCTCCTGCTCCCACAAGTAATAATGGAAGTCCCATACCCATACTCATAGCAAAGAGTGCAATTCCTCCAAGGAGGGCATCTCCTGTTTGAGAAATAAAAATAACAGCACCTGCAAGTGGAGGAGCAACACATGGGCCAATTATAAAGGCTGAAAGAAAGCCCAT
>CACVAZ010000104.1:20501-23689 GCA_902727995.1 uncultured Sulfurovum sp.
CTACGATACTATATTTTAGTGTGTCTGCTGTAACATGAATTTGTTTTCCCAATATAATTCTAGTTTCAATGACATCACCTTTTTGAACTGCCGTTACTTTAAAAGCTTCTTTTGCAGAAAGTAAGTCGTCGTTTTTTACCTTAACCCCAAATCCTGCATAAGCTATAGTGGTAACAAGTAAGAGTAATTTTAAAAACTTCATTCTTCTTTTATCCCTTTTTTAATGTAAAAATTATAATATCAATTAAATTATTATATATAATTACCTGTGTACAATATGTGTAGTACTATAACAAAAAATACGTATAACACTCTTTAGAATTAAAAAAACTGTCTAAGAAAAATAATAAATTAAATATTATTATTTTTTTAATCTAAAATAATAAAAGGTTTACAATGTCTAATCTTCTAAAACAAGAACAGATTAACTGGTATTCATGGTCAAATGAAACCTTACAAACAGCAAAAAATGAAAACAAAGCCATTTTCTTATTTATTACCGACTCCTCTTCACAATGGTCAATAAAAATGCAAAAAGACTCTTTTGATGATGATATCATCATAGAACTTTTAAATAAACGATTTATTCCCATTATGGTCAATAAAAATGAACGTCCAGACATAGAACGCTATTATAAAGAAGTCTATACACTCATGAACAGACAAACCACAGGTTCTCCTTTAAGTCTCTTTTTAACAGCCCAGTTAGAACCTTTTTATGCTGGTTCATACATTTCAAGTGAAGCGATAAATGAGCAATTAAGCCTCGAGTCTCTCTTACGTATTATTTCAAAAAAATATATTACCGATTACGATACCTTAGCTCAAAAAGGGCAAGAGGTACTCTCTTTTGTTAACAGCCAAGAAAAAAGTATTGAAGCCACTAAGCTTCACCTAAATATTAGTAATACCATTCAAAAACATGTCAATGCTTTACTTGACGCTGAGTTTGGAGGTTTTTCAAAAGCACCAAAATTTCCAAATACCTCAACTTTGGAATTACTTTTTGACCTCTATGCACTCAAAAAAGAAAAAAGCATTTTAACGGCTATTACCCTTACCTTAGACCAGATGATGAAGGGTGGTTTTTATGATAAGCAAAATGGGGGTTTCTATCATTACGCCAAAGATATTGCATGGACAAAACCTTATGAGGTCAAAACTACCTATGACAATGCACTGCTTATTAAACTCTATTTACGTGCTTATACAATTACAAATAACAAAGCTTACAGAAACGTTGCATTTCAAAGCATTGACTTCATGCTAAGTTCTCGACAAAACTCTAAACTTTTTGCCTTAGAAAATGAAGCCTTTATTACGTCATGGAATGCACTCATGGTTCAAGCACTTTTTTCTGCCTCAAACATTGATGCAAAATATAAAGTACCTGCTTTAGAAACCTTAGAAGCAATACTTAGTGAGCTTTATGTCTCAGGAACCCTGTATCATACTAAAAAACAAAATAAAAAAGCTACGGTACAAGCTTTTTTAGAAGATTACGCAACTTTAGGGGAAACACTTATTTGGATGTATCAAAACACTTTAGATGAATCTTTTTTGATTATGGCAACACAATTTGCCAACCTACTCATTGAACAATATTATGAACAAGCCCAATGGGTCTACAGTACAGGTAATTTTAAACTCAAAGAAAAAATTCATGACAACAATATACCCTCAAGTATTTCTTCAGCTCTTTCATTACTCCTAAGTATCTCTTCATTGGTTGATAACAATTATAAAAAATTTGTTTTTAAAACGCTAGAATTACATTCCTTTAATCTTATGCGTCAACCTCTCTCTTCACCGAAACTTAGCCAAATGCTTTTACGCTATTTAAAAGATGATATAATCATTAAATCAAATGAAACACTATTAAAAACGCATATCAACGAGAGAGAGTTGTTTGGCTATCCCTATGTTTATTTTAAAGTAATTAATGAGAAAAGCATACAAATATCTAACTCTCACTCCCTATTAAAAGAAGAATCGAGCTTTGAAAAAGCAAAAAAATACATAGAAAGTTTATAATGAAGCATTTTCTTATATTTATAATACTTCTCACTTTTATTGCTTGTAATAGCACAAAAAAACCTAAAAAAGAAGAAGTTAAAGAAAAAAATACCACAACTATCTCTTCTGCCATAGAAGCATCAAACAGTAAAGAATTAATAGTCAAAAAAGAACTCAATGCCTATTTAAAAGAATTAAGTACTTTTAACACCGATGCCATTGTAGATATGACCTACCCCAAACTATTTGATGTCATTGACCTTGATTTATATCGACAATACATCGCTTCAATGATGAACTCAACCGACATCGAGATAAAATCTTATGAAAGTAAAGTTACAAAGCTCTCTCCTGTTACTATTTTTTCAAATGCTACAAAATTTGCACAAGTAGATTATGAATCAAAAATCAAAATTCATTTGTTAAACAAAAAGCTTTATAATACAGAAGAAAAAATTAACTTTTTATATGATGCCCTTATTCATAAATATGGTAAAGAAAACATAAGGGTAGATATCAAAAAAAGAATACTCAGTATTAAAAAATCAGAAAAACTCTTAATGATTAAAGAGAAAGACAAAAAATGGAAATTCTTAGGTGATAATTCGAAATACCGACAACTCTACCCTAATTTTCTTCCAATTGAAATTTGGACACTTATAAATAAATAATCTTATAGAGAGGAAAAGTGAAAATGAAACAACTCAGTCTAATTGCCATAGTGCTTATTCTTGCAAGTGGTTGCACACAAATTATTACAGCACCCATAAAAGTGGTAGGTGCTGTTGCTGGTGCTACTATTGATGTTGGAGCAGCAGGAGTAAGAGCCGTTGCTGGTTCAGATGATGAGGACGACAAATAAAAATCCTAACTATCAAGAAGGAAAAGAGTATCTATCTATTACGATACTCATCATAAGTAGGTTTATCCTTAGGCTTACTTAATCTATCTAACTCATCTATTGAATATGTTATTGGAAATTGGAAAAATGTAGTCTTCATTCTTATACATTTAAATGAAAACTTTTTCCCGAACAAGCCGTAAATCGACTCAACATAAAAATAACCCTATGAACTTTTTAGTCATATTTTAAAATCCTATATTTAGACCTATATTTAAATACAATCCATCCATTTCGACACTTGATTTTAATTCATTCGTACCAAAGCCTT
>CACVAZ010000105.1 GCA_902727995.1 uncultured Sulfurovum sp.
TTACTCTCTACATTGACTGGGTCATAAATGGTTATGGATGTTTTTTCCAATTTAATATTTGGTGCATCTGTATTATTCTCACCTAAACTGTAAATTAAATTGGCATTACTGTTAGCATCTTTAGTAAGAATATATCCCACACAACCATTATCAGCAGCATTCCCACTCGCTGTAAGTTCCCAACAAGCCGAAGAGTCACTGTCTTCTCCATTAGCAGAAAGCGAAATAGAATGACCTTTATCGGCCTCTTTCAATTCCCTTTCATAACTTGAATTCCAAGAAAGCGTTACTCCTTTTTGACTTGTGGGAATGTTGTCTCCTGCCTTATTATAAGCCATGTAATCAAAAGGAATGCCGTTAATTCCAATTCCATCAACAACCGTTACATCTGTATTACTAGGTTTGAGTAATAAAATATCATCTCCTGTGTCATTAATAAACTCATCAGAATTTTTATAGAAATGATGTACATTCCCACTAACACTATCGGTTCCTGCACCAATATGCAAAACCACATAATCACCTTGACTTACCTGATGTTTTGGAAAACGATAATGATGTGAAGTTCCATCTTGATCGGTAAAAAGATAATTTTTTAAATCCCCTGAAGCTGTAACATAAAATTCAATAAATTCATTGTTTCCTGTTCCTGTAACAGTTTGCTGATACAGTACTTCATTTATTTTCATCTCTGCTGAATTTATATTCTCTTGAAGCATTACCCAATAAGCAACATTTTCAGCCGTGTGTTTTCGTGTGCTATCTCCCAAAACTGTCTCTTCATCAATGGCTAAGTCCAAACTTGTACCAAAAGGAAAAGCTCCATAAAGCACAGCCCACCCTCCATTTCCACCATCTTCAGCTTCTTTGGTTACTACTCCATGCGTATATGCTTTATCTAAAGCATAACTATAAGCTGGAGAATCACCTACTCCTTTAATACTATCTGCCCCATAATCAATTGCCATTGAAAAATCTTTGAGCTCATAAATTCCTGCTTCAGCAACAATGTACCCTAAGGTTTCGTTATTACGTGTTTCCCCTATTTGTCCTACATGTTTACCCACACAAATTCCATCACTCATACCATTTTGAAAAGGACGACTTGAACGTGAATCACAATTAAAAGACCAAAAGGTTGAAAAACGATTATCATTATAACTCATCACTTGTCCTAACACAGTTGGCTTAGTGTAGCTATGAACAATAGAAGCACTAACATTTTGGGCATTTGTAGCATCCCAATTAAGAATAGAACCTGAACCATTCGTAGCTATTGAGAGTACTTTACGTGCTTCATATTTAAGAGGGATAGTATAGCTTCCCTCATCAGAAACAATGCAATAAACTTCTGTTGAATAAGCAGGGTCAATATCATTAGGAGTTTGAATCTGAACATCAAAACCACTTGAAGTAATGTTGTTAAGACGTACCACAGCTTCACTACTTGTTTTAGAAGGCAGTACATTTGAACAAACCACAATAGGGTCACTGTAATTGTTAGACAAATTTACATGTGTCCAGCCATAGCCCACTGAAGATATTTTTTGGTATTCTAAGTCATCAGTAATGGCTTGGGAAAAAAGAAATATTGGAAATATTAGAACCATAAATAAAAACTTTACCACGACATCATCCTTACCGTATCTTTCAAACTCTCTTGGTCAAACTTCATGTTAAATCTAAAGTAAGGACCTTCCATTCGATAAGTTTGCAATGAAAAATCTTGGTCTTCAAAACCTTTCCAGTTGTAACCTAAAGTAAGAACCATATTGTCAAACAAATTGTGTCCTGAATAGACACCAAAGCTGTAATCCATATTATTCGCACTTTGTGCATAAAGTACTGATCCTTGTATTCCAAGCTCCCACGTTTTGCTAAGATCATAACGTGCATCTACTCCAAAAAGTTGAGTAAAACCTTTATATTCAAAATCATTGATCGTATCGACTACATATTTAGCTCCATGTTGTAAAGAGACTTCAGTTTTAGCATTAGGACTTAGATTAACATTCAAGTTATTAATCATCTTTTCTGTTCGGTAAGCACTTGTTTCATCTTCAACTTCTGAGGCAATGTAATCTAGTTTTTCAAGAATTGTCATCTTGCTATCTTCAGGTCGATATGCCAATGAAAAACGTACACTTTCATCAGACTGATTTTGTCTTGCACTTTCTACTTTATTAAGATTTCCACTTAAGGCCAAGCCTAATGCCTCATTACTTTGGGTATACACAGCTGATGAAAGATTTAATTTGTCTTCATTTTGTGCTTTTCGTACTTCTGCATTAACCGTTGCAGAATATTCTTCTTCATTATAATTTAACCCTAAACGATAAGCAGAAAAAGATTTATCACTACTTGATAAATTTGTATCAAGCAAGTTTCCTAAGCTTGTTGAATTATTCAGTACTTGACCTTTTTCATAACCAATATTTAAACCCAACTTATCATTAACTTGAAAACTTTGTACTCCACCTAAGGTATTGTAAATATTTCTTTGGTCATTTTGAAACTCTGAAAGTGTTGTATTTTCAACTGTCATTCCCGACCATGGTCGTACCCTAACCCCTGCTCTTCCTTGTTCTAACTCATCTGTCCATTCATAAGTAGAGAAAAAATCTATTGCTGAAGTTAAGGCATAGTCTAATCCTAACGTTGTTCTAGTCGGAAAAAGTTCACTTTCATTATCACTTAGAGTTTGTTCACGCATCACAGAAAGTTTTAAACGTTGATCAAAAAGTGAATAAGAACCACCTAAGAGTAACTGCTGTGCCATCTCTACATCAGTACTTACTTTAGAATAACGATACCCTGCAAAAGCACTCCACTCCACATTATCAAACTCTGTTCTAAAGTCTAAAACATCGGCATCAACATTGTTCAATAAATCGCTATCACGGTAAACAGAAAGTCTATGTGTCTGACGATTCTCAAACTGTTGTGAAACATCCAATCCTATCTTACGCGTAGCTCCCAAAGAGGCATTCAACTGACCCAAACCAAAAGCAGATTCTTGTTCACGATAATAAGCTCTTGCATGTACCCCATTGGACACATGTTCTACTTCTGCTAGCTTTGCATCACCTTCACTTGAAATCGACTCTTCTGTGGTTTTTGTTTTGGCATATTCTGCTTTAAAGCGTGTTGCTTTTCCAATTTGAATGGTCGTGTCCGTTCCCATTAGTTTTGAGAGTTTCTTGCCAGAATCTTCTGAGATATAAGTTGCCCCTACTTCTACTTGTCCGTCTAATGCCTTAACAGCTCCTCTTCCACCGTAGGTATAATGTTTTCCACCATCACCATTGACTTCATAATCTACCACAATAAAACGAGGATTAAATTGTTCATCTGAGCTGTAAACAGGTTCTTTAAAATAAAGACGACCTAAAGCATAGTCAATCTCATAATCTCGAAAACGTTGTAAACTTTGTGTCGAAACTATCTTTTCATTACGATATCTCTCACGTACTTCAATGGCGATTTTTTCTGAAAATTGTAGTATCTCTTTAGATTTTAAATAATAATATCCTGAAGTTCCATCACCACGTATTTCATCTTTTATAAAAAGTTGTTCGCTATGACTTACAAATACTTTTGCTTCTATATTTTCACCATGATATTCAGACTTAATCCCAGTAAATCTACGAGAATAAGCAGAGAGTTCCGTGTAAGACAAATCTGTACTATAGTCTCCAAAAAGAATATTAAACTGTTCTTTTTCAAGCTTTACATAAAGTTTCTTACGCGATGCTGCTTCCTGATTTTGTATGGAATTATCATTATAGAGCGTATAATAGGCATTGGGGTCAATCTCATCAAAAAATTGCGTACTTGAAGTATCTTTTCCTGTATCATACGCCATCGAAAGTAACCAATCACCTTTTACTTTTCCTTTGGCAAAAAATGAAACTCGTCCCTCGCTAATGGTCTTCTCTTTGGCATCTATTTCACCTAAAGATATTTTATTACCTTTTAAAGTGTTATAAGCTACTGTGCCTTCTGCAAAACCTACCATAATCCATTCACGAAGCTCAGGTTTTAACCAAGCCCTAATAACCTCATCACGCTCTTGAAGTTGAAAGTGTAAGGTCACTTCACCTGACTGGGTTGTTGGTTGAAGTTTAATATAAGCTATACCATCAGAATGAATGGTATAGCGACTTTTTTCAGCTTGGGTAGCTAAAGGATTATTCTGCAACTGATCTAAGGCATCTTGTGACCGATAAGGAGCTTCAATGCTAAAGGTACCTGTTATTCCTGAACGTAATGGAAGCCCAGCATCATCTAAAAACTTAACAGCAATCACAGGAGAGTTCTTTCCATCAGCAATCGTTTGAGAATTTTCTTTTACATATTTCACTTGTACAGGTGCTGAAGAGACATGCACTTTACGTGTTAAGGTTTTTAATAATTTATTAGCTTTATTAAAATATTCAACTTTAATCGTGTTACCTCGTTCAAGTAAATCAACTCCTTTATAGAGGTCTATGGCATTACTTGACTTTTTAGAAATAACATTTCCCTCATAATTCATCTTACTGACTCGGTAGCCATTTAACCAAATATCAACACGCTCATTTTTAGGATGTTTAATTGCCATACTCATACTAGGAATAGAAGGTACATAGTTTTTAGGTGGCCATAAAATAGC
>CACVAZ010000106.1:0-15727 GCA_902727995.1 uncultured Sulfurovum sp.
CCTTCTTTGGTACGTGAAACCATTCATGCTGCAAAAGCTGTTAAAAAACTTCCAACTTGGGATGTTTGTTACTATCTGCTAGATGACAGTGCTAACGAAGCAATGACTAAGATGACCAAAGAAGAAGGGGTTCCACAAATTTTAAGAACTTCCTCTAAAGGTCGAAAAGCTGGAGCTATTACCAATGCAATGGATGAATCTTTAGGTGATTTTATTGTTATTATTGATTCTGATACGCGTCTTTTCCCTAATATCTTACTCAATACCATGGGTTATTTTAAAGATGATGCCGTGGCTTGGGTACAAACACCCCAATGGTTTTGTGACTTAACAGAAGGGGAGGCTCTTGAAAAAAGTTGGAAAAACAAATACGGAAAATTTGGTGAAAAATCAGCACACTTGGTACAAAAGTTCTTAGGAAAAATGAAAACAGGTGAAGATGTTTTTGCCAATGATCCTGCCATGTTTTTTGATGTGATTCAAAGAAGACGAAACAATTACAATGCATCATTTTGTTGTGGAGCTACGTCGATTCATAGAACATCAGCACTTCGACGTGTTGCCATTTCAAGATGGGTTGACAGAATTTTAGAAGCCAAAGACAGAGATGAAGCCATTAAAAAGTTTGATGTTGAGTACATCTCTTACCATACTTCAGAAGACATTTATACCTCACTCTTGGTACATGCCCATAAACAGAAAAAATATAAATCAGTACTACACCCTGATGTAGAATCAAGAATGCTTTCTCCAATGGATTTAATTACTTGGTCAGCACAGCGTTTTAGATATGCAGGAGGTACAATTGACTTAGTGACTAAAGAGTTTGGACGTTTCTTTAAGAAAGGTCTCTCTTTAGGTCAAAAGTTGATGTACTTTTCCACTTTCTGGTCATATACTGGAGCTATTTGGCTGGTGATTCTATTGATGTCACCGATTATTTTTATGTTTACAAACATTGCCCCTGTACAGAGTTACTCTATGGATTTCTTCATACATCTCATTCCATTTTTATTTGTGAATCAAGTAGCCTTGATGATTGCTACTTGGGGCATTAATTCTAACCGTGGAGGACAGTTTTTTATCTCCATTTCGCCTATTGTTTTAAAAGCTTTTTGGGATGTCATAAGACAACGACCCATTAAGTTTGTGGTTACTTCAAAAACAGCCAAATCAGGAAACTTTTTAGGCTTAGTAAAGATACAGTTAGGATTGATTGGGCTTTATGGCATTGCAATTATTTACGCAACAGTAATGCATTTAATTGGTGAGAGAATCTTTCTTACAGGATACAGTGTGAACTTAATGTGGTCATTGTTTAACATGTTGTCACTTTGGACGATAGTTCAAGCTGCCTTATTCAAATATAATAAGTAAAAGGATAAATTATGGACAAATATAAAAATTTAAAACGGGCAAGACATCATATTGTTTTCTTGGCTGCGTTGCTGTTTGGAAGTATTTTTATTTACTTTTTGAACAATCTTGACTTAAGAAAACAAGGATTGGGTGTTATTGAGATTAAAAGAGCCATTGCCCCTGACTTAAATGTGACAAAAAAAGTACTCACGGCTAACGACATGGAAGCTGCTAAGACGGCATGGAAATATTTTGAGCATAACTACCATGAAGTAAGTGGATTGGTTAATTCCGTCGATAAGTTCCCCTCAACCACCCTTTGGGACACAGGAAATTACCTTATGGCATTAATTTCAGCTCAGAAGTTAAAGCTTATTAGCCCTGAAGTTTATACCCTACGTATGCATAAAGCTTTGGATACTTTAGGAAAAATAGAACTCTATCGAGGATTACTTCCCAATAAGGTTTACAATACTATTACTTTAAAAATGACAGATTATGCCAATAAAGAGACAGAAGGAATTGGATGGTCAGCGATTGATATTGGTCGTCTTTTAATTCCTTTAGCCTACTTACAGTTTAATCAACCCGAATACCATAAAGAGTTACATCAAATTCTTTCACAATGGAACCTTAAAGAGTTAACCCAAAAAGGAGCACTCTATGGAGCTGTTGTTGAAGAGGGTGAAGAAGAATTATTGCAAGAGGGTCGTTTAGGGTATGAGCAATATACTTCTAAAATGTTTGGAACCTTTGGGGTTGATATTACCAATGCCCTTCGTTATGACAAGTATTTAGAATACATTGATATTTATGATATAGAAATTCCTTATGACAAACGTGATAAAGAACATTCAGACGCGAATAACTATGTTGTTATGGAACCGTATATGTTAGATGGTTTAGAGTTTGGCTGGGATTATTTCTCAAAAGAGTTTTCATACCGTTTATATGAAGCCCAAAAGCGACGTTATGAAGAGACAGATATCTTAACAGCTGTCTCAGAAGATCACTTGGATCAGGCACCTTATTTTGTGTATAACAGTGTTTTTGTTAACAAAGACGAATGGGTAGCGATTGATGAGCAAGGTAATGTGATTAATGAGATGAAACAGTTGAGTACCAAAGCTTCATTTGCTATGGATGCACTTTATGACTCTAACTATACTAAAGCGTTGGTTAAAGCACTTAACCCTTTACAAAGTGACAGAGGTTGGTACGCAGGTATTTACGAAAAAGACAATAAAGTTAATAAGTCATTGACTTGTAACACCAACGCCATTATTTTAGAGTCTATTCTCTATAAAAGAGAAGGTCCTCTTCTTAAAATGATCAAAAACCAATAAGGCAGTAAAAGATGAAACATATACCAGCAATGAAACCGATGGGTTCATTTATGAAGATATGGCAATATCCTGAAAATTTAGGTAAACGAGATTTGCGAGTAGATTTTATTCGTGGATTTGTCATGTTAATTTTGATTGTCGTCCACATTGATATTTTCTCCCTCTACAATTTTATTGCTTGGGAGCGTTTGGGTGCTGTAACAGGTGCTGAAGGTTTTGTAATGCTTTCAGGAGCCATTTTAGGACTGCTTTCCCGTGTGGGTATACATGAAGAAGATGGTTTAGGTAAAACTGTTACCAAGCAATTCTCTAGGGCTTTCTTACTTTACCGAACTTCTTTGGTTGTGATTATCTCTATTGCTGTGCTTAATATATTTATTGATGCTTCAGCAGTCATGACTTTTACCACTTATGCTGGAAAAGTATATAATTTATATCCAGACTTTGCCGTGTTTCAACAGTATCAAGACAGAATTATTGCAAAGTTTGTAATGCTACGTTATGGACCTCATCAATTTCAGATTTTAGGTCTTTATGTTGTCTTACTAATGTTTTCACCATTTATTTTATGGTCATTGGCTAAAAAGCAAGTCTTGACAGTTTTAACCATTAGTTGGTTAATCTATTTAGGAAACAGTGGTTTTCATGTACGTCCAACAGGAGCACAGTTTGAGTATGCTTTCCCCATCTTATCATGGCAAGTTCTTTTTGTACATGGTTTGGTAATTGGGTTTTATCGTAATGAGATATGGAACTTCTTTCACTCTAGAAAAGGAGCGATAGTCTTTGCCTTTATATTGGCTATCTATTTACTACTGCTATTCTTTACTTATAATAATCCTTTGTCAGGAAAGATACCAGACTACATGAGACTACATGTTATCGATGCTGATACTTTTAAAAGTATTTATGAACAGTATTTTCGTAAAAATACTTTGGGACTAGGAAGACTGCTTAATGATTTTGCCATGTTATTTGTCTCTTATGCTTTACTATCGTATTTTTGGAAGCCTATGAACAAAGCATTAGGTTGGTTTTTTATTCCCATTGGTCAGGCATCATTGTATGTGTTTATTTTACATGTTTATGCTTGTATTGTTATTGCTAACATCGTATGGTTCCAAGAAGGAGACATGTTTGTCAATACCTTAGCACACAGTTTAGTATTCCTCTTCATGTGGCTAATGGTGAAATATAAAGTTGCATTTAACATTATCCCCAGATAATTCATTCTAAGTAAAAATTAAGCCTACTTAAGTGGGCTTAATTATTTTAAAATACAAAAAAATCCTTTACAATATAATCCTTGCATTCTGATTAAATTAGACAAATATTTTATAACAAAAAAAATTATCTTATTTTATAAAATTAACTTTAAATTAAAAAATTAAAATGTATAATTTATAATTACAAAGGATTTAAGATGCAAAACCTTCTAAATAAATGGCTATATCCCCTAGACAATAAGGACCCACACTTCTACAAAATATAAAAGGATAATTCATGTTTAATATAAGATTTTTTATCTTAGAAATTGCTGTTGTTTTTGCAGGATGTGGTGGAGGTGGAACTACCACTACCACTGATACGGAAGAAGTTTTTTCGGAACCCTCTCAAAAGGAACTTTTAGTTGCTATTAATGGGGTAAGAAGCCGTAAAATTGATTGCAAAAATGGCTTAGGAGAAGTAGGTCCTAGTCAACCCTTAAGTTGGAACCATGAACTTTACAGTTCAGCCTATGAACATAGTCATGATTTAGCGATGAGTAATACCTTTTCCCATTATGGTTCAGGAACAGAACATGACATTACAGGGTATAACAGAGGTGGACAAAGTTATTTTACAGAACGTATTGAAGATAATGGATACAGTGAATATGATACAATAGGAGAAAATATTGCTGGTGGTTTCTCAACAATGGAAGCTGTCATAGATGGATGGCTAGAGAGTCCAAGTCATTGTGAGAACCTTATGCGAGAGAGTTTTAATGAAATGGGCATTGCCATTGTCGTCAATCCTGATAGTCAATATGGTGTTTACTGGACACAAAATTTTGGACATCGAGACCTAAGTGAGTAGCAAAAAACTGTAATTAAAATGCTAATTAAAAAAGGAAAACATTGCGAAATTTTATACTCATTGTTTTTTTATTTTTAACAGTCACTACCCATGCTGATAACAAGAAAAGTCTTAAAATACTTTGTTTCGCTCTGAATGAAGAAGAAGCAAATACTAGCTGTTCTGGCTTTAAAGAACAAACGCTTATCTTCTCTTCACATAGTTCATTGGCTGATAAACTCTCCCAGATACAAAAAGAAATTCGTCATCAGACACAAAATCATAAAGTTATTTTAAAAGCAAGTGGCTTTACAGGAACGCTTCTTTCCATTGCACAAAGCAATTTACTCCCTTATTATCGTCAAAACATTAGAGGGTTAATTTTAGAAGAGAGTCCTGCGAACCTTTTAGATCTTTGTCTCTTAAAAAAGTCAAAAAAAAATCTTGCCTTTTGTGAGGAGGTCAATGATTTTCAAAAAGCTTTAGAAGACTTAGCTTCTAAAAGAGAAATGTTCATTGCTTACTCTCCCATTTTACAAATGGATTGGTATTGGTCCAAAACTTTAATCATTGGTAATAAGTATAAAGAGAGTTGGGTACAAGGATTTAAAGATAATTCCATAGAGTACATGACAAAGCATAAGTTAAAAAATGAGAATTTCTTGGATTATTTCCCTTTAAAAATCAGTCATAAGATTCAACCTAAAAGTAAAAAAATAAAACCTGACTATTATGGTCCACTTTTACGTTTTCATCTGAATAAACTCTATTATAAGACAGATCATAATATTAGGCAAAAAAGTAATGTGGCATATGGCTTAGATGAACTTCAACGTTATGATGTTTATTTTAAAAAAACTAAAGAAAAAAATCATAGCAACCCCATGATGATTTATGTCCACGGAGGAGGATGGAATAAAGGAGATAAAAAAGCTTATCAAAATTTTTGTAAACTTTATGCCGATAGAGGATTTACAACGGTTAGTATAAATTACCGTTTATTAAAACCTCCAACGGTGAGTATGGAAGAGATGGTTCTAGACATAAGGAATGCCATAAAACATGTTGTGGCAAATGCAAAGGTCTATGAGGGGAATGCCCAAAAAGTAGTAGTTATTGCTGAATCAGCTGGGGCTCAATTGGCGTATGTTGCCATTTCTAGACTCTCAAATAAAAAGATGATATCAGCGAGTTTTTTTAGTAGTATGCCCAGTAATTTTAAACTTTTTTCTAAAAAGAAACAAATTCAACTTTCAAACATAGAAAATGATGAAAAAAGAATAACATGGCTAGAACGTTATTCTCCTCTAAAACAATTGCCTGTCTACAAAACGCCAACATTTATGGTACACAGCCTAAATGATGCTGTTGTTTCTTCTAAACATTTAGAATCCTTAGAGATACAAAGTGTTATTCATTGGAATAATATTTCAACTCTTTGGGTGGAAAGTGCAGAGCATCCTGTTCTGCCTAGTAATAAATCTTTACAGCCCAGTTATTTAGACATTGAATTTGAGAGCATGAAATTTATTCATACAATGTTAATCAAATCACATTAAATTTTCACAGAAAAAAAAGATGATTCATTTTTACTAATACTATTTAATAGCATCCAACGACTAATAAATAGGTTTTAGCAAAAAATTAACTTAAAATTTTTATTTAATAGTTAAGTGTTCTAAAAGATGATATAATTTTTTTATTTAATTAATAAAAATAATTAAGGATATATTAATATGAATACAATTAAAAATAATAAATTTTATTTTCTTGCAACCCTTTTTTCTCTTTTACTTATTATCATACTTTTAATATCAATTTTTTGGCAAGTGAAAGAAACTTCTAAAGTCATTGAAGTAGAAGGAACAAGACCTCCTGTTGTGTTTAAATTGGCAGAAGATCAAGATTTAGGCTGTATTGAACCTGATTTGGTCGTTAGTCCTTGTGAGCTTCGTTGTGCCCCAACCGAAGAAGAACTTAAAATGGCACGTATTGCATGGAAGTACATTGAAAACAATTTTAATGAAAAAACAGGATTAACAGCAGCAGCTCATAAATACCCTTCAGCTGCAACTTGGGATTGGGCAAATGCTGTTTATGCTATTTTTGCTGCCAAAAAGTTTAAACTCATTACGGATACACGTTATGAAGAGATGATGAAAAAGTTTTTAACTACCATGCAAAAAATGCAACTGTTTAACAATGAACTACCCAATAAAACGTACAATACCAATAATGCCAAAATGGTTAACTACGTCAACAAAGTAGTTAAAGATGGTATTGGTTGGTCAGCTGCTGATTTAGCACGTTTACTTTCATCCCTTAATATGATTGAACAATGTGAAGAATCATTAGCTCCTGAGATTGAAAAATTAACTTTACGTTACCGATATTGTCGTGCTTTGAGTGTTGAAGGTGACTTATATGGTGGGGCTTATAATAATGGTAAGCTTACCATAACCCATGAAGCACTTACAGGGTATGAAGAGTATTTAGCACGAGGATATGAACTTTGGGGACATAATGCTGGAGAGGCTAGAAGCTATAAATTTTTAAATGAAGTGGAGGTATATGGGGTAAAAATCCCAACTGATACACGACCATTTTTCTCAAATTTTGTAGAGAGTGAACCATTTTGGTATTTAGGATTTGAGTATGGGGTTGATGATCCTGAATCAAGTAGATACATTAAAAACATGTATAAAGTGCAAGAAGAGCGTTACAAAAGAACTGGACAGATTACAGCTGTTACGGAAGACAATATTGATGTACGTCCCTACTTTCTTTTTAACACCGTTTACACCAATGGTGAAGCTTGGAAAACCATTAATCAACATGGGGCTGATTATGATGAATATAAAACCGTAAGTACTAAAGCAGGAATTGGAATGAGATACCTTTTTGATACACCCTATTCTAATAAAGTGTTTAATTATTTAAAAAATAACTATGATCCTAAAAAAGGCTATTACGCAGGTATTTACGAAAAACGTCCTGGTCCAAATAAGGCGATGACCCTTAATACCAATTCCATTCTTTTAGAAGCCATGCTCTCTTCTAAAATGGGTCCTTTACAAAAGCTTAATAAGTTAGAAAATCGTGGAACTTATGATAATTATCGAAATCGAGTAAATAATTTTCGTTGCTTACCAAGTGAAAAGAAAGCATTGATTTTAGAGCCTTCTGAAGGACATGAGAACAATAAGAGTGGCGATTGTAATGAAGACAGTAATTTAAAGGCTGCTAAAATAGCTTGGAGCTTTTTTGAAAATAACTATCACCCTAAAACAGGTTTGGTCAATGGGAAACACAAGTACAAAGTGATTAAACCTGAACATATTGGGAAAACCATTATGGCAACCATTTCTGCTGAGTCTTTAGACATTATTTACAAAGATGTGTTTAATGAACGTATGAGTACTTTAATGAAAACGTTGAAGAAGATGAAAATTTATCATAATGAATTGCCAAACCTTTACTATGATGCTAAAACAGGTAAAATGCTCAAAAAAGATGGTTCAAAAGCTGGAACAGCTGGTGGATGGGACATGTATTCCGTAGCTCAACTAATGACAGCTCTTTATCATTTACAACGTGACTATCCTAAATACCGAGAAGATGTATTTAGCATTGTGGCTAAGTGGAACTTTAAACGTGCTGTACTTGAAAAAGGAATGCAAGACCGATGGTTTAATGGAAAAGACAAAGGTGGGGCTACGGATATTATAGATCCAGCCAAAGAGTTTTACATTTATAATGCCTTAAAATTTTTTAACATTAAGAGTTACAGTCACCTTTATGATGAGCGAAACTTAGACTATAAAGCTGCTTATAATCATGAAGTACCCATGGGCTTTGAAGACCGACTTACCAACGCAGAAAGTTATTTGTGGGTCATGATGGAACAACCTTATTATTTAAAGTACAAACATTACTCTTCCAATCTATATTTGGCACTAAAAGACAGATATGTTCAAACATCTAAATTTGCAACTTCTTCAGAAGAGAGCTTAGATCGTAAACCTTATTGGGTACAAAATACCATTTATAATGAGGGTCGACTTTGGGAGAACTTAAATACCAAACGTAAAGCCACCCATGCAAAAAGAGGGCTAATCAGTACAAAGGTAGCCTTTGTTTATGATGCCCTATATGGTGATAAAGATGATTATGCAAAAACTTTAATGTCTGAGGTAAAAGATTTATATAAAGAAGGTTTTGGTTGGTATGGAGGGAAATATCTTAAGTCCAAACAAACCAACAAGTCATTGAATGTCCATACCAATGCATCCGTCTTAGAGGCCTTACATTATAAAATAGTTGGAAACCTTTATTATGCTAAAGAAAAAAATCTTTATGAGCAGATTAAACTTTATCATTTAGATGAGGTTAATAAGTTTTACATTGAAAGTAAAGCAATAGAGCTTCGTTATGATGCCCAAAAAATTATGGAGTCACTTAAAGATGAAAAAGAGATTGCTCGTGTGGAGCGTAAGGGTAGAGATTTTGTGGTACGAATTGGTAATTTTGATACCAAAGAAGAGGTGCTAGATTATTTTGATACTTTATCAGTGAACATACCAAGAGCTACCATTCAACAAGGTGATGTAAATTCTGAAAACTTTATGCTTTCAACCCGTTATGTAAAATATGATTATCATCAACCCTATAAAAATATCTTAATTGCCAAAAAAGAAAATAAACCCTATACGGCTTTTCTTAAACGTTATAAATCACAGAAAAAAGTTGCAAAGGCAAAAAAGAATTAGCCCTTCTTTACCAAAGGAAGGTAAAAAGGGCTAGAGAAAAACTCTTGACTTTACTCCAACAAAATAAAGAAACTTACACAGCCTACTTAAATAGGGAAAAAGAAGTGCTTGTAAACTTAAAAAAAGAACTTGCAAAACAAAAGATTAAAGTTGCAGACTCTATCAAAAAATTTGATATTGCTAAAGTAAAGCATAAAGAAACTATTCGTTTGGCTAAAGTTAAAAAAGAAAATGAACGTAAACGTTTAGCATTATTAGAAATGCGACGCATTACTTTAGCAATTGAAGAAAAGAAGCATCAAAAAGAACTTAAACAATTGGCATTGAAGAAAGAGAAAGAAAAAAAGCGTTTAGCCTTATTAAAAAAGAAAAAATTAGAAGAAGCTCAAAAAAGACGTCTAGCCAATTCAAGATTCATGAGTAAAATAGAAGAGATAGCTGAGTTAGAGAAACTTGACTTATTTGAAAGTGATCAGATAGGTGATGAACTCTCTCTCTTTCGTCAAGAAAAGAAAAAAAGTTCAAAAGGGTTTAAACCTTTTGATAAGTGGTTTAAATTTTCAGGTGCCTACTCAAGCATGTTAAAAAACATAGAAACGTCTAACAGTGGAAGAGAAGCGCTCAAGGGTACGTTTATGCTAAGTCCTCATTCTTATTATTTTTTAGGAGCAACAGCGAGTTTAGACCTTAATAATTATAATAATATTTACTATCAACCTGACTTTTCCTATTCATTTGGTTATAGTGATTGGCATCAAGATACTTTTTCTTGGAATTATTCTAACTATGCTAATAATAAGTTTAATCCAAAAGATGATGAAAGTAGATTTAACTTTCAAAGTGGTAACTGGGAGCTTTCTTATAAAACCAAAGTAGAAGATGTTCCCCTACTCGATACTTTTAAGCTCAGTGGAAAAATAAAGTATAAACCAAGTAGTAACAGTAAAAAAGTATATCTAAAAGCAAAAACGGTTGTCTTAGATGATGTGATGCTTTCAGCTCAGATAAAACATAATATTACGAATAAGCAAAATCGTTTGACGCTTTCAGCTAAAACTTTTTTGTATGACAAGTTTTTTGTTTCAGGTACGGCTTATGAATATTATAAACCTGATAGTATTGGTTCAAATGATGGAGAGTATGCTTACTCTTTTGGTTGGAGTGACTCTAAACCTTTTCATCCAAGTATTGTCTATTCAAACTATTATACGCCCACTAGATGGGATTCTACAGAGGGTCCAAAGTTTAAGGAAGGAACACTTTCTATTAAATTTAATTTAGATTTTTAGAATAAAATTTAATATAAAATTATAATTTAAATAATTAATATTTATTTAATCTTTATGTAATTTAAATTGACTTATAATTTAAAAATAACTTAAATAAAGGCTTTAGCTATGATAAAGAAATCAATTTTTAGAGAATATGATATAAGAGGAATTTTTGAAAAAGAACTCAATGAGCAAAGTGTAAAACTTATAGGATATTATTTAGGTAAAAAGATAGGTAAAAATAAAGTTGTTTCTATAGGGTATGATGCACGTTCACATTCACCTATTTTAAGAGATTATTTAACAAGTGGTTTAAATGCAGCAGGATGTCAAGTTTTAGACATGGGATTAGTAGCCACCCCTGTTAATTATTATTCAAACTATATAGACTTTGATGGTGTGACTACCAATGCTTCTATTATGATTACGGGTTCACATAACCCTTCAGAATATAATGGATTTAAAATCACTGTAGATCAAGCACCTTTCTTTGGTGATGATATTTACGCATTAGGTGATGAAATCATTGCTAACCAAACATTTGAAATTCTAGATAATACTTTGAATAAAAAGATAAATGTTAAAAGCCCTTATATTGAATTTATGGTGAAAGAGTTTGCACACCTTAAAGGCATGAAGACCAAAATGGTATTAGATGGAGGAAATGGTGTTGCTGATACGGTGATTAGTGATATCTTTGATGCCTTAGGTTTGAACTATGAGGGACTTTACATGGAGCCAGATGGAACATTCCCTAACCATCATCCAGACCCTTCAGTAGAAGAGAACTTAGTAGACATAAAAGCACTGTTAGCAAAAAGTGGTGACATTGCCTTTGCTTATGATGGAGATGCAGACAGAATTGCAGTACTTACCCATAAACATAATATAAAAGGTGACCAAATGGCACTTTTATATGCAATGAAAATGGAAAATCCCATTGTTATTGGTGAAGTAAAATGTTCACAAGTCATGTACGATGAATTAGAACGTCGTGGTGCAACAGCAATCATGTACAAAACAGGACATTCAAACCTAAAAGTTAAAATGAAAGAAACAGGAGCAGACTTAGCTTGTGAAGTAAGTGGACATATTTTCTTTAAACATCGTTACTTTGGTTATGATGATGCTATTTACGCAACACTTAGAATGTTAGAACTCATTAATGATGGAATTGACCTTGATGCAGAGATAGATGCACTTCCACAAGTTTTTTCAACTGAAGAGATTAAAGTAGAGACAACAGAAGAAGAGAAGTTCTTACTGATTGATAAAATAAAAGAATTACTCAAAAACCCACCAAGTAATTTTCCAAAAATTGTGAATATTATTGATGTGGATGGGGTAAGAATTAACTTTGAAAAGGGTTGGGGGTTAGTGAGAGCTAGTAATACTACTCCTGTGCTTGTTACACGTTTTGAATCCGTAGATGAAGCTTTGGCTAAAGAATATGAAAAACAGGTAAATGTATTGATTCAAAATGCGAAAGCGAGTTTGTAATGCAAACTAAATTATATTTTAATACAGCAAATACAAAAGCTAAGACAAAAAATAAACTCTTTAAAGCTATTCAAGAAGAGTCAAAGCATATTGGTTATTACAATCTTCCTAATCAAGACACTAGTGAAATAGTAGATTATAGCAATGATTTTGATGAGAATATTGAACACATCGTTGTACTTGGTATTGGTGGGAGTTCTTTAGGGGCTAAAGCCATTGATGAGTTTTTAAAACCTGTTAAAAAACCTAAAAGAAAACTGCACTTTTTTGAAAGTACCGACCCCATTAACATTGCTGAAAATCTCTCTTCCATAGACATGGATAAAGCACATTTTTTGATTATTTCTAAGTCAGGAGGAACGGTTGAAACCATTTCAATTTTTAAATACATTTTTGCACCAAGACCTCATAAAGAGAACTATACATTTATAACAGATAAAGATTCAAATCTCGATAAGTTTGCAAAAGATTTAGGGTCTAAAGTTTTTTATTTACCAGAGAATGTAGGAGGAAGATTTTCAGTACTTTCAATTGTTGGGTTGTTACCCTTAGCATTAGTTGGAGTAGATATTACAGCCCTTTTAAAAGGAGCTAAAGATGTTCAAGAGAGTTTCTTTGGTAATGGTCACCTCCATACTTCATTGATTGAAAAAGCCATTTTTTATGCAAAGCATCATACAAATTATAACATTAATTGTCTTTTTGCCTATTCGGACACCTTAAAGTACTTTTCTGAATGGTACGTTCAACTTTGGGGGGAGAGCTTAGGAAAAAAACAACGACACAGTACTTTCCATGTAGGCATGACCCCTATTGGCTTGATTGGTCCTAAAGATCAGCACTCTTTTTTACAACTTATCATGGAGGGAACCAGAGACAAATCGGTTACCTTTATTAAGATTAAAGATTTTAAATATGAGATGTACATACCTCCTGTCACCCTAGCTTATTTAGAATCACTAGACATTCTAAATGGGGTTCCTTTTCATGAGTTGATTCACCTGCAATGCAATTCAGTGATGGAGTCCTTACAAAATAAAGGAGACATTCCTTTAGATGAAATTATTATCGACCAAGTAAATGAACAGAGCATTGGAAGTTTAATCTATTACTATGAATTATTAACCTCTTTAGTGGGTGAATTGATAGATGTTAATACTTACAATCAACCAGGTGTTGAAGAAGGAAAAATTATTTTAAAGAAAAAACTTACTGAATAAGCAGTATCGTAAAAAAGTAATTATTATAAATTATAAAAGGCATAAAATGACAATTGATACATTAATATATGAAGACACACAATGGAACATAGAAGATAATATTGTAGATAAAAATAGTACCGACATTGTTTTTCTTTTTGGTGATAGAGAGACCATTAAAGCTAAAGAGTATTTGGCATTTTTACAAGAGCGTTATCCTAATGCTGAACTTATTGGGTGTTCGTCAAGTGGTAATATTTTAGGAGAAGAGATTAGTTTAGCACCTCTTGTTGGAACAGCCGTCTCGTTAGACAATGGATATGTA
The DNA here is from genome assembly GCA_902727995.1 of uncultured Sulfurovum sp. Lineage (GTDB taxonomy): Bacteria > Campylobacterota > Campylobacteria > Campylobacterales > Sulfurovaceae > UBA1140. The sequence continues at coordinate 13,828 of CACVAZ010000106.1, forward strand.
AAAGTATCAACCAACATATTTACAGAAGAAGATGAGCAAAAAATGATGACAAAAGCCTTGGTTGAAGGTCTTCCTACAGAAGATTTAAAACATGTTTTTGTTTTATCCGATGGATTAAATATGAATGGTTCTTCTTTAGCAGAAGGTATTAATGAAGCTGTTAAGAATAAAGTTTCTAGTACAGGTGGCTTAGCTGGAGATGGTACTAATTTTGAAGAGACCTGGGTTATAGCCAATGGCGAAGTAAGTCAAAAACGTGTTGTGGCTGTTGGATTTTATGGTGAAGGTGTTGTGGTAGAGAGTGGTTGTTATGCTGGGTGGGATGAATTTGGTGTTTTTAGAAAAATTACAAAGTCAACTAACAATATTGTTTATGAAATTGATGGAGAACCAGCCTTAGACCTTTACAAAAAATATTTAGGAATTTATGCAAAAGATTTACCAGGATCGGCTTTAGACTTTCCCATGAACATTAAAAAGAATGATACAGATGAAGCCATTATTCGAACCATTTTAGGAGTAGATGAAGAAGCGAAATCTTTAACCTTTGCTGGGGATGTTCCAGAAGGATACTTGGCAAGATTAATGAAAACCAACATTGATGGATTAATTGATGGTTCGGAGATGGCAGCGAGACAGATAAAAAAAATAAATGATAAAAGTGCTTTAGGTTTAGTAGTCTCTTGTGTTGGTAGACGACTGGTTTTAAAACAATTAACAGATGAAGAGTTAGAGAGTATTGCAGAGACCTTAGGTGACAATGTACAGCTCGTAGGTTTTTACTCTTATGGGGAACTGGCACCTTTTTCTAGTGAGTTAAGCTCTTGTTCTTTACACAACCAAACAATGACCCTAACGGTTATTTATGAGGAAGAAAAATGAATCGGCTTCTAAAACGACAACTTAAATTAGCTTATGGTAAAGAATTTGACTTTACAAGCTTAGATGAGATGACTAAGACCTTTATTAGCCGTGTTGATGATGCTTATCTTGAATTAGACAAAGAGAAGAACTTCTTAGAACATACGATTAAAATTAACAGTGATGAACTGACTGAAGCTTATGAAACAATTGAAAAGCATAACCTTACGCTTAAAGATGAGATTATAGAAAAGAAATTGGTTTTTGAGCAGTACTTAGATGCCATTGATGCCAGTTACTTGGTTTCTAAAAGTGATAAAGCTGGTCTAATTACCTATGTAAATGATCAATTTGTTAAAGTCTCAGGATTCAGCAGGGAAGAGCTTATTGGCTCTCCTCATAACATTGTTCGACACCCTGATAGTGATTCTAAAATTTATGAAGAGCTTTGGAAAACATTAAAAGCAAATCAAATATGGAAAGGGCAAATTACAAACAGAGCAAAAAATGGAGAAAACTACTATGTATATTCTACGATATTCCCACTGGTGGATAATGGAGGGAATGTCTTAGAGTATATTGCTGTACGAAACAACATTACCCAACGCGTTGAAGCAGAAAGAAAACTCAAAAAAGAGCGTCAATACAATCAAATGCTTTTTAATGACCAAGAGAACATTGTTTTTACAGCCAATAAAAGTGGTATTTTAGAAGCCAATCAAAAATTTTTCAAAACTTTTGGTTTTAGCTCAATTGAAGCCTTTAGAAAAAAATACCATTGTATTTGTGAACTTTTTATTGAGAAAGAAGGTTATATTAAAGCAACAACTGAAGAAAAGCATTGGACAGAAGATATTTTTTCAACACCTAACAAACAGCATAAAGTTTTGATTAAAGATGTTTATGGGGTTGAACGAATTTTTTCAGTCAATTTAAAATCCGTAGAGTTTGATGATGAAAATTTTGTTATTGCAAGTTTTACAGATATTAGTGAACTTGAATCTTCACGTGAAATGGCAGAAGCTTCAGAAAAAGCAAA
>CACVAZ010000106.1:15827-23073 GCA_902727995.1 uncultured Sulfurovum sp.
AGTATCTTTAAATCATTTATTCAAGCTGATAACAGTACCACACGTAATTTTGGAGGAACAGGGCTAGGTTTAAGCATTGGTTCTTCATTATGTGAACTGATGGGGTCTAAATTGGAACTTGAAAGTAGCGAAGGAAAAGGAAGTCGTTTCTTTTTCGAATTGAATCTTCAAGTATCAAATACAAACTCAAGCTTAGCGAGTCAAATTAAATATACCCCCATTTATGTTTTAGATTATGATGGAAAAATTTATGATGATGTGATTACACAGTTAAAGCATTTTAAACTTGATGTCATTACCTGTAGTTTTGAAGACATTCTCTATGATGAAATAGATGCACACCATATTATTATTAGTTTTAATCATCGCCAATATCGAGCATTGTCAAGAATCTCATCAAAAATTATTTTAATAGATGAATCAAGTGAAGCACATCATGTAGCCAATGAAGAGAGTATTCTTTATCACATTGGCATATATGATGAAGCACCCTCAATACTCTATAATGCCATCTTAGACTATAATGTGCAGACCGATAAAGAAGAAGTAAACATAGAAAAAGAGACGCTCCATTTAAAAATTCTCGTGGCTGAAGATTATCCTATGAATCGTATTTTAATTGAAGAGATGTTAAGCGAATATGGCATTACTCCTGATTTTGCATTTAATGGTCAAGAGGCTGTAGAAAGTGTTAAATTAAAGCACTATGATATGGTTTTTATGGACATTAACATGCCTATAATGAACGGGACAGATGCCACCAAAGCCATAAGAGATGCAAACATTAATGTTCCCATCATTGCCTTAACAGCCAATGCTTTAGAGGGAGACAGAGAACGCTATTTAAAACAAGGAATGGATGATTACATTTCAAAACCTATTGATGCCACGGAACTTAACTTATTGTTAACCAAATACAAAACCTTGATTACTGATACCCAAGAAATAGAAAGTATTATTGTGAAAAATAATGAAGAAACATTAAGCATAGACACCTTTGTTGATGCCTTAGTAAAAGCAAAAACAGAACTTCAGTTTAGTTCAGCCATTATTGTCCGACTCTTTAAAACCTTTTTAACCTCTGCCATAGAAAATGTTGAAGAGCTTATTGATGCTGAAAGAAGTGATGACAAAGAGAAACTTTATCAAAAAGCTCACGCTTTACGTGGGGTTGCCCTCTCTTTAAAATTTACAAATATTACCGAGTTGTGTGAGAAAGTGGAGTACAGTGCTTTGGATAAAAAAGAAATGGACTATGCTATCCTTATTGAAGAGGTAGAGAAAGAGATTCGATATTTGCTTGAGAATAGTGAGAAAATTATCGAAAAAGTACTTTCCTAAAGTACTTTATGCAACTTAATGGGTTTATTTTGCTTGAATCGAAAGAATGGTAACATCATCTGTTTGCATTGCAATAAACTCATGAAAAGCTTCTAATAGTATCTCTATTTGGGTTTTTGGATCAAAGCTTTGCAACATCGTATATTGTGCATTAAAACGATTTCCATACATTTCATTGTTATCATTTTCACATTCAATAATACCATCGGTATAAAGTAAAAGCGAGTCTCCAGCTTTAAAAGGTGCAGAAACAACTCCATAAGGTAGGTCGCCTTGTATGCCCAAAGGAATACCTTTGGTAGAAGCTGTATGTATGAGTTGAGGTTGACCTAAAGGATCAAAATGCCCAGCATTGACAGATTCCATGATATTTGTTTCATGATTTAAACGTAAAAATAAAGCTGTAATAAACATGCTTCCCTCTTGATTGTCATTGGAAAAAACGGTATTGATTCGTTCTATCTCTTTGCCAAAGGCTTCACTTCCTTTCATTAGTTCCATTCGTGCAAGGGAACGAAACTGCATTGAAACCAAGGCAGAAGCAAAACCATGCCCAGAAACATCAGCCATAATAAATACTGTATGCTTATCATCCTCTGTTCTAAAAACATCTAAGTAGTCTCCTCCAACTTCAGAAGCAGAAACACAAGAACCATAAACATCTAACACTTCAGTAGAAGGGTAACTTTTTGGAATGAGATGTTGTTGTATTTCACGTGCGAGTTGTAGCTCTTGTTCTACTTGTGCAAACTGTTTAAGTTGTTGCTCTTTTTTAGTGACCTCTTCTTCTAATCGCTGATTAAAGTGTTGTTGTAAGTCATTAAATTTTTTTAATTTTAGTAAATTGTTAACTTTAAAGCGTAATTCTACGACATCAATGGGTTTAGATAAAAAATCTTCAGCACCCATCTCTAAGGCTTTGTATCGATCTTCTGTTTTTGCTGTTACAACAATAACAGGAATATAACGAAGAACTTCATCTTCTTTTAAAATGCTCAAGACCTCAAGTCCATCCATTTCAGGCATTGATAAATCAAGAATAATTAAATCAACGGTATTCTTTTTAACTTGTTCTAGAGCTTTAAATCCATTCAACGCAGAGATGATACTGATATTATCTAATTCTTCTAGTGAAAGTTCTAGTATTTCTAAATTTAAAGGCTCATCATCTACAATTAATATATTATTAATAATATTCATATTTTATTCTTTTTTCCAGTTATTTTGTAAATATACGCTTCAATTCTATCATAGATAGAGTATAAACTAAATTTATTTTTTAATTTTTTATTAAGTTTATAAAAAAAGAGTATAATTATTTAAGCTATTAAGTTAATAACAATTAAATACCTATTCTTGTTGCTGTCAAAAAGATATATTCTCGCCCTGTTATGGTAACTCTAAATTTCTTTTGCTGTAAATACTTCTTAGCAAAAATAACATCATTATACAAAAGTGACATTTCAGAATAAGGGTAATTAGGAGCTTTAGCCCCATAGATGAGTTCTCCATCAATCCAGCGTGAATTAGGGAAACCCAAAATAAATGCCCCATCATAAGTTAAATGTTCTTGTACCAACGACATTAGAAATAGCTTGTAGTTAATGCTAGGACTTTGTAAAGTACCAATACTAATAATCAAATCAGCCTTTTTTAATGCCAATGCTTTAATGCTATTAATATCTTTTTTATAGAACTGCAAGTTATCTTTTGGAAATCGTTCTCTTGCATAACTTAGTGCAGATGATGAGTGGTCTACTCCTGAAAAGATTATCTTGTCAAAAGTAGGGCTGTCTAAAAGTTGTTGAATCAATTCAAATTCATCCCCTTTATTGATGCCTAAATTTAAAATATGTTTTCTATTTTGAACATTAACAGCTTCTAAAGCTTTTTTGTAAGCATGTAAAAAAGTCGGTTCTTCATTTTTATTAATAGTAAAAAATATGGATTCTGTTCCATATTTCTCTTCTTTGTTTTCAATGAAAGCAGAGTGAAAAGAGCTTTCTTGGTTTAGTTTTTGGAAGCGTAGTTCTACAAAATTCTTATCTATTTTTTGGGGTGTGAGCAGTTTACAAAAATGAAGCTCGGCTAAATTTACCCATATTTTAAAGCCTCGGTTATTTTTTTGATCAGGATTAGGAATGACAAAACTTAATAGATGTGTATCTTTTAGTTCTACTTCAATCCATCTGCTTATTTCCAATAAAGTTTCAGTAGTAATTTTTTTCATTGGAAAATAATTTTTCAAAAACCATAAGTACTTTACTCATGGTTTTTAATCTTAGGAACCTATGTGAAAAATTTCAAACTGAACATACCAAATAGCAACAGAAACGAGGTAACCAATCAATACGGTCCAAGCCAATTTCATGTGTGAAGAGAATGTATAGATACCATGAAGTTTACCCATAACCCCAACACCAGCAGCCGAACCAAATGAGATTAGTGATCCACCGACTCCTGCTGTAAGTGTGACAAGCATCCATTGAGCATGAGAATCTGCCCCCATATCTGGATTTGATTTAAGCACGGCTGACATCACAGGAACGTTGTCCACAATAGCTGAAAGAAACCCTACTCCAATGTTGACAATAGTTGCTCCAAATTGTGTATAAAGTGCTGTAAAATACTCTAAGAAACCTAAAAAGTGAAGACCACCAACGGCTGCTAAAATACCAAAGAAGAAAAGAAGCGTGTCATTCTCAATTTTTGCTATCCATGAAAAGGCATTAATACTTTTGGTACTGCAGGTAATATCGTTGATACGTCCTCTATTTCTCTGATTAAGAAAATAAACATAAAGCTTTAAAATAGCAAGACCAAACATCATTCCCCACATTGCTGGGAGATGTAATACATTATGTGACATAACAGCTAAGAAAATAGTTAAACCAAATAGACCCATAATAACTTTTCCACCCTCAGCTATTTCTGCTTTCTTTTCATCTGATGAAAATGGTGGGTTACCTTCTGGAATGTATCTTGAAAGTAAATAAGCTGTTATTCCCCAACCAAGGAAAGCTGCTGGAAAAAGAAATAAGAAGTCTGTAAATACCCCTTTATGTGCTACCCATGCCATCAAGGTAGTAATATCACCAAATGGAGACCAAGCACCACCAGCATTGGCTGCCACAACAATGTTAACAGCTGATGGAACGATAAAGGCTTTATTCTCTTTATCAATCGTAATAAGTACGGTCGATAAAATAAGTGCTGTAGTAAGGTTATCAGCAACAGGAGAAATGAAAAATGCTAAAAATCCAGTAACCCAAAAAAGTTTTTTATAGTCATAACCTTTTGAAACAAGGTTATATCTTAACGTCGAAAAAACACCTCTATCAATCATTGCTTCTATGTAAGTCATAGCAACAAATAAGAAAAAGAAAATTCCTGCTATTTCAAGAATAAGATGATTAATTTCAGAATGAAGGTGCTCACCCATAATTTTATCACCAGATAAGGCTACATAGATTCCAATAAGCATAAAAATACCAACACCTGCAAAAAGTGCTGGTTTTGCTTTGTTAATGTGGTACTTATCTTCAGTTGCAATAAAATAGTAACCGATAACAAAAATAATAAGTGAGAGAATCCCCACCCATGTTGTGGTTAAGTGTAATTGATCGTGCATTATAACTCCAATGAAAGGGCATTGCCCTATTTAATTTAGGCATATTATAGTAGAATAATTATTATAAGAACAGGAAAAAATATGATGCAATCTATTAATTTATTTGTTTGTGTAGGTTTGGCTAAAAAGAAAAAATATAAAGAATAAAAATGAGCCTAAAGACTCATCTTGAAGAAAAAAAATTATGCAGGTACTACAGAAACTCTTTTTTTACCACGAGCAACGTTTGAAAATTGAACAACGCCTTCGATGATTGCAAAGATAGTATGATCTTTACCCATACCAACACCTGTACCAGTATGAACTTTCGTTCCTCTTTGTCTTATAATGATATTACCAGGGACTACTGCTTCCCCACCATATTTCTTAACACCTAGTCTACGACCAGCTGAATCACGATTATTTTGAGTTGAACCTTGACCTTTTTTATGTGCCATACTATGCTCCTTATGCTATGCTTGTAATTCTAACTCTAGTAAAGTCTCTTCTGAAACCTCTTTTAAGTTTTGAATCTTTTCTTCTTCTTTTTTTATAGATGATAACTTTTTTATCTCGACCTTCGTTAATCACCTCACCTTTAACCATAGCACCTTCTACAAAAGGAGTTCCTACAGTTAATTCACCGTTGTCTAGTGCCAGAACTTCTTTGAATTCTACAGCTGCTTTTGGCTCAAGATTCATTTTGTCAAAACAGATGATATCACCCTCTTGAACCTTGAATTGTTGACCACTTGCTTTAATGATTGCGTACATTGCAAACCCTTCATTAATTAATCTTAGGAGTATTAGAAAGCCCCTGCTTTTAAAAAGTTTGAGATTATACCCAAAACAGTTTTAATCTAGTTTTAAAGGTCGATAAAAAGGTATTTTAATTTCTAATTTTCCAAAAAAAATTGCTATTTCAATCTAACTTTACTTTTACAATGATATTATATTGACAATAAAAATCACAATATAAGGAACTATTTTGAAGAAACTAGGTTTTATTGTTGCTCCTCTTCTTTTTTTACTCTACATTGCAGGTGAAACTTATTTAAAGTTAAATCATTCAAGTTTATGTGCTTCATCAGGGTGTGCCTTAGCAGACTCACTTTTAAATTTTGACAGTATCTACCTAAACTACTTTGGCATGTTAGCTGCTTTTGCTATTTTACTACTGGGTATTTTAAGTTACAAAAAAATTATTCCAGAAATTCTTTTCTTTATTGTACTCATTTCATCGCTTCTTTTTGAAAGTATTATGCTTGGCTACCAGTATTTCGCTTCTCCTGAGATGTGCAAGTTTTGTATGGGTATTTACGCTTTTTTAATAGTAATCTTGTTTTTGTCTTCACGTAAATACTTTTTAATAGCAGTTCCAGCTGTTGTCTCCGTACTTATGGCACTTTCTTTTTTAGCCATTCCAAATGCCACTGCCTTTGTTTCCAAAGATGGTACTTATTTACTTCAATCTAACTCTTGTGAACATTGTAAAAAAGTAAAGACTTATCTAAATGACAATAACATTGATTTTATTAAAATAGATATTGAAAATATTGAAGCACAGCACTTTGCAACTTTTTTAAATTTTAAAAGCATTCCAATTTTGCTAACAAAAGAAGGAAAAAATATCAAAATAATTAATGGTCCTCAAAATATCATTGATTCTTATGAAACAATTAGTAGTGGTGAAATTGTAATTGAAGAGAGTGTAAGCATTGATACTGCTTTTAAAGTTGTTGAAGAAGAAGGATGTGGATTTGGAAGTCTCAATACAATAGCAACTGAAAAAGAAAGCGATTGTGATACACCCAAATAAACTCTACTCTAATAGAAATTAAAACCATTAATTTCTATTAGCTTCTATTTCTCTCCACAATTTTTATATTTTTTCACATTATAATGGTACTATGTAAAAAGCATATTAGTTGAAAGGAATATAGACTATGAAAAAAACAGCCCTAAAACACTTAATATTTTTAACCCTAATAACTTACATATTTTTCTTCGGATGTGTTAAACAAGATTCTACTAATTCAATTAAAACTGTGGAAACAACTAAAGTAATGCATTCAAACTATGGTCATCATACTGATGAAATTGAAGAGTTTCTCTCTGCATCACCTTTAGGCTCTGAAATTTATCTTGAAAAAAAAGAAACAGGTGACTGGTATCTAAAAATTGAAAAAACATTCACTACTATAAAATATGAAGAAAAAACAGAGATTATTGAATCTATGTATGGAGAAAGTATATTGATTTAATTAATATTTTATTATGCTAGAATTTTAAAAT
>CACVAZ010000107.1 GCA_902727995.1 uncultured Sulfurovum sp.
TATTTTTACAGTCATGAACAAGTTTTAAAACATTACAATGCACAACCTGTTAACAGATCTTCAGCCAAAGGTTTGTATGAGATTATGGATAGATTAACCCGTAAAGCCAATCTACCCATGCCAAAGCTCTACATTATTCCCGATCAAGTACCCAATGCATTTGCAACGGGACGAGACTATGAACATGCTGTTGTGGCAGTGACAGAGGGTTTACTTGAACTTTTAACCGAAGAAGAAGTGGAAGCTGTTATTGCCCATGAATTGAGTCACATTAAACATTATGACATGCTAGTAGGGACGATTACGGCTTCTATAGCTGGAGCCATTGCCATGTTAGCAAACTTTGGAATGTTCTTTGGAAACAGTAATGAAAACAGACCCAATCCCATTGTGATGATAGCTTTAATGTTCATTATGCCAATGGCTGCAACCATTGTTCAAATGACGGTGAGTCGAAACCGTGAGTTCATGGCTGATGAAGGTGCAGCTAAAATGACAGGTCATCCTGAATGGTTACAGAGTGCTTTAAGAAAGTTAGATCATTATGCACGAGGGATGGTCATGCATGAAGCTGAACCTCAAACGGCTCACATGTTTATTATTAACCCATTTACAGGAAAAGATTTTTCGATGAAGCAATTATTTAGTACGCACCCAAGTACAGAGCAGAGAATTAAAAGACTCGAACAGTTAAAATAATAATATTTACCCTAAAGTAATCCATAATATAACAGGCGTTACTTTAGTTATTTTCCTCCATATTTATTTCCCACTTATCTTTAAAGTTTATTTTATCTTCAGTAGAAAATAATTATAATTTTCAAATTTTTTTTCAGAATATCTATATGAAATAATGTATTACAAGGAATACACATTGAATTATGACTTTACTACAAAACGATTGATAGCCAAAGAGTGGCACTCTTTTGAACCAGAAGAACTTAATCATCCTGATTTAGAAAGCATTGTGGAAAAGATTTTGGTGCCTGAGGTTACCAAAACTTTTCCTCCAATGTGGCAAGGTGATTATGACAAAAAAAGAGCTAAGTTTTGGATTGAAGAACTTGACTCTGATTCAAAAGCATTACTTGTAGTAGCGAAAGAAACGAAGAAACCCATAGGAATTATAAATTTTTTTAAAGTAGGTGAGAAGAGTAGAGGTAAGGGTACTTATTTACGCTTAGGCTACCTAGTTTCTAAAATCATGTGGAACAATGGGTTTGGAACAGAACTGGTTGAAGGTTTTATTTGTTGGTGTAAAGAAAATAAAATTTCTACCGTGTTAGCAGGAGTCAATCCTGATAACATCGCTTCTATTCGTGTTCTTGAAAAAAATAACTTTTTAACAGAAAAAATGGATGCAAATGGAATGTCCCTTTTATTTGAATATGATTTAAAGTTGATATGAATGTGTTAATAAGGGCTTCTTGTACATTAAGTTTATGAGGAGTATACTTGCAAGTGTAAAAGATTTTAATTATTTAGGAGATTTATAAATGAAAAAGATTATTATGGTTGCATTATTTGCAAGTGTTAGTTTAATGTCAGCAGAACAGGTAGATGTAAACAAAAGTGTGGATGTAAATACATCAACACCCACTGCCTCAACAAAAATAGATGGGAAAGTGTTTTACGAAAAACGTTGTTCAGTATGTCATGGTGAGAAAGCTGAGAAAACACCTTTGAAAAGAATGGTTCCCCTTGCTGGTATGGATGCAGGTGCATTGGCAAGAAAAATAAGAGCTTATCGAGATCAAGATGAAAGACATGGAGCTTATGCTATTTATGAAGATAGTGTAGTGATGCAAGAGGCAACTTACTCACTTCCTGATGTACAAATTAGTGCTATTGCTACTTATATTAGCCAATTAAAATAATTTAAGTACTTATGTCAAATTTTTTGACGTAAAATTAATATCAGAGAAAATAATTTGTTTATGATTAATGAGCAGGTTATTTTTTATGGGAAGAAGTGGCTAGTATGAAAATAAAACTCGGCACCTTTAACCTTTTTCAATTTGTAGAACCTCCTTATGCTTGGTATACCAAAAAAGAGAAATTCACAGAAGAGCAGTGGCATCAAAAAACCACATGGATAAAAAGTCAAATCGTTCAAATGGATTGTGATATTATTGGCTTTCAAGAAGTGTTTTCAAGAGATGCTTTAGAAGCTCTCGTTAATGAGTTAGGATTTAACTATTTTGAAACGGTTGATGTCGCAAAGCTCAATAACAAGACCTACTTTAGTACGACAGTTGCCATTGCTTCGAAATATCCCATAACGAAAATTCAAAGAGTAAAAGTAAATATTCCCTCTTTTAAAAAGCATAATTTTGTAGGTCACTATGGTTTTGCGAGAGTTCCTATTAAAGCGACCATTACCCTTCCTAATAACGCAGAACTTCTTGTCTATGTAGGACATTTAAAATCAAACCGACTGAATGAGTATGAATACTTGTTTAATAAAGAGCATGATTTAGAGCATAAACAAAAAGTGGTTGCAAAAGCCCTTGAAGGAACTAAGACTACTTCTTTACATCAAAGACTCTGTGAAGCTTCTTCCCTTTTTGTTAACATGAAAAGGGTTAAAAGTAAATCTATGGTGCTACTCTGTGATTTTAACGATAAAGAGTTTTCCTTGACGATTGATGCCTTAAGTAATCACAGATATCATGACTCGAAAAGTGAAGAGGGTTTACTTTTAGCAGATGCTAGTTATTACTATAAAGAAGAAGTGCTTAATCCTCATCCTGAAGCAAAAGAGCCACAACGAAAACCCACGAGTTATTTTTTAGGACGGGGAAATGTATTGGACTACATTTTTGTCTCAAATAATTTAATCCAAAACATAACAAACTACAAGGTTTTAGACCAACATTTAGAAAAAAATAGAGAAGGTTCTTTGCTTATGAGTGACCATGCACAAGTGGTTTGTGAATTAACTTTTATTTGACTATAATGGCTTAAAAAATATTTCAATACTAGGAACAAAAATGTACGGACTACCACTAAGAACTGGCTTCTCTATGAAAATTAAAGGAGTAATTCTTAATCGTCATGACATGCATCATATCGCCGAAGAATTGGGTGTTACTGAAAATGACGTACTCATTAAAGATGGTATATTGACGGTTTATAATACCTCTAAAACCTGCCAAGAAATTGTAGATGACAATGCTTTAATTACCTTTGTTGCAATGGCTGTGGAGATTCCTGTTGAAGATATTTCTGAACTAACAGCAGTCGTAGAAGAGAAAGTGAAAATGGAGTTTGATTTAAGCGATTTTGAGGATGATGACTAATACCAAAAATGATTCAAAAATCTTATTAGCACTTAATAAACCCAAAGGTTATGTGGTGACACGTTCAGATGAACATGGACGAAAAACGGTTTATGACCTTTTACCTGACTGGGTTTTTAACGATGGGTGGATGCCTGTTGGACGGCTTGATTTAGAATCTAAAGGGCTTTTGTTATTTACGACCGATGGTAAAATTGGTGATAAGTTGACCCGACCAGGGAATTGTACTAAGTTGTATGAGGTTTGGGTTCGGGGTCACGTCACGGACGAACATATTACTCAGGCTAGAGAAGGTGTAGAAAGTAAACATGGACTGCTTAAAGCCAAGGTTGAAAAAATTGGTATGGGTGGGGCAAAAACTAAACTCATAGTAGAACTTAATGAAGGAAAAAACCGACATATTCGTCGGCTTTTTGGGGCATTGAAAGATCCAAAGTTTGGAACAGCATTAAAGGTTTTAGAGTTGAAACGTATTTCTATTGGTAGTTTTGAACTTAACATTGAAAGTAGTAAGTGGCGTTATCTTTCAGTAGAAGAAGAAAAAATGTTATTGGGAAATATTAATTAAGAAAAAAGGGGTAAAAATTGGGATACACATCAGTATATGACAACGTTGTTTTAATAGGCTTTATGGGGTCGGGAAAAACCAGTGTGGGTAAAATTCTTGCAAGACAACTCTATAAAGACTTTGTCGATGTTGACACGATTATTGAAGCAGAAGAAAAGATGAGTGTTACGGAGATTTTTGAAACTAAGGGTGAAGCGTATTTTCGTGAGCTTGAACAAAAATGCATCAATAAACTGACTGAAAAAAAAGGTCAAGTCATTGCCACAGGTGGTGGACTACCAATACACAGTTCCATAGCAGAGAAGTCACTCATTGTTTACATGGACGCTGATTTTGATGTGATATTAAGTCGTTTACCTAAAAAAGAACGTGAGAAACGTCCTTTACTTGAAGATGAAGTTAGAGCTAGGGCTTTGTATGCTGAACGTATAGATACCTATAAAGAGTTAGCAGTCTTTACAGTTGATTCCAATCAAAAGATACCTATTTTTATTCATGTTATTCGTGACTTTATTTTAGATCAGAGGGTTTTGTAGAGTTTTGACTATTGAGAGACTTAGTTTATAATCTCTCATTTATAAATATATTCTAATCAAAAACTACATTATAATTATTAAAATGAAAAGTCCATCTTAACTTCTTTTGTTCTCTGAAGATAAGCAAAGGCATTTGTAAAACTATATTGATCTACTTCTTCTATACCTTCTGATTTATATTC
>CACVAZ010000108.1:0-13283 GCA_902727995.1 uncultured Sulfurovum sp.
TCTGTTACATAGTCTAAATCACAATTTTCATCTTTGGTTGTGTAGTTAATTGTTGGAGGAAGCTTACCATCACGCATTGCCATAAGAGAAACCACAGCTTCAATAGCCCCAGCAGCCCCAAGACAATGTCCAATCTGACCTTTAATCGAACTCATAGGTGGGCAATTTTCAGCACCTCCAAAAAGTTCTTTAACAGCAGCAGTTTCATTTTTATCATTAGCTGGAGTTGAAGTACCATGTGCATTGACATAATCTACTTTTATATCACCAGCCATTCTCATAGCTGCCTTCATTGCACGAAGTGGCCCATCTACAACAGGTGTTGTAATATGATTAGCATCTCCACTCTCTCCAAAACCTACTACTTCACCATAGATTCTCGCACCACGTGCTATTGCTTTGTCATAATCTTCTAAGATTAAAGCAGCTGCACCTTCTCCCATAACGAATCCATTTCTATCAGCATCAAAAGGTCTTGATGCTTCTTTTGGATTTTCATTATTGGTACTCAAAGCTTTCATCGCAGCAAAACCACCAATACCTGCTCCACAAATTGCTGATTCAGCACCAATAACTAACATTGTATCTGCACCATCAAGCATAATTGTTTTTGTAGCCTCAGCAATAGCATGTGTTCCAGCTGCACAAGCAGTTACACATGATAAGTTTGGTCCTTTTATACCATGAGCAATGGTAATAAATCCACCAAGCATATTGACAAGTGAAGAAGGAATAAAAAATGGAGAAATTCTTTTTGGTCCACGTGTATCACAAATAACAGAATTTTTTTCAATATTTGGGAGACCACCAATTCCAGAAGCAGAGGAGACACCAAAACGTTCCATATCTACATCCTCCCCAATATTAGCATCTATCATTGCTTCAGCTGTTGCTTTCATTCCAAGTTGAATAAAGCGATCAGCTTTTTTAACTTCTTTTGCATCCATTACTTCACTTGGATCAAAACCAACAATTTCTCCTGCAATTCTTACAGAAAACTTCTCAGCATCAAAAAGTTCAATCTCTTTAATTCCACATTCACCATTTAAAATGGCTGAAAAAGAACTCTCTTTATCTTGTCCAACACTGTTAATCATTCCTAAGCCAGTAACAACTACTCTTTTCACTCTATCTCCTATGCTATTTTAAGATATATATCAAATTACAGGATAACTTCATATATAATTTAAAGTCAAGCCCAAAAAGGGCTTAGCTTTTATGCTTGAATATTTTCAATAAATGTAATTGCATCATTAACTGTTGCAATTTTTTCAGCATCTTCATCTGGAATTTCAATATCAAATTTCTCTTCAAGTGCCATTACTAGCTCAACGACATCAAGACTATCTGCTCCAAGATCTTCTACAAACTTAGATTCTACTTTTACTTCATCAGCATTTACACTTAGTTGTTCAACCACAACTTCTTTTACTTCATCAAATAGTGCCATGACACTCTCCTAATTGTTTAATTTTATGCCCATAAGTATAGCAAAATAATATAAAATTAGTTCTCCCATACTCTTTATTAAAGTTCGAAAAAGATTATATGGAACTAGTTTTACATAAAATTAAACAAAAACAACTTTTTAATAATAATTTATTAAGCACTGATAGGTAATAAAAAACATTTAGACATTTGAGCAAAAACAATTTTACACACTAGGCTTAAAATTACTTATATATAATGTAAGTATATATTTTAATGGTTTTATCTTTAAAATATCTTATTTAGAAGAAATAAAAATTAATAATAATTTTATTTAAAAAAATAATACACAATTAGCTATTTTTTAGAAAAAAATTATTATTTTTTACAATCTTACCCAAAAGCCACAAAATAGGACTTTATCTTAATATTTTTTTACAAATAAATTATTATTAATTTTTATTTAAGAATTATAAGATATAATTTCGAAATTTTTACAAAAGGATTTCGAAACATGATTAAACATTTAAAAATATTTTTTCTTTTAACTTTATCTCTTTTTGCATTCGATAATGCATACATTGATACTGTCACACAAGAAATAGAAAAAGACAATGTTCAAACGGTAGTTTATAGCATACCAGCATCAAATCCCCCCAAAGAACTTAATGTTCAGAAAAGTGAACTATCAAACACTCCTGTTATTATTGACGATAAAGTCTCCACCGTCAACAAAAAAATTAAAACTCCTAAAGATATCAAAATCTTTACCTCTAATGAAGTTGAGCCAATCAACTATACCAATACCATCTCTTTAAATAAACTGGAAGTATCTAAAAAGAAACAAAAATTCTTTCACATGATGTTACCAGCAATTTTAATTTCTAAAGCAAACTTAAAAATTAAAAGAGAGAAAGTACTCGCTCTTATGGATACACCTGTAGAACAGATGGATGAAGATGATGTTGATTTTTTAGAAGCTCTGTATAAAAAATACAAAACTAGAAACAACAAAAAATTAGCCAATAGACTAAAAACACACCCAGTGAGCATTATATTAGCTCAAGCAGCTATTGAGTCTGCATGGGGAGAGTCACGGTTTTTTAAAAAAGGTAACAACATCTTTGGAATGTGGTCATTTAATAAAAATGAACCTCGTATCAAAGCACTTGGAAACAGAAATGGTAAATCCATTTACGTTAAAAAATATGCCAACATTTCAGAAGCCATTGATGATTATTTTGTTGTAATAGGTAGAGGTGCTTACAAAAGCTTTAGAAAACAAAGAAATATTACAGATAATCCACTCGTACTTGTTAATTATTTAGTCAACTACTGTGAACTTGATAACTATCCAAGTAAATTAAGAAAGTTTATTGTTCAAAATAAACTAAGAAAATTTGATAAGTTTGAATTAGCTTCTAGTTATTAAATTCTTGGGTCGGTTAAAACTGACCCTCCAGCCCCCTCACAATTCACTTCTGCTAAAATACTATTTATGAGAATAGATTTACACAACCACACAAGCAGATGTAACCATGCTAAAGGCTCAATGAAAAGCTATGTTGAACGTGCCATTGCACTTGGCATTGATATTTATGGATTTTCTGAACATGCTCCTATGGATTTTGATAAATACTACCGTTTAAATTTTTCTGAAATGCCTAACTATGTTTATGATGTCACACAATTACAAGAACAATATCAAGATGATATTAAAATTTTACTCGGCTATGAAGTAGACTATTTAAAAGGTCATATGGACGAACGTGTTTTAAATAGCCAAGTTGATTATCTTATTGGCTCCATACACTTCTTAGAGGAATGGGGATTTGATAATCCAGAATTTAATGATGAATATAAAAATAGAAATATTGATACCATTTGGCAAGAATATTTTAACAACATCGAAGCCATGGCAAAAACAAATTATTTTGACATTGTTGGGCATTTAGATTTGATTAAGATTTTTAACTTTAGACCTAAAAAAGACATAAGAATTATTGCAAAACCTGCTTTAAAAGCCATCAAAAAAGCAAACATGGTTTTAGAACTCAACACAGCTGGACTACGTAAACCATGTAAAGAAATTTATCCCTCCTCTAACTTACTTGAAATGGCATATGAACTAAATATCCCTATTACTTTTTCTTCAGATGCTCATGCGATTGGTCAAGTAGGCTTTAAGTATGATGAAGCCATAAAATTAGCTAAAAATATTGGTTATACTAAAGCTGTTACTTTTGAACAGCGAGAGCAACAATTGATTAATTTTTAATCAGTTTTTACTACCTATTTAACAAAAAATCCGATAAAATAATTCCAATATAAAATTTTAGGAGATAAACAAATGGGTAAATTTGTAAATAATGTAGAAGAGTTCTATACATTTTGTGAAGAAAATGAAGTAGCGTATGTAGATTTTAGATTCACAGATATTAAGGGGACATGGCACCATATTTCATATAGAATGGACGCTGTTGAAGCAAGTATGCTTGAAGGTGGTCTTCCGTTTGATGGCTCTTCTATTCAGAACTGGCAACCAATTGAAAAATCAGATATGCTTCTTAAGCCTGATGTTCCAACTGCATTTCTTGACCCTTTTACAGCAGATAGTACCATTATTGTTATCTGTGATGTATATGATATCTATAAAAATGGGCTTTACGAAAGATGTCCACGTTCTATCGCTAAAAAAACATTAAAGTACATGGAAGAATCTGGTGTGGGTGATGATGCATTCTTTGGTCCAGAAAATGAATTTTTTGTTTTTGATGATGTAAAAATTTGGACAGGTGTTAACCAAACTGGTTACAGAGTTGATTCTGAAGAGGGTAATTGGAACACTTCAACTTCTTATGGAGAAATTGGAAACATGGGGCATAGACCAGGACTTAAAGGTGGGTACTTCCCTGTAATGCCTATTGATACGATGGTTGACCTTAGAGCAGAAATGATGCAAGTTATGGATGATATCGGTCTTACTGTAATGTTAGGTCACCACGAAGTTGCCATGGCACAGGGTGAAATTGGAATTAAGTATGGTGGTCTAATTGAAGCTGCTGATAATGTTCAAAAATACAAATATGTTGTAAAAATGGTAGCACACCTTAATGGTAAAACGGCAACCTTTATGCCTAAACCACTTTATGGTGACAACGGAAATGGTATGCATGTTCACCAATCAATTTGGAAAGATGGTAAAAATATATTCTATAAAGAAGATGCTTATGCCAACCTTTCAGATACAGCGTTGCACTACCTTGGTGGTATTTTTAAACACTCTGGTGCTGTTGCTTCATTTACAAACCCAAGTACCAACTCGTACAAAAGATTGGTTCCTGGATTTGAAGCACCAAGTATCTTAACTTACTCTAGTCAAAACCGTTCAGCTGCCTGTCGTATTCCTTATGGTGCTGGTGAAATGGCAACTAGAATTGAGACAAGATTTCCAGACAGTACAGCATGTCCTTACCTTTGTTTTTCAGTACTTATGTTGGCAGGTCTTGATGGAATTAAAAATGCTGATGTACCTGTTGGACCAATGGACATTGACCTATTTGAACTTACTCTTGATGAAATTAAAGAGAAAAATATTCCTCAAATGCCAAGAACACTAAGAGAAGCACTTGAAGGTTTACGTGGAGACTTTGACTTCCTTAGACCAGTTATGACAGATGAATTTATTAATACTTATAGACAGTACATGTTTACAAGTCAAGTTCACCCTGATGAAGCTAGA
Organism: uncultured Sulfurovum sp.; assembly: GCA_902727995.1. GTDB lineage: Bacteria > Campylobacterota > Campylobacteria > Campylobacterales > Sulfurovaceae > UBA1140. The sequence goes on from CACVAZ010000108.1 coordinate 5,171, forward strand.
CCTACAGGGTTTGAGTTTTCTTCTACTTACTCTTGTTAATACCCTTTGGATGAGGCTTTGCCTTGTCCAATCTAATTTTCTTAAAACTTCACATAATTTTTTTCCTTTATTTTTTTATTTAATCGTTTATTTAATCGAAAGTAGCCCAAGCTCTCATGTTAACACAGAAAATAAAGCCACTAGAGAGACACTAAAAAGTAGTAAACTACATTATCTTAAAACACAAGGAAAAGAAATGAAAACTTTAGCACTCGTAGTAGCAGGGATTTTAACCATTGGAGCATCAACATTAATAGCAGATAGTGAAGTTAATGCCAATGAAAATTTAAATGTTAATGTAGTAGAAGATAGTTCTGTGACTGATTCAGTAATTGGAACATCTATTGATGCATCAGATAGTACAGTAAATGCAAACAATAATTTAAATGTAAATGTTGTACAAGATAGTACTATTGAAGATTCAATAGTTGGAACATCAATTGAAGCATCAGACAGTACAGTAAATGCAAACGACAATTTAAATGTAAATGTTGTAAAAGACAGTGAAGTTTCAGGTTCAACAATTGGAACACAAATTAGAGCTAGATAAACCATCTTATTTAATTTGAAATATTTTTTCTTTTAGACTTAGTATTCTTTTACTAAGTCTCTTCTCTTTATAATTTTTTTAATGTAACTTTAGTCCGTTATTATAAAAAATAACCCAATCTATCATCTAATTTTACTTCTATGTCTTAAAATAAAAAAATTATAGCTTAATGAAAAAATAATTCATCAGTCACTAAAACAAAGAAAAGGAGAAGTTATGATAAAAAAAACAATCATGTCATTAGCAATCATTATTTTACTAAGTTTTGTAAGTTGTGGTGGAAGTAGTAGTAAAGAAGCAAAAGAGTTATTACAAAAAATATTACAATTTATTGGAATTCCTCAAAGTATAGTTGTTCAAGTTTGTCAAGATGCTAATAGTAATGGAATATGTAATCTTGATGAAATAAGAACTAAAGTTAGTGTTAATGAGAATGATTCAGCAGAAGATATTCTAGAAAAGATTTCTTTAACAACTGATGGAAAATACTTTATGACAACTTATACTCCTGAATTACCAATTTTAGTAGAACTTCAAGATGCTACTAAAGTTAATTATGATGAAGGTAAGTTTACACTTGTATTTAATGGTTTTAAAACTAAAGAAGATGATAACGAAACGAAAGAAATTTCTATCTTAGCTTCTATGGTTGATGCAAATGCTTTAAGTGAAAATATTGCTGATAGATATAGAAACTTAAATAATCAAGAAGCTCAAGACAAATATTATGTGGCACTGTTAGATACTTTAGAAAGTAATATTAATATTTTACGAGCACAAGGATTGGATAGTCAAACTGCCGTTAGAGCTGCTATTAAAGAAATGGGTGAGGAAAGTAGAATCAACGAAAATCAAGTAAATAAAATTAATACTTGTGCTAATGACCAAGCTTGTGTGGATAGAGAAATTAAAATTCTTGCTGATGAATTACTTATTACGGATGAAGAAAGAATTTTTATTATGGAAGATATTCAAACCCCAGTAAAAGATATTAATGAGGAAACGAATACATTCGATTTAGTTGGAAAATGGAAAGTAACAGATCCAAGTTTAGATATAAATGAATGGAATCCTACAGTGACTATATCAGATGATTTAAGTTGTACTTATACTCACTCCGAATATGATATGATAGAACAACAACAATGTAACGTTTCATTAAATAGAACATTTTTCATATTTACAGCAGATGAAGGTGAATCTGAATTTTCAGGAGATGCTACAGGTTCAACATCATATTTTTGTATTGATGGACACTATGCCGATGGACAAACAGGAACCAACTGTTGGACAAAAATCTAACTATAAAACTATAAAAAATAAGTATTTCTTTCTAAAGAGAAATACTCATAAAGCCTTTTTATTTTAACTCTCTTTTAACTTAGCTATTTTTGATTTTGCTGTTTCTATTTTATTTTTATAATTATCGATTTTCTGAGAATAATATTCTATTTTCTCTTCATATCGTTCTTTATATTTTGGTTTATTTATAATTTTTTCTTCATATCTCTTGATTTTAACATCTAAAGAGTCTATTTTAGAATGATAATAAGAAATTCGTTTATTATAATAAATGATACTCTCTTCTTTCGTTCGAGGTGTGGCTTCATTTATATGAATATTTGTACCAATCTTAGAATTAATGACTTTACTACTATCATCTACATAAGTATAATCAGTATTACCATCTTTATCTGAAGAGACTACCACATTGTCAAGTATCGAAATATGTACTTCTCCCATAGAAAAAGTACTAAAAGTAATAATTAGAGGAAGTATGAAGTTATGTTGCTTTTTCATTATGTTTACCTTTTAAGCATTAAGCACCTATCAAACTCATATAGAGTTGACTGTCAATAATGTCATTTGCTGACATACCATTTTTTGATTTGTATTGAATAATAGCTTGTTTTAAATCATTATTCATCATCCCTGTTATTTTAACATTTGGATTTTGTAAAGAAAGAAGATAACTAACTTTTTGAATTTTTTTACTTAAACTGTCTCTCAAAAATCTTGTTTTTAAATGAGATACAATATCTTGATTCACCGTTCCTCCTGTTAAAATCCAATAAGGATATTTGGTTAATCTACCTAACACTTCAACAACACTCAATTCAATTAAAATGGTAATGGAAGAATGAATACCTTGTGCTTTTGTTAAGGCATTATTAATTCCAATACCACTACCAAGAATAGAAAAAGCCAATTCATTTCCACTACTTTTTTGATTGATAGTGATTTTATTTTTTGTAGATGTTCGAGGTACAAAATTTCCACTTCTAATATTTACAGGATTAAAGGTAATAGCAAGTTTTGTAATCTTACTTTCTCTCTTTAAACCTCCATCTACTGTACCTTGTTGCCCATTATAGGTTCCTTGTCCAGCTGCATCTACGCCACTTCCAGACGCTTCAATTAAATCAAATTCAGTTATGGCACCTTTAATAATAAAGACCGAACCTTTTGGTAAACTTTTGGTATTGATTGCTGACATGGTTACTATGTTTCCACCAATTGAATTAAAGCTAGATTGTACAATTGTTGAAATATTCTGAGGAAGTTTCCCTCCAGAAGCAGTTTCATCTGTTATTTTATTTACATAAACATTAACAGCTTGTCCATTAAATATCGCTACCATAGTATTAACATTTTTCAAAGCATCACTATAATTTGTTTTTACAGCTGTGATTTGACCTCCATCTTGGGAGAGGTTAATTTCAGGAGCTTTACATGCTCCAAACAATAGCACTACAGCAACTGTTGATAATTTAATCATTTTTTTCATTACATTTCTCCTATTTTACAAAAAATTCTATTTTTCCAATATGAATATCACTACTTCTTCTACTTTGAGATGGTAAATTCATAGATAAACCTTTAGATTGACTATTAGTTCGGATATCAGCAAGTTTTAAATTTTTAATGTCTGAAATTTGATCCTTACTTAATATTGCATATACGGTAGTTTTTTCTGGTTCACAATCTTTACATTCTTTCGTCGCAATAATGTTCATGCCTCCAAAATCTCTAGGGAAAAGATATTTTCCATTTAATTCAGTAAGTGGAGATTGTGCATTGGGATAAAGTAATTGAACATTACCTTTATTATCAGCATAAATAATATATAAATAACCTGTTTTACCTTTTGTATCAACAATAAACTGTATTGATTGATTTTGAGTATAATTAGTTTTACCTTTTAAAAGAGAACTAGGTCGAGCATATTTTAACGATGCTAGTGTTTTTTCAGAGGATTTAACAGTAGGTACAAGAGGAGTAGCTACTTTAACCTCTTTTTTAGTTGACATACACCCTGTAATAAGTATAGAGGATAATACCAATAATGAGGCTTGATATTGTGTTTTATTCATTCTTCTTTCTCCTTGTTTAAGTTTATAGTTATGTATTCTAGCATAAAGATGTGTCCAAAAAATGTAAGAATAAATTTATCGTACAATAAATTTATATTTTCCTAATCGAGGATTATTATTACTATTTTTAGATAAAGTTTTTATTCGAACAGCACGTGTAACACTTTGTGATTTTAAGGACTTTTTTGAGAAACTAAGTAAACCTTCTTTGCTTTGAAAGAGACTAGAATCTAAAATTGGTGTTGACGATAATAATGCATAAATACTTGTCTCTTCTTCTTCGCAATTATGACAGCTTTTATAAGCTTCTAATTCAAATTTTCCTCCTGAAAAATCTTTTGGAAAATGATACTTGCCCTCTATCATTTTTGGTGTTATAAATGAATTTGGATAGAGCAAGGTAATATCATTTTGATCAACATGAAAAATAGTTAAATATCCTCTTGTATTTTGCGTATCTAATGAAAACTCAACAGATTGACCCACACTATAAGCAGTCTTATCATAGATTAAAGTCATTTTATCAATTTTATGAGTATCAATAAAACTTTCTAATGTCTCTTGCAATGTCTTCTCTTCAGAAGCATTACTGATAGATACAGCATTAGCCACTGCCACAGCACCTGATTTACTACTTGTTGTAAAATCTTTTAATGTATTGGAACTTGAATATGATTTTGAATAGGAAATACTAGGATGATGTGATTTTGCACCATTCTTCTTGGCATACGCTGTAATATCTTGTGTTAAAGCATTCTTTATTTGTGCAAAAGATTGATTTATAAAATTTTCATTTGACAATAATCTGTAAAGTGAATTTGTAAAAAGGCTTCCTTCTGGTGTTGCTAATGCTTCTTCATTATCTTGGGCCGAAGAAAATACAATAAAATCATTGTTACTTGTAATCGAATCATTCTTATTTTGTAGATCTAAAGATTTTGGAAACACTTTATTAACTGAAGTAGAAGATATTGTTTTGGATTGGAACTTTCCATTTAGACTCCTAAAAACTGTTCCACTATGACAAGAATCAAAAAAGACCATCTTTTTAGCCTTAATCTTATTAAATTTATCATAAAGAGTATCATCTAGTAGATGTGTGTTTTCTTTTCCATCACTCAACACTAAGCTTTCATCTTGATGATCTAGTTCATCATTATTTTCATCTTTTTTATGAGAACCATGACCACTGTAATAAAAAGCAAAATAATCATCTTTGTTTAAAGTATTTCCATAATTAGTTAGATAATCAACTATTTTTAAAGCCTCTTGATCATAAAGTGTAGTCACTTCAAATCCCCATGATTCAAATATATTTTTCATCTTTTCAACATCTCGTTCAATTCCGTTTAAATCAGCATCTTCTCCAGCATAATCACTGATACCTACAACCAAAGCTTTTTTATGATTTTGAATATTTTTAGAAAAAAGTAAATTACTTTTTTCATTCGATGAGCTTAAAGCCAAAGCTTTAGATTCTAAAACTGATTTTTGAGAGTTACACCCTTGTAAGCCCAAAAAAAATACACCAAGCAGTGAGATAAAAACAACTTTATTAAATATAAGCATTATTTGTCCTTTAATGTTTAATTATAATAGAAATTACGTCTTACTAAGCTTAGACAAGTTATAATTTTTAATAAAAAATAAAGGATAACTAAATGAATTTTTTAAAGAAAACATTAACTTCACTTGTTTTACTTTCAGCATTAAGTACGGCAGCTACATTTGAACAAAATGGTATTAAAGAGGGAAACAATAGAATTTCGGCTTCAGCCAGAGTCTCTGTTCCAGATGAGGGGGATAACAGTATCACATTATTGGCTCAATATGGTCATTTTCTAACCGATGACATTGAAGTCATGGTTGACCTTTTTAGTAATACTGCCAATTCAGACACTTTTTATCTTCTTGGTTTAGGTGCGAATTACTATTTTGCTAAGACCCCTACTTTAACTCCTTTTGTTGGAGGACAATATTATAATAGTGGGCTTACAGGTAACAGTGATTTATCAGCCAATGGTACAAAAGTGTACCTCGGTGCACATCAGTTTTTAAGTGAAAATTTTGCAATTACTCCAGAAGCTGGTGCTCAATTTATTGATTTTAGTGAATACAGTGAAGCTTATTTAAATGTATACTTAACTTATTTCTTTGATTAATCTCATTTAAAAATAGAGTTAACTAAAGTGTCATGTTTCCTAATGACACTTTAAAAACACTTTATTCAGTATAATTCAATATTAGCAATTAATATAAGGACATAAAATTGAAATTAAACTCTTCTTACATTCAAACCTCCCTTAAACAAATTCTTTTTTTCATAACTTTTTTTATGTTTATTTCTTGTCAAAATAGTAGCAATGCTACACCAAGAAGCACCTCTTTTACTAAAGCTGTAGACAGTAAAATCCCACTCTCTATTATTGGAGGAGAATTAAATTATGAATTACTTCAAAGTATTCCAAGTGATTATGCCCTATATGGTATTCGGTTTAACCCTAAAAATAATAATATAATCACCTATGGAGACAGTAGTAAAGTTTCTATATACAGTATGAACTTGCAAACTATTGGAGAAATAAAAAGTAAAAATGATGAAATAAATGCACTTGATATCAGCCTTGATGGAAAGTATCTTGTCTGTTCTGGAGATGATGGGTATGTTGAAGTTTGGAGTTTAGAAAATTATCAATTAGTTCAACGGATGCAAAGTAGTTCAGATGATGTATTTGCTATTAGCTTAAGTTCAAATAATAAATTAATAGCCAGTGCTGGAAAAGAAAATGTAATTGATGTTTGGAATCTTAATAGTGGTGAACAAATTGCTCGACTTGAAAGCCATCAAGATGATATACTTAATCTTTCTTTTATAGATTTTGATAGAAAGTTGGTCTCAAGCTCCAAGGATAAAAATACTAAAATATGGGAAATCAATAAAAAAAAGGTGCTTTATTCCTATCTAACACCCTCTAATGAGTATGGAAATATTAAAAAATCTAAATCTTTTGATGATTATACCATTTCAGCATTGACCGAAGTAGAGAGTTCTGAAGGAAATAGTAGACAACGAAATGGTCCTCCAGTTTGGATTTATAGCATTAAATTTAAAGATAATCAAGGAAATACTTTAAATAAATTTACCCAACATCGTGGACCAATCACAGACATTAGCGTGGCACAAAATAGAAGCTATATGGCTTCGAGTTCTGAAGATAATACCATTCGTTTATGGGATTTAGAAAAAAAACGACACATAACGAATATTGTACTTAAAGACAAAGGATTAGGTGTTTCCATTAATAAATCAGGGCATCTTTTAGTTGCCTTAGAAGGAAATAAAAAGATTAAGCTTTTCCAAATTAAAAATGCATATTCCCCAAATACTAATGCATCGTTAACAAGTTCGAATAACCTAAATGAAGGTTCTAGTGGTATGTCAAAATGGTATAAAAATCAATATGCTATTGTCATAGGTATCGATTATTATAAGCGTCTCTCTCTACCTAAATTAAATAATGCTGTAGCAGATGCACGGAGTATTGCATCTCTGTTAAGAAAAAAAGGCTTTTCAGTTATTGAACTCTATAATGAGAATGCTACCAAAGAGAGAATTGTTGATGTATTAAAACAAATTAAAAATAGTGCTACTGCAGATGATTCAACACTTTTCTACTTTGCAGGTCATGGTGATGGAGTCTCTGGAAATAATAATGTAAGAGAGGGATATATTTTACCTTATGACTTTAATTCAGATTTAAATAATCCCAACCCTGATGTTATGTATTATGATAAATCAGCTCTAAGTATTAGTTCTTTAGTCATGTACTCTAGAGATACTAAAGCAAAACATATTGGAATTGTTTTAGATTCATGTTTTTCAGGTTTGGCAATGGAGTCTAAATACACAAAAAAATCTCTCGAAAATAATAAAGAAGCACTCGATAATGTTGAATATGATACGCAAATGCGTTCTGTGAGAATCAAGCCTACAACAATAAATTCAAATTCAAATTCAAATTCAAATTCAAATAATACAGCTACCATAGTTAGCTTATTTCAAGAACTTTTAAAGAAAAAATCAATTAACATATTAACTGCTGGTGATGACCAACCTGTCTCTGATGGAAGTGGTCATTCACCCTTTACA
>CACVAZ010000108.1:13383-22999 GCA_902727995.1 uncultured Sulfurovum sp.
AAATTCAAATAATACAGCTACCATAGTTAGCTTATTTCAAGAACTTTTAAAGAAAAAATCAATTAACATATTAACTGCTGGTGATGACCAACCTGTCTCTGATGGAAGTGGTCATTCACCCTTTACACAAGCATTTTTAAATGCATTGAATACAAGTAATAATAATGAATACCTACGATTTACAACACTTGCTGAATACATCAAAAAGTACGTTGAAGAGAAAACAAAACAACGTCAAAAACCTCAGTATAAAAATGAAAGCTTAGAGAATGGAGATTTTATTTTTAAACTTTAACACTTTTTTGATTTATATAAAAGAGATGGTTATTTATCTAAATAATAACCAACTCCTTGTTTATTTTTAAATAATTCTATTGGAATTTTTTTCTTAATTTTTTTAATAAATGATTTTACTGCATTGCTCGTCACTTCCTTATCATAGTCCCATAAATGTTCATACATCATGGTATAGGTGACAATATTATTCTCTATTAAAAGTTTTATAAAATTTACTTCTTTAGTGGTGAGTGAAATTATTTGCTCTTCCACCTTAATACTTCCTACTTCAGAGTTAAAAATAATATTCTCTTTTAAAATGTATTGGTTATTTAAATTAAAAAAGTCAAGAAGCTTATCTAACAGTAAAAATACTTTTTTAGTTGTAAAAGGTTTTGTAATATAAGTCAAAATATTTAGATCGATGGAATGTAAAAGATAATCTGTATTCGTATAGGCAGACATGATGACAATTGGTAGGTTTTTATCATAATTTCGTATATATTCAGACAGTGCCATGCCATCGGTATTTGGCATAGTAATATCCGTAATAATTAAATCTATTTTATTTTGATTTTCAATAAAGATATCTAAGGCTTCATCTCCATCAGAAGCAATAAAAACTTTTTTAAAAAAGTTATTTAACATTTCTTCTACTTCAAGCTGTAATTTTAAATCATCTTCAGCATACAGAACTGTTTTATCTTTTAATAAACTGTATTTATTATCCATTTATCTTATCAACCTTATTGTAAATGTAGTATTCTTATTTTTACTTTCTACTTCTAGTTTTCCATTAAAATGTGTTTCAATAATTACCTTTGAAACATATAAGCCTAAACCTAAATTAGTCGAGTTGACACTTGTTTTAGTAGAGAAGTGAGCATCAAAAATTTTTGAAATATTTTTATCTATTATCCCCCCTGCTTCGTCAGTGATTTTAATAATATATTCTTTTGCTTTTAACTTTGTTTCAATTTTAATCCAAGCATTATTACTTGAAAATTCAATTGCATTTTGTACGATATTAATAATAACTTGCATTAGCTCATTCTGATAAACAAAAACTTCAGCATCTTTATCAAATTTTTTAATTAAATTAATATTTTTTTTCATCATGGAGTTATCTAAGAATAATAAAGATTTTTCTAGAAGGGGTAAGATAGGTACTTTTTTCTTATCTTTTTTAGGTCTGTAAAACTCTCTAAAGTCATCAATAGTATCAGATAAAAATTCTGTATATTCTTCTATTTCTTCAAGTTTTTTATCTAAATGAGCAGTATCTAATTCTTTACTCATTGCAATTTTAAATCTTAAATTAGAGCTCATTGAAGCTATTTTACTAATAGGCTGTCTCCATTGATGAGAAATCATACTGATTAATTCTCCAGCTTGTGCAAGTCGTGCTTGTGCAAACATCGCTTCATTACTCTGTTTTATTTCTTTTTCATAATCTTTAATTAAAGAATTAATAATTTTAGAAAAAATAATTGAAAAAACAATAGAGATAAAACTTAGTATCATAAGTAATTTTATATTATCTTTTGTTTCATCATTTAATTTTTCTTCCCATATGCTTTTCTTTTGTTCAATAGAATAGAGTATGTCTTTTTCATTTTTACTAATTACGATATAAAGGTCAGTTGATCTAATATGATGTACAAAAGCAATCTTTTTAATGGCTGTATCATCAATACAATTGGTTCCCTCATAATAAACAAACTTATGTTCATTTGCAGCAGTAATTAACCGAGAGACTAAAGTATTTTCTTTATTAGAATGAACTAAGTTTATAAGTGTTTTGGTACAAGGATGTTTAATTACATTTCCATTTTTATGAAAAATAAAAATAAAGCCACTATCATATTTTTTTATAGAATCAATAAAACTTAAAATACCTTTTGTTGAAACGGAAGGATGAGTACTTGGATGACCGTAAATATAGTTCATAAATGATTCTATATATTTTGCTTTTTCAATTAAGAATTTTTTATGTTTATTTTGAAGTTCTTGTTCATATCTCTTTAACTCTTTTCCAACATATAAATTATGTTTATATTTAAGTGCTATTGAAATAGAGAAGCCATAAAATAAAATAATAATTAAAGGAAAAATAATTGTAATACGTAAAAGATTTTTTGTGAAAGATTTTTTTAATTTCAAAATATTACTTTAATGATTACATTCTTCTGGAATATATAAATCTTTATTAATTTTACCGTAAAGAGTAATGCAATTATCTTTAGAAATTTTATTTTTAATTTTATTACAATTTGTAATATCAGAAAGTGCAATAGCTAAACATTCATTTTTTATATCACTATCTTTAATCATACTACAATATCCCGTATTTTTCTTAACAATACCAAAACATGAACTTTTATTATCATGATCTTTAATTAAAGTACAATATTTTAGATTTTTTTGAGCAATAGCTAAACAAGTATTAATCTTATCTGTAGAAATATTGTTATCTATCGTTGTATTAAAATCATTTGAAAAACCATAAGTACAACTTATTATAATAAAAATTAATATATATGCATACTTCATAAGTTTGGTTCCTTATCTATTTTACTTAAAGCTAATTGAATATATTGTATCTAAGTTTGATTGAAGAACAAGATAATAATTTATTAAAAACAGAATAAAATAAAAATTAATTTAAATTTATAAATTAATATTTAGACACTTTATTTCCACCTAAATATGATATACTTATTTAAACTAATAATAGGAGATTAGAATGTTTAGAGCAAAGAAAATATTATTACTTCTTTTTTTTATTTTGCTAAATTTTAATTTAAAGGCTGATAATACTTCAATGGAAACTGAAGTATTAAAAGCTGTAAATACAGGAGTTAAAGCAACAGAAGATTTTTTAACAAAAGTTCCAACATACTATATTTATGAATATGATAAAACTATTTTACACTATGCAGTCGAACTTGATAAGTATGAAGTTGTTCAACTTTTAGTTTCAAAAAATATAGAACTTAATCGACAAGGAGGTGTTTTTTATCAAACAGCACTTCAAGATGCTATTTTTTATGAACATTTTCGAATTGCAAGACTACTTATAAATAGTGGAACTAATTTGAATATTCAAAATATTGATGGTGAGACAGCACTTCATATTGCTGCAAGAAATGCTTACAGTGATATGATTAATTTACTAATTCAAAATGGTGCTTCTAAAAATATTTTTAATTTAAATGCGCAAACCCCCTATGACTTGGTTCCTAATTTTTCAACTAGTAATACTAAAGAATTACAAAAACTTTTACGGCCTGATTCAATCTCTAATGATTCAGAAAACAGAAGAATAAGTAATAGTGCATTCCCTTTAGACACCTTAGGATATGGTCAAGCAACATTTACTCTAGATCAAATGAATTTTGATACAATGCCAAAAAGAGGTCAGACTTCATCACGCAGTAAAAGCATTGATGTTATTATTGTTGATGAAGATACAGAAGCAGCCAATAGTAAAATTGGTGATGTTTTAAAATCAAATTAAAGGACATATTATGAAACATAAAATTAAACTAGTTAGTATTCTTACGCTACTGACGTATAACTCTTTACTTTTAGCTGATGCTGATGCTGACTTTGTCACCATACAAGGAGCAGTTAACCATTCATTTGTTGAAAGCATTTCCAAAAATCTTGCACATGTAGGTGATAAGCGAGGTAAATATATAAAAGTTGATGGAAATGATGAGTTTAAAGAAGTTTTAGCAGAAGGAGGATTTACTGAAGATGATCTGAAAGATGGGAGTAAAATATCAAAACGATATATTTCTACAACAATAGAAAATGTTGATTTAGATGATTCAGATCTTACTGATATCAATAGTGATACTTTAAATTTAGGTTCAGAGATAGAAGGTGGTAATGTTGTTCAATCTTTAAATATTAAAGATACTAAAATTGAAACAGAGAGACATATTAATGCAGGGGTTATTGCTTCAGGAGATGATACTAGTAATATTAGCAATATGACAAATATAGAAGATAGTCAATTGCTAGGTACAAACAATGAGAAAGATGAGAAGGATAAAGGGATTAGTACTTCAAAATATTTTGATTAGATTCTAATACCTTTTTGACTAACATCTTAAAAAAATTCAATTTTATGCTAAAATATTTCTATGAAAAACTTACTCCTTCATTTTTTAATTTTTAGCATTCTAATTTTAGGGGTTATGGCTCTTGTTTACTTATATGGTAAAAAAATTTGGTACCCCTATTATGAAAAACTTTGTGTACCAAAAGAGTGTAAACCTTGCCCCTCCTATGAATGTAATCTTACCCATGTAGGTCCATTACAACCCAAAATCATACAAAAAGAGTGTCCCAAATTAAAAGTATCTCCTCTAGAAATACTTACTTCTCAACAAAAACTAAATCGACATCTCGCAGACAATAATTTTGTTATTTATCCCAAAAACCTAACCCTTATTGGACTCAAATATGAGCGAACCTTAGAAGTATGGACAAAAAATAATGGGGAAAACATTCATCTTGTAAACTATCCTTTTACCTCTTTTTCAGGTACTTTGGGACCTAAAATAAAAGAAGGTGACCGACAAATTCCTGAGGGAATATATGGCATAGGTTATTTAAATCCAAATAGTAAATTTCATCTTTCTATGAACATCAACTATCCTAATGATTTTGACAAACGCATGGCAAAAAAAGAAAAACGTACAAATCTTGGTTCTGCCATTATGATTCATGGAAAAGATGTAAGCGTAGGCTGTATACCTATTGGTGATGAAAAAATAGAAGAACTTTACTTTTTAGCTGAGAAAGTAGGTATTAAAAATATCAAAGTCATTTTAGCTCCTGTGGATTTTAGGAAAATGGATGTGAAAATAAAAGAAAATAACAAATATCCTTGGCTTAAAGACTTATATGCTGATATCAAAAAAGAGTTGAAACCCTTTATCTCTAAATAACCACATTTTAGGTAGAATATCCACAATTTATAACGTAGGGTTTTACAATGGATATTAGACAAGAATTTTTAAACTTTTTTCAAAGCAAAGGACATACTCTAAATGCAAGTAGTCCGTTAGTGCCAATCGATGATGATGGTACACTAATGTTTGTGAATGCTGGTATGGTTCCTTTTAAAAGTATCTTTACTGGCGATGCCCCTATTCCTAATCCTCCAAGAGCAACTTCTTCTCAAACTTGTATTCGTGCTGGTGGAAAACACAATGACCTTGACAATGTCGGTTACACAGCACGACACCATACGCTTTTTGAAATGTTAGGAAACTTCTCTTTTGGTGACTACTTTAAAGAAGAAGTAATGGCGTACGCATGGGAGTTCATTACTTCAGAAAAATACTTGAACTTACCAACTGAAAAACTTTGGGTAACGGTTCATGAAGATGATGATGAAGCGTATGCGTTATGGCAAAAACATATTGCTAAAGATCGTATCATGAAGTTTGATGACAAAGAAAACTTCTGGGCAATGGGTGACACAGGTGCCTGTGGACCTTGTTCAGAAATTTTCTATGACCAAGGAGAAGAACACTTCAATGGTCCAGAAGACCACATGGGTGGAGAAGGTGACCGTTTCTTAGAAATCTGGAACTTAGTATTCATGCAATACGACCGAAGTGAAGACGGAACACTTACCCCTCTGCCTAAACCAAGCATTGACACAGGTATGGGATATGAACGTGTTGCAGCCATTAAAGAAGGTGTTTTAAACAACTACCACTCTACGCTTTTCATGCCATTCATTGACCAAATCTCTGAATTAGTAGGCATAAAATATGACTACGATGCTCCAAACTCAGCTTCATACAGAGTGATTGCCGACCACTTACGTTCATGTTCATTCCTACTCGCACAAGGTGTAAACTTTGACAAAGAGGGACGTGGATACGTTCTTAGAAGAATCATGCGTCGTGCCATTCGTCATGGTTACTTACTGGGACTACGTGAACCATTCATGTACAAAATGGTCGACACGCTTGTAAACGTTATGGGAGACCAATACACTTACTTAGGTGAAAGAGCCCAAAGTATTAAAGCCTCTATGAAACTCGAAGAAGAGCGTTTCTTTAAGACCATTGAAGATGGAATTAAACTTTTTAATACAGAGCTTGAAAATACTACTGACATGTTCAACGGTGAAGTAGCTTTTAAACTGAATGACACTTATGGCTTCCCTCTTGACCTAACTGAAGACATGTTAAGAGAAAAAAATATTGCTTTAGATATTGTTACATTCAACAAAAAAATGGCTGCTCAAAAAGCACAATCAAAAGCTGGATGGAAAGGTACAGGTGAAGCTACTGCGACTGGTGATTTTAAAGAGATGAAAGAAGTATTTGGCCTCAATGAGTTTGTAGGATATAACAAAACTTCTAGTACCTCCAAAGTACTTGCTTTACTTGATGAGAACTTTAAACGCGTAGAAACACTAAATGGAAAAGGTTGGATTTACTTAGATAACACCCCATTTTATGCTGAAGCAGGGGGACAAGTTGGAGACACAGGAATACTTGATTTCAATGATGCCAATGGTGAAAGAGCAACCCTAAAAGTTTTAAGTACCAAAAAGTTTTTAGACATGAACCTTTCTGAAATAAATGGAAGTATTAATGTTGGTGACCAAATAGAAGCTTTTGTCCACAACACACGTACAGAAATAGAAAGACACCATTCAGCCACGCACCTACTTCATGCTGGATTACGTGCTATCTTAGGTGACCACATCGCTCAGGCTGGTTCCCTTAATGATGACAAACGTTTGCGTTTTGACTTCTCACATCCACAAGCTATGACAACTGAAGAGTTAGTACAAGTAGAAGCATGGGTCAATGACAAAATTTTAGGGAATGCTACGCGTGTTACTAGAAGCATGACGGTAGATGATGCAAAAGAAGCTGGTGCTATGGCACTGTTTGGTGAAAAGTATGGGAATGAAGTTCGCGTAGTTAACTTTGGAGAAGCTTCCATAGAACTTTGTGGAGGAACTCATGTTAACAACACTTCTGAAATTGGTTTTTTTATGATTACCAAAGAAGCAGGTGTTTCAGCAGGAGTACGACGAATTGAAGCTGTTTGTAGTAAATCAGCCATTGCTGAAGTTCATGCCCTAAGAAATTCACTCAATGAAGTCAAAGCCGAACTTAAAAACCAAAATCCATTGGCTGGAATTAACAACTTAAAAGAGCAAGTAAAAACTTTAAAAAGTGAACTCAAAACGGCACTAAGCTCTACAAAAAAAGAGTTAGGAACTTCTGAAATAAACGGTTCAATGGTGATTGTTGCCGAGGTAGAATCAGGTGATATTAAAGAGCTTATTGACGAAGCTAAGAACAAGTACCCTAACCTTGCCATCATGCTGTTTCAAAAGAAAGGTGACAAAGTTATGATAGCTTGTGGTTCAAAAGAGACTAAGGTGAAAGCTGGAAACTGGATTAAAGAGATAGCACCTGTTCTTGGTGGTGGAGGTGGAGGTCGTCCAGACTTCGCCCAAGCTGGTGGAAAAGATGCTTCTAAGATAGCTGAAGCCAAAGAAAAAGCATTAGCTTATTTAACTGCTAATCTATAGGAGATTTTTAATGAAAGAACAAGCCATTCAACTTTTTGTAAACTATGGACAAGAAATCGTTTTTCTGCATGTACTCTCAGCCATTATTTGGGTCGGTGGAATGATAGCCATTCGTTTGGCTGTTCATCCAAGTATACAGACTATTGAAGAGCCTAAAATAAAACTTGGGAAAACACTGATGCTTATGGGTAAGTTTTTTAACATTGTATTACCTTTTATTTTGATTTTACTACTCACAGCTATTATATTTATCTTTGCTATGGAAACAAATACAGCCATTGAAATAAAAGAGTATATTTGGATCATTATGGCAGTCAACTTTACATGGATGTATATCAAAAGAAGAAAAGCACAAAAGCTTTTTGATGAAGGTAAACTTCCAGATGCAAAAGCTGTTGTGGCTTTAATTCCTAAATTGTTATTGCCTATAAATATAATACTTGGATTAATTGCTCTGTGGTTGGGTATTGGGTTACGAGGACTGTAGGGTATTTTCCCCTGAAAATACCGTCAAATCTAAATCTCATATTTATTAAAAATTTTAACATAATTAATGTGGTGTTTTCGTGAGAAAACACCCTACAGGAATAACATGATACATCTTGCTTCAAACTCTCAATCACGTGCTTTACTTCTTAATAACTTCAATATAGAATTTAAACAAAAAGCACCTTTTTACAATGAAGAAAACATCAAAACCAAAACAGCTAAAGATTTTGCTTATATTGCTTCAAAAGGAAAACTTGAATCTTCTGTTAAAGAGTTTGGCTTAGAGACCCCCCTGCTCACAGCCGATTCGGTCATACTCTCTGAGAATGCAGAACTTTTACGAAAACCCAAAAATATAGATGATGCGAAACGTATTTTAGAACTACAAAGTGGCTCAAGCATTGCCATTATCTCTGCTATGCATTACAAAACCAAAACTTTTTATCTGAATGATGTTTCAGCAACTTATTACCATTTTGACAAATTTGATTCAAATGAGTTAGATGAATATTTAGAAAGCAACTTATGGGATGGAAAAGCTGGTGGGTGTATGGTTGAGGGGTTTTGTAAAAAGTATATCAAGTCTGTACAAGGAAATGAAAGTACAGCTATGGGGCTTAACGTTGAGCGATTGTTAGGATGGATTTCGCTATAATTTGCTAAAAAATTTGAATAGGTTTTAATGACCCATATAGAACTCATAGAATTTATCTACACCCATCGCCAAGTACTTGATGATATTTATAAAGATAAAAAAAGTACCATTCCTGAAAATCTTGAAAACTCTCAACTTGTTATAAAAGTGGGAGATAAAGTTGAACTAAGCGAAAGCTACCGAAATTTCATAGACGTCACGCTTAACCGGATAGACTATGCTGTCACGTTCAATACCTATCATGCTGAACTCAAAGAGCTACTACTTCAAAAGTCTCGTTATCTTGCTGAGAAAAAAGAGTACTATCTTTTCGAGATACTTTCTTTGCTAAAAGCCATATTTTTAAAACTTCATAAACGCGATCAAGAAATCCGTATGCTTCTTGTTAAGATAGAAAATGAAAGCTCTTTAGATCTTGATTTACTCATTGAAAAGGCGATGGATATTTTGGGAAGAATCAAAGAGATCAATCATGCTAACAATCAAGTACAAGAAGTTTTCTACAATGATTTTTATGAACTACATCCAAAAACAAAAAAATTTATAGATGAAATTTCATCCAATATATTACTCTTTATTGAAAATATTTCTTCTAGTTTAGAAAATCT
>CACVAZ010000109.1 GCA_902727995.1 uncultured Sulfurovum sp.
AAAACTTTAAAACCCACCAAACCCAAAATCCATAGCCTTATAATTAGGATCCATATACCCCAAACGAGTAGCTGTTCCTCGTAACATATTAATGTCCATTTTAGGGTCAATGCCTTGTGGACAAACGGCTGTACATTCTCCACAAAGGGTACAGTCCCAAATACCATTGCTTTGTACATTGGCTATGGTGGTGGCTATATCAGCTTCTCTTGGGTCAGAGGTGTAACGGTGTACACGAGTTAAGGCAAAAGGTCCTATGAAATCAGGGTTTATTTCGAGTACAGGACAAGCAGAGTAACAAGCATCACAAAGTATACAGTCACTTTGTTTTTCTGTCTCATGTACGTTATCTTGAGTTATGGTTGTCTCTTGTGAGGCTTGTAACCATGCTGTTGAAGCTTTGAGGGTTTCTCTTACTTGTTGTTTGTTTACTTTGAGGTCACGTTGTACTTCATGGTACTTTAGGGGTTCTATGAGGTCGCCATCTTGTACGCTATAAGAACAGGCTAATACTTCTTTACCATTTACTCTCATGGCACAAGTTCCACAAACAGCTGAACGGCAGTTTGAAGAAAAAGTTAAAGAGTTGTCAATATTGTTTTTGAGGTGGTAGAGGGCTTTGAGTAAAGTAGCATTGTCATTTGGGATTTCAAACTCTTCTGTTTCATTGGTTCTTTTGATTGTTATTTGCATTCGTTGGTTACCTTTAGCAATTTGTTTTGTAATACTTGATCTTCGATCCAGTAAAGTGAGTGAACTTTGTAGAGTTTGTCATCTTTTTTGGGGAAAGCAGATTTGAAATGGGCACCACGACTTTCGTCTCTTACTAAAGCAGCATCTAAGACTACTTCACCGATTTCTAGCATATTTTGAAATTGTAAGAAATCTACTAAGTTGTTGTTATTAGTTCTATTTTTGTCGCCTATGCCCATGTTGTCTAGGTTGGCTTTGAGAACCCTAACTTCATTAAGTAGGTTGTTGAGTTCGCTGTTATCTCTGACTATTCCTGCATATTGGTAGAATTTTTCACCTAGTTCATCTTGGATTTGATAGAAGTTTTGTTCCCATGGGTACTCTTCGAATAAGCCTTCAATGTATTCTTGGGATTCCTTTAATTGTATTGTATGATTATCGGTGCGATGGCAATCACACCCTACGGCGTTACTTCCTGCTTTTCTTCCTAAGCTTACGATTTCTAAGAGAGAGTTTCCTCCCAATCTATTGGCTCCATGAACTTTGGCATTGGAACATTCACCTACAGCGTAACAGTTTTTTAAACCAGTTACTTCTAGGTTTTCGTTGACATCAATTCCACCCATAGAGTAATGGGCTACAGGTTTAATGGGAACTAGCTCTTTAGCTGGGTCTACATTTTCATGAAGCTTACAGAGTCTAACTTCTTGGGGCATGAGTTTTAAGAGTTTTTTTTCACCTAAGTGTCTTAAGTCTAAAAATACTTCTTCGCCATTGGTTATTTGTTCGGCAATGGCACGTGCGACTACATCACGTGGTAGAAGTTCATTTATGAAGCGTTCCTCTTTTGCGTTGACTAAGTATCCACCTTCACCTCTGGCACTTTCACTTATGAGTGTTGCAGAACCTTTTAATGCTGTTGGGTGGAACTGTATAAATTCCATGTCACTTAATGTTCCACCAGCACGAAGGACAGCAACGATTCCATCACCTGTAGCTCCTTCTGAATTGGTAGTGAAGTTTTTGTAAAGATTTGCGTAACCACCTGTAGCGAGGATGGTGGCTTTTGCTTTTATCTCCTTTACTTCTCCTGTGACAATGTCTAAGAAGATAGCACCCAATACAGTTTTTTCTTCTACAATGAGGTTAAGTAAAAAATACTCTTCACGTATTTCAATGTTTTCTTTTAAACAAGAGTCATAAAGTGTATGTAAGATTTTAAGACCCGTGTAATCTTGTGCATAACAAGCACGTTTACTTGAAGCCCCACCCATTTGTCGTTGGGCTACTTTAGATTCATCGGTTCGGTCAAAAGGAACACCTAAGCTTTCTAACCATGCAATGCTGTTTGGGGCATCTTCACAGAGTTGTTTGACCATGTTTGGGTTACAAAGGGCATGGGCTGATTTTATAGTATCATCAATGTGTGCTTGTGTTGAATCAGGCATGACATTAGCAAGGGCAGCATTCATACCCCCTTGTGCCATGCTGGTTTGTGAGGCTGTGGGGTAGCTTTTCCCAACGACCAATACATTGGCTCCTGCTTGTTTAGCTGATAGGGCAGCTGAAAGTCCTGCACCACCTGAACCGATGATTAATATGTCTGGCATTTTGTCTCCGATATAATAGCGTTATATGGAAGATAAAATAGCTGATATCTGCTTTGATTTTGGTTGAGAGAGATGAGATATTCAAACTTTTCAAAAGGAGGGAGGGATGAAAAAAGTTGTTTGCTATTATGGTTTGAACATCTCAACAGAATATAAATATTTAATTTTTTATAAAGGAAATCACTACTTAAAGATATATCCTGTTAAGAAAAGTATATCACATAAAATTAAAATAAATACTATTTTTATATAAAAAGTTTAAGTTTATTTTAATAATAAAGCATTATAAAATAGATAAAATTATTTACTGTTAGCTTTAAAATCATATCTGTTTTATTCTATTTTTTATGAACTAGATTCTTTTAAATAGGCTTCTATATTTTTTATTATACCTGATAAAAGACGTTTTCTTGTCTCTAAACTAGCCCCTGCTCAATGAGGGGTAAGATCAGATTCTTAGTTTTTTAAAAGTATTTGACCCTCAAAGTCTGTAATGTTATCATCATCATAAATACTAAGTGTTTTAAAGAGTATTTTAATGTGATTTCCTTCATGTGTTAGTGCTTCTTGATCTGTATTACTTGAAGCATTTTGTTTTATAAGTTTATCGACATAGTCATTTAAATCCAAAATATGAAGGTTATTTTTAGCCTGTTTGACTTGTAATTGATTATTTTTAAAAGAAATACTTAAATTTAAATCATCATTAACATAATCTTCTTGATTTGTACTTGTATTGTAATTGTATCGGTAGTTAATAAGATGGGTATAGCCTTGAATTTTAATGCTATTTTTTAAATTATTAGCATAAAAATAATGTTTTTCTTTTCTTTGTTCCCCATGATTGGATTGATACTCTAACCATTGCCATTTGTCAATAAATTTGAATCCTAAGGCTTGGGTAGCGTAAGAAGCGAAATCTTGTTTTGTGTTAGCTATTTTGTATTTTTTTAAAATATGAGGAATGACCTTTTTAAAAGTATCAAGTTCATAATGTTCCTCCATGTACGCTAAACCATCAGAGATTTCATATTTTCTTTTCATGTCAAGCTCTTCAGAGCGTGGAACTGCTGTTGAAATAAGTTGAACTAAACGTTTGGTTTGACTTTTTTTGCTCATGTTGGTAGCTGAGTAGGAACCAAATTGTGAGGCAACTATTAAAAGGGAAGCGAAAAAGAAGAGCCATTTTTGTTGTGCTTTTCCAAAGAAGATAAAGTACAGTGACATAACTCCTAGCCAAAGCCCAAACATTGCTAGTAAATAACGGTTGTAGGTAATGCCATACTCTTCCACGCGTATCCAAAGTGCGAAGCCAAGCATAATGGTTTGTAAGAAAATAGCCAACCAAATAAAGCGTTGGCTTAGGCTAGATTTTTTAAGGTAAGGACTTAAAAACAAAAAGCTAACAATGGCAACAAAAGAGAAAGCAACAATAACCCATGAAAGTGTGCCTGAGGGGTAAGTCATGTTGATTAAAATCTTTGCTGTGTAAGCAAAAAGAATAATAAAATAAATAATAGCAATGGGAGCTAAGATGTTTTTAGAAAAAATTCTTTTTATTTTAGAGTAAGGTTTAACGTGCAAGAAAAGAGGGTGTTTGGGAATTTGAGAAAGAAAGAAGTTTACCCCAAAGACCCCAAACACAATTAGGGCTAATTGAGCATAGCGAATGGATTCTACCTCAAAATGAAAAAGCTTTTCTATGGCATAGAGTGCAATAGCTAAAGCTTGGTAGATAATGACCGAAAACAAAATGGCGATGATAATTCCAAAGATGATGGATTGGGCATATTCCCAAAAGGTATCATTGTCACTTTTCCGTCCAATAAACGGCACCCAAATAATCATGAAAAAAAGTGCAATCCCTAGTAATAGATGACGAATGAAAAGAGTTTCATTGGCATTATCAAGGTTATGAGGCAGACAATAATAGTAAATACTAAGAATGATGAGTCCTAGAAGTGAAAAAATAGAGGAACGACCTAAAAGTTGTAAGGCTGGAAAAAGCACAACACCCAGTGTAGCCACAAATGCAATTTTATAAGCCATAATGACATTTGGACTGTTGTAGTGGTTCGTGTCAATTAGCACTAAAAATATCATGGTGATTAGAAGGGCTGAAAAACTTGCTAAGGGGAAGCGTTTTAGGGTACTTAAAAAAGTTTCTATTCGATTGTCTATTTTCTCATAAATACTACTCATAATTTTTCCTTTTTTATTCTCATAAGTATGTATGATACAAAAAATAATTAAAAATCATACTTTATATT
>CACVAZ010000110.1:0-11440 GCA_902727995.1 uncultured Sulfurovum sp.
GTGATAAGACGTGTTTATCATAATGAAAGTCTTAATTCTATTTTTGGAACGGCTAACTAATGACAAAATTTAATGTTCCTCAAAAAAATATTCGTAACTTCTCGATTATTGCACATATTGACCATGGAAAATCTACTTTAGCTGATAGAATTATTCAAGAGTGTTCTGCCGTAGTTGATCGTCAAATGTCTGCACAAGTCATGGATACGATGGACATTGAAAAAGAGCGTGGAATTACTATTAAAGCACAATCTGTACGTTTAGACTATGAACGTGATGGTGAACATTATATTCTAAACCTTATTGACACTCCAGGTCACGTTGACTTTTCTTATGAAGTGAGTCGTTCTTTGGCTTCTTCTGAGGGTGCTTTGCTTATTATTGATGCTGCACAAGGGGTTGAAGCACAAACAATAGCCAATGTTTACATTGCCATGGAAAATGACCTAGAACTTTTACCTGTGGTTAACAAAATAGATTTACCAGCAGCTGAACCAGAGAGAGTTTTGGAAGAAGTTGAAGATGCTATTGGTATTGATTGTACCTTACATTGTTTGGTTTCAGCTAAAACAGGGCAGGGTGTTCCTGAACTCATTGATATGATTGTGGATATTATTCCAGCACCCAATGGTGATGAAAATGCTCCTTGTAAAGCATTGATTTATGATTCATGGTTTGACAACTATTTGGGTGCTTTGGCCTTGGTTCGTGTTTATGAAGGTAGCATTGAAAAAGGTCAAAAAATTAAGATTATGAGTACGAAAGAAGAGCATGTGGTACTTGACCTTATGTACCCTAATCCCATTGCCCCTATTAAAACTTCGAAAATTAGAACAGGTGAAATTGGGATTGTCGTCACAGGACAAAAAACAGTTGATGGTCTTCAAGTGGGAGATACCTTAACGGATGCCCTAAATCCTACAGCAGAGATTATTGATGGATTTGAACCAGCTAAACCTTTTGTCTTTGCAGGTATTTATCCCATAGAAACAGATAAATTTGAAGATTTACGAGATGCACTCAATAAGCTAAAATTGAATGACTCTTCCATTTCATTTGAGCCTGAGTCTTCGGTGGCACTTGGTTCTGGTTTTAGAACAGGTTTCTTAGGTATGTTGCACATGGAAGTAATTAAAGAACGCTTGGAACGTGAATTTAACTTAGAGTTAATTGCTTCAGCTCCTACGGTTGTTTATGAAGTTTTGCAAAAAGATGGTACAAGAATTGATATTCAAAATCCTTTTGATTTACCTGATGTTATGAAAATAGAGACAGTTTTTGAACCTTATATCAAGGCAACAATTTTAGTTCCTAATGATTATTTAGGAAATGTAATTAAACTTCTTAATGACCGTCGTGGTATGCAGATTAAAATGGATTACATTAATGCTGAGCGTGTTCTCTTAGAATATGATATTCCAATGAATGAGATTGTACTAGACTTTTATGATAAACTAAAAAGTACCACTAAAGGGTATGCAAGTTTTGATTATGAACCTATTGGTTTTCGACCAGGAGACCTTATAAAACTAGACATTAAAGTAGCAGGTGATGTGGTGGATGCTCTTTCTATTATTGTGCCACGAGATAGAGCTAGAACCAAAGGTTTGGCATTTGTTCAAAATTTAAAAGAACTTATTCCTAGACAGCTGTTTGAAGTGGCTATTCAAGCGAGTATTGGTAATGAAATTATCGCAAGGTCTACGGTGAAGTCTACGGGTAAAAATGTTACGGCTAAATGTTATGGTGGAGATATTACGCGTAAAAGAAAGTTATTAGACAAACAAAAAGCTGGTAAAAAACGTATGAAATCCATTGGCTCTGTAAATGTTCCACAAGAAGCATTTATGGCTGTACTTAGATTAGATTAATAAAAGGGTTAAAAAATGCATCAAGTCTCTCTTGCAGAATTTAAAGATGCCGTTGAAAGTTTGGAACTTATTTCATTGAGAACAAAAGAAGATGTGCGTAGAAAGTACTTAAAGCTTTCACGAAAATACCACCCTGACATGGAGGGAGGTTCAACTGAGAAATTTCAAGAAATAGCTAAAGCTTATGAAATTTTAGTAGAATACATGGACAATTTTCGTTTTGTTTTTTCAGATGAAGAGTTTAAGCAGCAAAACCCACTTTTAGTAAATGTGGGAAGTGGATTTTTAGAAGGGAAATAAAAGCTTAGACCCCATTTACGGTTTTAAAGGTTTCCATATGGGCTTTTCAACCATGGGAGTAAACTTTTCAAGTACTTCTAGGGGTTGAAAGTTTTCTTTGTATTCAAAGGCTTTATAGTTTTTGATCCAGTTTCCAAGATAAATCCACTTTAGTCCTAAAGTATTGGCGAGATGTATTTCATAGAGTAAAGAGTACTTTCCCAGTGAAAAGCGTGGATAGTCTGGATCATAATAACAGTAAACAGCTGAAATTCCATCTTCCAAAATATCAATAAGGTCAACACAAACAAGTTTATCATCTATGTAGTAACGTAACTCTTTACCAAATTCAAAAGCACCATTGACATAGGTTTCATAATATTTTGTTCGATTAATCGCTTTATTATTCCATCCATTTTTTTGAGCTTTGTAAGCATGATATTTATTGTAAAGATTTACATGTTCTTGCGTAGCAACAGGTTCTCTAATAACAATTTTTGTATCATCATTCCTATTAATGGTTTTTTTTTGAGATTTTGAGTATTTAAACCCAGACACATCAATGCGTAAACTCTTGCATTCAGAACAAGAATGACATTCAGGATAGATGTAATTTCGTCCAAAACGTCTCCAACCACGTTGGGTTGCTTTTGTTGCAAAGCCTATGGTCACCACGTCAACCTGTCTATGGTTCATACTCATTTTTTGATTAGGTACATAAGAACAAGGCTTATCGCTTACTGAACAATCTTTTGATGCTGGTGTTAAGTAGTGTGGGTTGGTTCGTTTATGCATAATAAAGATTATAGCTAAATATACATGAAAGTGATAATCTCTATGTATTAGCACTTGAATATGAGTATACGCAAGTGCATTTTAGTTACAATAATTTTTAAAAAATTACTTAAAAGGTTAAATAATGGACGATTTAAAGTTAAGACAAATATTGTTTCAGTTACAAGAGCAAAATAAAGATTTATTAAACATGGTGATGCATTTACAAGTTTCAAATAATGAGTTAAAAGAACAGCTAAATAATGATTTTTATAAAGTCTATACAGAGATGTATAATCTTAAAGCCCCTGAAGAAGTCAAAGATTTTTTAGAATCTAAAAAGTTCATTGTTGGAGAATTTAATGACATGACGGCTAAAGAGACAATCAAAGCCATTGAAAAGTTTAATGAAAATCTTGAAGTTATGGAAGAGAATTTAGAGAATATTGTGAGTTAAAGTTAGGTACTATTTCTTAATGCAAACTAATCTTTTTTTAACCCAAACAGACACGACCATAGGTTTTGTTTCTCAAGACTCAAAGAAAATAGACCAAGCAAAAAAAAGAAAACCAAATAAACATTATATAAAAGTAGTCAATTCTTTAGAGACATTAAAAAGATTTAGTCGAGTGCCCAATAAATATAAAAATGCAGTTCGTAGAGCTAAAAGAACGACCTTTATTATGCCTAATGGTTTGTCATTTCGTGTGGTGAAAAATACCGAACATAATTTATTGTTAGATAGATTATATTGGGTTTATTCTTCTTCTGCAAATTTAAGTGGAGCAGAGTATGATGAGGCTTATGCCAAAGAAAATACAGAAGTTCTTGTCTCTTTTCCTAAGAAAAAAGATAGGAAAGAGAGAAAGGCTTCTCGTATTTATAAGTTAAGTCAAAATAATATAAGGTCTATTCGCTAATGAAAACCATGATGAAAACGGTTGTCAATGCAAAAATTATTACGCATAAAGAACTTTTAGAGGGATATTGTCTCTCTTTTGATAGTAAAATTATCTCTTTATCACAGGAAGTACCTCTTCATACGGAAATCATAGATGCTAAGGGACTTTATTTATCTGCTGGATTTATTGATATACATATTCATGGTTCAGCTGGATTTGATGTGATGGATGGGACAGAAGAAGCCTTAGATGAAATTTCAAAAAGTTTAATTCAAACAGGTACAACTTCTTTTTTAGCGACAACCATGACGATGAGTACGAAAGATATTGAGAAAGCACTTTTAAATGTTCAACAATATAAACAAAAAGAAGGGGCAAAGGTTTTGGGGGTACATTTGGAGGGACCTTTTATTAACTCTTTAAAACATGGTGCTCAAAATAAAATACACATTCAAAAACCAAACATGGCACTAATTTTACCTTTTATGGACATTGTTAAAATGGTCACAATTGCACCTGAAATTGAGGGAGGAGAGTCATTTATTAAATATATTAAAGAACACTATTCTCATGTCTTACTAAGCATAGGACATTCTGATGCCTCTTATGTAGAAGCTAAAGAGAGTTTTACCTGGGGTATCTCTCATGCGACACATTTGTTTAATGCTATGAATCCTTTACATCATAGAGAACCAGGTGTTGTTGGGGCTGTTTTGGAAGTTGATGAGGTTTCCGTGGATGTGATTGCTGATTTAATTCACATCCATCCTTCTTTTTTTGCCCTCTTAGTGAAGCTCAAAAAAGACCAACTCCTTTTAGTAACCGATGCTATGAGAGCAGGGTGTATGATGTGTGGAATTTCAGAAGTTGGTGGACAAAAAGTTATTGTAAAAGAGGGACAAGCACGGCTCGAAGATGGCACTTTAGCTGGGTCTGTTTTGAAAATGAATGAGGCATTGAAAAATTTTTACGAATATACAGACCTTAGCCTAGTAGAGTTGGTGAGCATGGTGACGGAGAGGGTAGCTAAAAAATTAGGACTTAAAAAAGGACGTTTAGAAAAAGACTATGAAGCAGATTTAGTCTTATTTGATGAAGCCTTTGAAATCTCCTCTGTTTATGTTGATGGGAATATTGTTTTCAAACGTTAATTTCGCTAGAATGAGTGCCAAATTAATAAATAAGGCAAAAAAAAATGAAAGTAGTTGTAATACAAGGACCAAACCTTAACATGTTAGGGATGAGAGAGCAAAATATCTATGGGTCAATGAAATTAGCAGACATTCATGCACAAATGGAAGGTGTGGCAAAACAAAATAATGTCGAAATTGAATTTTTTCAGTCAAACTTAGAAGGTGAGATTGTAGACAGACTTCAAGAATGTCTTGGTGATACAGATGGTATTATCATTAACCCTGCTGCATATACGCATACTTCTATTGCTATTCGTGATGCCATTGCTGCGATTCAGATTCCCACTGTAGAAGTGCATCTTTCTAATATTTACCAAAGAGAAGAGTTTAGACATAAGTCAGTTACAGCTCCTGTTTGTGCTGGTCAAATTGCTGGTTTTGGACCAATGTCGTATCATCTAGGCATGATGTCAATACTTCAAATCATGAGTGAAGTGGCTGCGATGCGTGAAGCAAAACAAGCTCAAGCAAATTTACAAAGTTAAGAATTAAAATTATAAGGTACTTCCCATGAACTACATAGTTAAAGACGAAAACTCCATCTACTACGAATGTGGATTTAGTGCCGATAATGCACTTTTTTTAAAATTAGGAAGCGAATCTTTTTTTATTACAGATTCTCGATATACGGTTGAAGCTCAAGAGTTAGTGAAAGGAGCTACGGTTCTTATTAATGGTGATTTATATGCCGAAGCAAGAACACTTATTAAAAAATCTAAAATAAAAAAAATATCTTATGATCCTAAAGAGTGGAATCTTTTTGCTTTTGAAATGTTAAAAAAAGATTTAAAAATTAATTTTAAGGAAGTGCCTAATTTTTCTCATAAAAAAAGAGTTCTTAAAAGTTCAGAAGAGCTTTTACTCTTGAAAAAGGCTGTGAAGCTTGGTGCTAAAGCTTTTGATGATTTGTCGGTATTAATTAAAAAACATGGGTTTAAACAAGATGAAAACATGTTAACTTTTATGGGAAAAGCAATGCTCTCACAAAAGGGAAAATATGAACTCTCTTTTGACCCCATCATGGCTGTGAATGAAAATGCTGCAAAACCTCATGCCTTACCTACTAGTAAAAAACTAAAAAATAATGATTTACTTTTAGTCGATGCTGGATTAAAATATAAACGTTATTGTTCAGATCGAACAAGAACCGTTTCTGCAAGTAATGATTTTGAGTTTGCGTATAATCAAAAATTTAAAAAGAAAAAAATTCAAAAAGCTTACGACTTGGTTTTAAAAGCACATGACAATGCGATTAATAAAGCAAGGTCAGGAATGAAAGCTAAAAAAATAGATGCGTTTACCCGTGATATTATTGAAAAGGGGGGTATGGCAGAATATTATGTTCACTCCACAGGACATGGCGTAGGATTAGACATTCATGAAATGCCATATATCTCTGCTAAATCTGAGATGCAGGTTGAAGATGGCATGGTCTACACGATTGAGCCTGGTATTTATATTCCTGGTGAATTTGGGATTCGTATTGAAGACATGGTAGCTATGGAGAATGGTCGAGCTGTAGTTTTGTAATTGAGTTAAATTACTTGAAAATCTTTTTACTTATGCACAATATATAATAAATCTTATGATATTATTATTTTATAATTAAAAAAGGATTTATCATGATAGAAAATGTACAATTATTATTTAGCATACTTGGGCTTATTGCCTTTATTTTTTTAGTTCTTGAATTGGCACTTGATATTGACACTGTTGCAGGAAGATTTGTTTCTAAAATAAAAAAATCCAACGCTAAGTCTAAAAATAGAGAAGAGGATTAACTCACCTACTTAGTTTAGATTATCGCTTTTTGGGTATTCTTAATGGTTTTTTAGCAATTTTCCAGCCAAAAAGCCACTGGCAAATGACCATTGTAAATTGTAACCTCCACAGGGACCATCAAGGTTCATAACTTCTCCACAAAAATAAAGCCCTTTCATCTTTTTACTTTGCATGGTATTGGGGTTAATTTCTTTAAGTAGTACCCCTCCACGAGTGATCATGGCGAGTTTAAATCCATCATGTCCATTAATGGTTAAGGGTGTCCATGCTAAGAGTTTAATGAGTCTGTCTCTGTTAATCCCTGATATATTTTTTAGCGTTAGCTTTGGATTAGATATGTTGGCTAGTTTACAAAGTTGAAGGCTAACAGACTCTGGAAGTAAAGTGTTAATAAGTTCAAGGCTTGTAATGTGAGAATTCTTTTTTTGAAGCTTTTTAAAGTGTTCTCTTATCTCTTCTTCATTCATACCTTTTGTGAGGTTCATTAAAATAGGTACTTCATTAAACTTAGCCAAAAGAGGAGTAATTTCTCTTGAGAAGTCTAATACTACTGGTCCTCGTATACCATTTTTTGTAAATATTAAATCTCCTTTGGCATGAAGCTTTTTATATTTTTTAATATCAACACGCATTTCAACTTTGGCTATGGTGTCGGCACGACAATTCGTACCCCATAACTCTTTTGTTTTAAGAGGCATCATGGCAGGATGTATTGCACTTATTTTGTGACCGACGGATTGGGCTAAGGGGTATCCATCACCCTCTGCACCTAAAACAGGATACCCCATACCACCAGAAGCCATGATGACATTTGAAGAATAATAAATATTGTCTTGGGTTTTTACAGCTGTTATATGCTCTTCATTATGTTCTAGGGCTTCTACTTTTTGACTGCAACATACTTCTATTTTGAGTTGTTCCATTTCATCTTTTAATGCTTTAATAATACTCATGGAATCATGTCCTACAGGAAAAATTCTAAATCCATCAGGGGCATGGGTTTTAACTCCAAGCTTATTAAAAAATATTTGCAGTTCTTTATGGTCAAGAGCTTCAAGTGCAGGAGTCATAAAACGACCTTCTCGTCCAAAACGTGACATAAATATTTCATTAGAAAGGGTATTGCTAAGGTTACATCGTCCACCACCTGTTGCTTTGAGTTTGGCAGCAATTTTCGGAAGTTTTTCGAGAACAAGAACAGACTTTTGTTGAGAAGCTACTTGAATTGCAGCCATCATTCCAGCTGCTCCTGCACCGATAATGATGCAGTCGTAGTTTTTCATAATTGGAAGTTAAGAAGTTGTTACTACTGTTACTGGGATGACAGGGTAAACTTTTTCATATAAGAAAAGTGACAATACAATGAGTAAAGAAATTCCAGCAGGTTTAGAGTAGAGCTTATTTGAAGTGATATAAATCAGCATGATAGTAGCAACTGTCATTAAGGCTAAGTCATAATGATAGGTATGCAAATTGATTTCTAAATTATTGACCATTGCTGCAGCACCAATCACCATGGTAGTATTTGCCAAGTTCGAACCAATAATATTTCCTATTGCCATACCTACCTTACCTTTTATAACAGCTGTAATAGAGACAATAAGTTCTGGAAGTGAAGTACCAAAAGCTAGTACAACTACGCCAATGAGCCATTGACTAACCCCAAAACTAGAAGCAATATTTGAGGCAGAATCAATGGCAAAACTCGCTCCGACAACAACCATCACAAAACCTATCAATAGTAGTCCTATTGATTTTATCCATGAAAAATCTTTTTTTAATTCTTGGTCAACTTCATCAAGCTCTGTAGAGCGTGAGTCCTCAAATAAAAAGAGTAAATAAGCAAACATGAGAACAAAAAGTAAGGTCGCATCAAATTTACCGATTTCTCCATCAATACTCATTAATAAAAAGATTAAGATTGGCATTAATGCCCAAATACTATCTTTTGCAAAGAAGTCCCGTGTTGGTTTAAATGGTTTAGATATGATGAAAATTACAGCTAATACAAGTGTGATATTCATAATGTTCGAGCCAACGGCATTGGCAATGGCAATTTCTGGTTTATTATCAAAACTCGCAGCCATACTCGCAGCCATTTCAGGTAAAGATGTTCCCAAGGCAATAAGCGTAGATCCTATAATAAACTCTGATATATTAAAACGTAATGCAATACGTTCACTCTGATTGACGATGAAGTCAGCTCCAAATATTAGTCCACCCATGGCCAATATGAATATGACGAAATCCATTAATTCTCCTCTGTTCTTACGATTAAACTATCTGGAAGGTTAAAGTTTTGGATTATTAACGCTTCTTTTTCTCTCATTTCCCCATTATCTTTTTCATGATCATATCCCAAAATATGAAGCAGACCATGAATAAAAAGTAATGCCATCTCAGACTCTGTACTGTGTTTATATTCCTCAGCTTTATCCATAACAAAATCAATTGAAATAACAATGGCACCTAAAGGCATTAAATCATTATCTATAATTATGTCATTATTTATGGGAAAGCTTAAAACATCAGTAGCTTTGTCTTTTTGACGATACTCCTTGTTGTATTGTTGAATGGTATCATTGTAGCATAGAGTCAAATCAATCTCCCTTGATGTGAGGCTATTTGCAATATTTTCTAACAATTTAACATTTATAGTGAAGTCACTGAGATTTTCAATGTTTAACATGGATAGAGTTTACCGAAATATAGGTAAAATACTTTTAAAAATAGATAAATTATAACAATGAGAATTAAAATTTAATAGAAAAGGGATAAAATGACCAATTTTAAGAAAGCAGTCTGCATAATATCTGGTGGAATGGACAGTGCCTTAGGGGCTAAAATAGCTAAAAATGAGGGGTATGATCTTATTGCTATACATTTTAACTATGGGCAGAGAACAGAAAAAAAAGAGTTAGTTTGTTTTCATAATATTGCTAAAGAATTAGGCTGTAGTGAGTCCTATTCAATAGACTTAGATTTCTTCAAGCAAATTGGTGCTTCTGCACTAACAGACCGTTCTTTAACAGTTCCGACTACAGGAGTTGAAGCTGGTGTTCCCATAACTTACGTTCCTTTTAGAAATGGAATTTTTATCTCTATTGCAACAGCTATTGCTGAAAAACATGGTGCTGAAGCACTTTTTATTGGTGTGGTTGAAGAAGATAGTTCTGGCTATCCTGATTGTAGAGATGAGTACATAAAGTCTATGGAAAAATCTATTAATTTGGGTACTAAAGATGAGACAAAATTAGAAATTAAAATGCCATTGGTGCATATGAAAAAACATGAAATTGTTACGAAGTCTTTAGCCTTAGGTGTTCCCTTAAAAGATACGTGGTCATGTTATCAAAATGAAAAAAAAGCATGTGGGATATGTGATTCATGTCGTTTACGTTTAAATGGTTTTAAATTAGCAGGAGTAATAGATCCGATTAAGTATGTATAGCAATTTGAAGTGCTAGGTGAGAGAATACTGCTCTCACCAATGTTTAGAGTAGTATTTATTTTTGCTTTTGAACAAAAGCTTCAATACGACGAACCCCTTCTTTGATGGTTTCAATATCTGTAGCATAAGAGAATCTAAAGTACCCCTCAGCCCCAAATCCAATACCAGGAACAACAGCTACACCTTGGTCTTCAAGTAAGTCTTTACAAAATTGCATTGAATTATTTGATACCTTTTTAATGTTTACAAAAAGATAAAAGGCTCCATTTGGTTTTACCACAGAGAGACCATCTACAGCATTAAATAAGTTTGTAGCTTCAGCACAACGTGCTTCAAAAGCCACACGCATTGTTTCAACTTCTTCATTAATTGTACCATTAAGCCCTACAATGGCTGCATCTTGGGTGATGGAGTTGATGTTTGAGGTGCTTTGAGACTGTAGTTTATTCATAGCAGCAATAAGCTCTGTTTTTGCAGAAGCCATGTATCCAAAACGCCAACCTGTCATGGCTGCTGATTTACTTAAACCATTAATGGTAATGGTACGCTCAAACATATCTTCTGAAATACTTGCCGTTGCTACAAATTTAATGTTATCAAAGACAAGTTTCTCATACATTTCATCTGAAGCCACAAGAATATTGGTATCTTTTAATACTTCAGCTAAGGCTCTGAGTTCACTTTCTGAGTAAACAGCACCTGTTGGATTTGAAGGAGAAGTCAATACAAGCATTTTTGTTTTAGGGGTAATGGCAGCCTTCAATTGCTCAGCTGTCATTTTAAATCCTGAACTATCATCGGTATTAATAATCACTGAGATACCACCAGCATAATTCACCAATTCAGGGTAAGTTACCCAATAAGGTGCAGGGATAATAACTTCATCACCTTCATCAACAAGTGCTTGAAAAAGATTAAATAATGAATGCTTTGCACCATTGTTTGTTTGAATCTGATTGGTTGCATAAGTTAAACCATTTTCTCTTTTAAGTTTGTCAGCTACGGCTTGGAGTAATTCAGGTGTTCCCGGAACAGCTGTGTACTTTGTGTGTCCAGCATCAAGAGAATCTTTAGCAGCATTTTTAACAGCATCAGGAGTGTCAAAGTCTGGTTCACCAGCAGAAAAAGAGATAACATCTTTACCTTCTGCCTTAAGTTCTCTTGCAAGGGTTGCAATAGCAATGGTCA
>CACVAZ010000110.1:11540-22859 GCA_902727995.1 uncultured Sulfurovum sp.
GAACCAATTTGTGCTGCTGGATGAATATCTATGGTGGTGAGCAGTCGACTAAAGCCTGAAATAAATCGTGGAAGAAATCGTAAACCTCTTTTATAGAGTGAGTGTGCAATACGATGATAGAAGAGTGCCCAAAGACCAGGGTAGTTAAAAAAAAGCTCAAAAGTTGAGTGTAAGGCAGGGTCATTGCGTTTTACATTACAAAAGTCATCTTTTATATTTTTAAATAAATTCAATTATTATCCTAAGTTTAATATTTTTACCAAGATAGCTATATTTACTTAAATATAGTTGACTTAATTAAGTAAGTTTATTTAAAAGCTTATCTAAAGCAGAAGTACTCAAAATACGTTTAAAATAGCCGAGTAAATAAGTGGCTTTAGTAATATAGTAACGAGGTTTTGGTTTTTTAACTAAGAGAATTTTATGGACAACTTTGGCTACAGAAATGGCTTCTTCATTAAAAGGAACTTTAGATTTTTGGGCTGATAAAGCTTTTTCGTAGTAGTCATAAAAAACAGAGTTTTTCATGTTGACATTTTTTTCCAGTTTTTTCATGGCATTTTTTCTAAAATCACTGCTAATGGGTCCAGTATTTAATAAAACAGGATAAATATCAGTTCCTCTTAATTCAAGTCTTAGCGTGTCGGTTAATCCTTCAATGGCATATTTACTTGCATTGTAAGAACCTCTTCCAAACAAAGAGATAAGACCTAGTACGGAAGAGTGTTGGATGATCTTTCCATAGCCTTGTTGTCGCATAATGGGGATTATCTGTCGAGTACATTCATGCAGACCAAAAACATTGGTTTCAAACTGTTCTCTTAGCGTTTGTGTACTAATGTCTTCTATTGCACCAGCTTGTCCAAACCCTGCATTGTTAAACCAAGTATCAATTTTTCCATCTTCCTCTAGTACTGCATTAATAACTTTGCTTATTTCGTCGGCTTCTCTTACATCGAGTTTCATAACATTGTTAAAGCCCATTGTTTGTAAAGTGATTAAATCTTTCTCGTTTTTAACGGTTGGATAGACTTTGTAACCTTGTTCTTTTAAATATTGAGCTGTTATCAGACCGATACCTGTCGAACAGCCTGTTATGACAATGTTATGCACAATTAAATTCCATACTTTAAATCTTTAACTGCTTGAGTAATATTATCTTGACGCATAAAATGTTCTCCAACCAAAAAGGCATCAGCCCCAATTTCTGAGAGTTCTTTGACTGTTTGATGGGTATTAATCCCACTTTCTGCTACAATAATTTTATTATTAGGAATAAGAGGAATGAGTTTTTCACTAAGTTTCATGTCCATTTCAAATGTTTCAAGATTACGATGGTTGATTCCTATGATATCTGCTCCTGCAAAAATAGCTTTAGTTAAGTCTTTTTTGTCATGAATTTCTACTAAAGCCTCCATTCCTAAATGACGGGTATAGTTTAAAAGTGTTTTCAACTCTTTACGACTAAGTGCTGTGGCAATTAAAAGTACATAGTCAGCACCATAGGCAAGGGCTTCTACGAGTTGGTATTCATCAACAATAAAATCTTTACGAAGTAGGGGAATTGAAGTATAGCGACGAACCATACCTAAGTATTCTTTGTCTCCTTGAAAGAAGTGAGGTTCTGTTAAAATAGAGAGTGAATCAGCACCTCCTTTTTCATAAGCTTGACCAATAGCCATAGGATCAAAGTCTTCTCTAATAATTCCTTTACTAGGACTGGCTTTTTTTACTTCTGCGATGATTCGATAAGGGTTTTCTTCTGTAGATTTGAGTGCAGAAAAAACATCTTTTGGAGCAAAAGGGTTGAGTGCTAAAGATCGACCAAGCCAGTCTATTGGGTAGTCAATTTTTCGCTTTTCTAAATCTGCTTTTGTTTTTTTTATAATGTCATCTAAAATTTTTGCCAATTTTGTACCTTCTTAGTTATTTTTTACATTTGTTATGGATAGCATGCCAATGTTCAATAATCTCATCTTCATTAAGTCCTTCAACTTCCACAACCTTCTTCATCTTAGGGTAAGCTTTTTCACAGTTACCTAGTTTATAGTATCCCCATGCTAAAGAGTCTAAATAATAAGTATTTTCTGGCTCTTGGGCTAAGGCTTTTTCTATTATTTTTAAGCCTTTATGAATGTCTATCTCTTTATCAATAAGGGTATAGCCATAATAGTTTAAATAGACTGGACTTTTTTCACCAAGTTCAATGGCTTTTTCAAAGTTAGCAACAACATGTTGTAGCTGTTCTTTGTCCTCTTTGTTAGAAAGCGATTCATACAAAGAAATGGCTGATTCAGCATACCATTTTGAATCATTTGTTTTTTGGATCATTTGTTTGGCTAAATTATTGGCTTTAATATAAGATTTTTGTTCCATATATAAAGAGTATAGTAGGGTGTCGTTATCTATCTCATTTTCTAAATACTCAATAGCAGCAGAAAGATTTTTCTCTATGAGATAACTTTCTATAACTTTCTCAGCATAGATTTCTTTTTGAGTTTCTTGGTAAAGGTCTTTATAAATAGGGATAAGTTTTGAGACTTTACGTTGTTGAGAATATATACCAACGAGTTGTAGACAAATCTTTTCAGAACAACCTTGTGTGATTCTATGACTTTCCAAACTATTAATGGCATCTCCTATTTTTTGAAGATAGTTAATTTGAATGGTTACAATCTTAAGGAGTATGTCTTCATTGAATGTTTTGTTATAAGCTTCTTGCAAATATTTTAAAGAGGCTTCATATTCACCAGCAAAAATATAGGGGTTGGCTGCAAGTTCAAAATCAACAGCTTGTGAAGACTCTTGCGTTAACTTATTCCCTACTTGTTTTGCTTGGTCAAATTTTTTATCTTTTAAATAAAAAGAGAGAAGAATGCGTTGTGCTTGAAGATTCTTAGGATTCTTTTCTATGTAGGTTTTTAAAGCATCAAGGTTTGGAGAAATAATACCAGCTTGGTGTGCAGTGCTTAACTCTTTTAAAAGATACTCTTCTTTTTTTGTTACTTCATATAAAAGGGCATAAAATTCATTACTTTGTCTATAGGCATGTTGTTCTTCTAAAAAAATTGCTTGAATAATGAGTTGATCTTCATTTTTAAGTTTTTTATTGTTTTTAGCAACTTTTTCTTTAGAAAAGTTTTTTGGGTTATAGTTAGCCAAGTCCTCTTTTGCTATAACTACTTTACTTTCACTTGGTACAGAATAGGTACTACAGCCTATTGTATAAAAAGTTACGAGGACAAACAGGGTAATAACAGTTTTATTATTAATCATTCTATGATTCCAGGACATTCTTTTTTTACCTCTTCTGTATTATTCTTAAATGTTTCCCAAAAAGGAAAAGTCCTGCACTGCCGTGGTCTTACAGCGTAAATACTACACTGTTTTAATTTTTCATCAAAAAAGACACAGGCAAAGTTTTCATCATCAAGCTTTTTCTCTATTATAGAGTAGCGATGCTTAACTTTCTTTAAGTAGATTGTAGCAAATTCTTCCACAGTTAGTTCTAAAAAATCTGCCATTGCTTCTATTTCAGGATATTTTGCCCAAATATAACCACTAGCTCCGGTACAACATGCACCCCCACAGGCATCACAGGCTGTTGGGGTAAATTTAAAGGCATAACCTGTTTGAGATAAAATATTTTCTTCCATTAATAGTCTCCTTTAATGCTGTTTGTTCCAGCTTTATCAAAAGCTTTTTGTGCTTCTGTATTATAGTTGCTTTGCTTATTAAAAACAATGAGAGGTGCCAAAACTTTCATCATAGATTTAGAGTTCATTCGTGCAGCAATCATCACTAATTTTGAGTCACGGTCAATTTTTGAATGGACAAAACGTATTTCTTCTGGATTGATTTTATTCTTTATAAGTGAATGTAATAGTTTGTCTACTTGTTTAGCATCATAGCAAAAAATAAATCGACCACGGGGTTTTAAAACTTTTTTTACTTTAGCGATAAAAATTTCAATGGGTAAGTGTTGGGCATAACGGGCGATGTTTAAATGCTCATTTTGACTTTGGGTAACATTCTGGTCATAAAAAGGTGGATTAGAGATAACATAGTCAAATTTTTCTTCTTCGCAAAAATTTGAGAAGTCATTAAGAGTAGATTTTACTTTTAAGTTATTAATTTGATAGTTATGTTTTGCATATTTTAGCATTATTTCTTGTTTATCCACAATGCTTGTTTCTATCTTAAAGTCTCGGCTTAAGAGTAAAGAGAGAATTCCAACACCACAACCCACATCAAGAATTGAACCTTTAGGCTTGAAAGTAGAGATAAAGTCATATAAAAATATAGAATCGCTATTATAAGCATAGCCAGAGCTTGGTTGATATAGATACAAATTTAATCCTTAAATCAATATTGGGGCTAAAATTTTACTATAAATTGACAAATTTTAGGTAAAATCACAATTATGAATGATACTACGTTTACAGATATACCACCAAAGTCAACAGATTTTTCTATGCTAGACTATGATTGTGCTTACCTAGAAGGTAAAAGTGTTCGTATGAGTTATAAGCATATTGAAGATGCAACACAAGCCTATAATACAGCTTTAATTAATAGAGGTTGGCGTCGTTTTGGTAAATACTATTTCCATCCTATTTGTGCAAGTTGTAATGAATGTAAATCCTTACGCATAGATGTCAATGATTTTAAACTAAGAAAATCGCAAAAAAAAGCGATAAAGCGTAATAAAGAGACAGAGATTATTATCCAAAAACCTACTTTATCTACAGCACATATTGAACTATATAATAAATACCACTCATATAAGCATAAACAAGATCAGTGGACACATCGTAATATTAATCCTAGAGAATACAGAGAAAATTTTGTAGAAGGGGCACATGATTTTGGAAAAGAAATATTATACATTGTTGATGGAAAGTTAGTAGGCGTAGATTTAATTGATATTTTAGATGATGGTATTTCATCTATTTATTTTTTCTATGATCCTGACTATTTAAATTTGTCTCTTGGAACCTACTCTTTACTGTATCAAGTAGAATTGGCAAAAGTATTAGACTTACCATGGATTTATTTGGGTTATTGGGTAGACGGTTGTAAGGCATTTGCCTATAAAACAAAGTTTGAACCTGAAGAAATACTGGATGGCTTTCCCAAAGTAGATGAGGTAAGTGAGTGGAACAAGCTTATTAATGCTGAGAATAAAGCTTAAAAAATTAGAAATAATAGTATTTGTGTTTTTTTGTATTCATATTATTTAATTTTACTTTTGAAACGAATATTTTTTATTTTAAATTATAAAAAGTGTTTATTAACTTTATACTTTTATCACTTTTTTATCACTTTTTAGACATAATATTCTTACAGAAAATAAAATTATAAACTTTAGGAGATATAGATACATGCTAAACAAGAAACTCTTGATATTAGGTACAATGTCTGCACTACTAGCCACAACTGTTTTTGGATCAGGAACACAAAATTGTGTTGGAGGGGTATGTTTTATAAATCTAGACAATCTTAACCCTTCAAAAAGCTCTAAAAATAAAGAACATAATACTTTGGCTAGTTTAGGTAATCCAAGCTTTACTGAAGCAACAATTGATAAAACAATAACAATTATTGTAGATGGTGTGGAGATGACTGTTTTCCCATCATATGTTATGACAGAAGAAGAAAAAATGAATTATTTTGAGAATAAAGAGGCTAATAAAGATTTATTGAGATTAACTCAATCAGTAGAAAAAATAGAAGATAAGATTTTAGAAAAAAGTGATCTACCTTTATCTGAGTACTTTTGCGAAAAAGAAACTAAGCCTCTCTATAATAAAGAATTAGACTCTTTTCAATGTGTTTAATTATTTAGACCTTTTAAGGGGTCTAAATATCTTGTTCTACAACACTTTTAAACTTACTAAAGTAAGTTTTTTGTAACTTCTCTAAATTTATTTCAATATCATTAACTTTAAGCGTATTTCCACCAACTTTACCAATGATATCTGTACTTAGACCTAAGCCTTTTGCCATGTCAATGACTTTTTCAAGATTTTCTTTTGAGCTTACTTCTAAAATGGCTCTAGATTGTGATTCATCAAAGATACTTCGTTTGTCTTCAAGTCTAACACCTGCGATAACCCCTCTCCCTGAAACAGCTGCCATTTTTGCTAAGGCAATGGCAATACCACCAGAACTTAAATCTTTAGCTGAGGCTAAAAGACACTCTTCATTAGCATCAATTACAAGTTTCCATAAGGCTAACTCTTTTTTGTAGTCAATCTTGGCTAAAGTTCCTACTGTTTCGCCAAATAACTCTTTAATATAAAGTGAAGCACCAAATTGTGTTCCTGTGTCTCCTATGAGAACTAGATGGTTCTCATCATCTTGGAAACAAGATGGAAGTACTTTTCTTTCGTCTTCGTTAAGTCCAACCATCGCAATGGCAGGAGTAGGAAACACAGAGGTTCCATTGGTTTCATTGTAAAGTGATACATTTCCTGAAACCACAGGGGTGTTAAGTGCTAAACATGCTTCTTTAATTCCTTCACAAGCTTGGGCAAATTGCCACATAACTTCTGGGTTTTCTGGGTTACCAAAGTTTAGACAGTCTGTAATTGAAAGAGGTCTTGCACCAGACATGGCAACATTACGTCCAGACTCCATAACGGCTAAAGCTCCCCCTTTTGCTGGATCGACATAGCAGTAGCGAGGATTACAGTCAGCAGACATGGCTAAGGATTTACCCGTCTCTTTAATACGAATACAAGAAGCATCTAAGCTTCCTGGTGCTTTTGTTGTATTCGTTTGTACCATTGAGTCGTATTGGTCATAGATCCATCCTTTGTCAACCACTTCCATCGAGCTTATAAGTGTTTCAAAAGCTGTTTGGTTATCAACTTTTTCATAAGAATCAATGGTTTTTCCCGAAATTTCATCTAGGTAAGTAGGACGTGCAGTAGGACGGTCTAAAATAGGTGCTTCTTCACTCACAGGAGCAATAGGCATGTCACAAACTTTTTCAGCATGCCATGTAAGTTCCATACGACCCGTGTCGGTTACTTCACCAATAACAGCAACATCTAAGTCCCACTTTTCAAAAATGTCAATAACCTCTTGCTCTTTACCTTTGTTAACACAAACAAGCATACGCTCTTGTGATTCTGAAAGCATAAAGTCATAAGGAGTCATTCCTTCTTCACGTGCAGGTACTTGGTCTAGGTTCATGATCATTCCTGAACCTGATTTACCAGCCATTTCAAATGCAGAAGAAGTTAGTCCAGCTGCACCCATGTCTTGAATACCTACAACTACGTCTTTAGTCTTGAAAAGTTCTAAACAAGCTTCAAGAAGAAGTTTTTCAATGAATGGATCACCAACTTGAACGGTAGGACGAAGTGATTTTGACTCTTCGGTAAAAGAGTCAGAACTCATAACAGCTCCACCAAGTCCATCACGTCCTGTTTTTGAACCAACATACATTACTGTATTTCCAAGACCTTCTGCAATTCCAAGAAAAATTTCATCAGCTTTACATAAACCAAGAGCAAAAGCATTTACTAAAATGTTTCCATTGTAAGACTCATCAAATGAACATTCACCACCAATGGTTGGAACACCCATACAGTTACCATACCCACCAATTCCCTCAGTTACACCCTTAACAAGATGTCTTTGGTACTTAGCTGTTTTGTCAGAGTTGGTAATGTTTCCAAAACGTAAAGCATTCATGTTGGCAACAGGTCTAGCACCCATGGTAAATACATCTCTTAAAATCCCACCAACACCTGTGGCAGCCCCTTGATAAGGTTCAATGAATGATGGGTGATTGTGTGATTCCATTTTAAACACAGCAGCCATACCACCACC
The DNA here is from genome assembly GCA_902727995.1 of uncultured Sulfurovum sp. Taxonomy (GTDB): domain Bacteria; phylum Campylobacterota; class Campylobacteria; order Campylobacterales; family Sulfurovaceae; genus UBA1140. The sequence continues at coordinate 19,386 of CACVAZ010000110.1, forward strand.
AATGTCAATAACACCAGCATTTTCACCCGGTCCTTGAATGACCCATGGTGCTTTTGTCGGAAAACCATTTAGGTACTTTTTACTTGACTTATAAGAACAGTGTTCTGACCACATAGCAGAGAAGATACCTAATTCTACGATGTTGGGGTGTCTACCATCTAGTATTTCTAAAATATTGCTATATTCTATTTGACTTAATTTGTGGTTTTTTAGTACTTCATCTAAGTTTTCTAATGGTTTTGACATTATTTACTATTCCTATGTAAAGGGGATTTTTTTCTGCGTTATTTTAGTGAAATAGTGCTAAAATCACGATGAAATCAATTGATTATAAGGATACTTGAATGCCAAGTTCACAAAAAATAGAAGATGTTTTAAAATACATAAAAGAGTGTAGTCCAGGACAGGATGAGTTTTATCAAGCAGTAGAAGAAGTTTTAGAGTCTCTTAGACCTTTGTTAAATGAAGAAAGTAAATATTTAGAACATAATATTTTAGATCGTATAGTTGTTCCAGAGCGAACAATTATTTTTCGGATTACTTGGGTAGATGATGCTGGTAAAACACATGTCAATGTAGGCTATAGAGTACAGTTTAGTTCGACCATTGGACCATATAAGGGTGGTTTACGTTTTCATCCAACGGTCAGTTTGGGAACCGTAAAGTTCTTAGGTTTTGAACAGATATTTAAAAATGCTTTAACTGGTTTGCAAATTGGTGGAGCAAAAGGGGGTTCAAACTTTAATCCTAAAGGTAAATCGGACAATGAAATTATGAAATTTTGTCAAGCATTTATGACGGAGCTTTATAAGCATATTGGAAAACACAAAGATGTGCCTGCTGGAGACATTGGTGTCGGTGGGAGAGAGATTGGGTATTTATTTGGTCAATATAAACGCTTAACAGGAGAGTTTGAGGGTGTATTAACAGGAAAAGGCTTAAACTGGGGAGGTTCAAAAGCACGTAAAGAGGCGACAGGTTATGGTTCTGTTTACTTTGCTGAGAATTTTTTGAGTGCTTATGGTAAAAACTTAAAAGGTAAACGTTGTGCTGTTTCTGGTTCAGGTAATGTGGCCATTTATACTATTGAAAAGCTCTATGAAATGGGTGCTATTCCTGTAAGTTGTTCAGATAGTAAAGGAACAGTTTATAAAGAAGATGGAATTGATTTAAATGCTTTGAAAGCGATAAAAGAGATTCACCAAGACTCTTTAGAAGAATATGCAACGGTAGATTGTCAATGTTCTTATATTCCCATAAGTAAATACCCAGAAGGGGGTCATGCTGTTTGGCATCTTCCTTGTGATATTGCTTTTCCTTCTGCCACCCAAAATGAGTTGACCTTAGTTGATGCGAAGGCCTTAAAAGCCAATGGATGTATTTTAGTAAATGAGGGGGCAAATATGCCAACTACGCCAGATGCTTTGGCTTATATCAAAAAGAATAATATTTTATTTTCTCCAGGAAAAGCTGCGAATGCAGGAGGGGTTGCTACTTCACAACTTGAAATGAGTCAAAATGCTAGTATGGCACAATGGTCTTTTGAAGAGGTGGATATTAAATTACGCACAATCATGCAAAATATTTTTAAAACTGCTTATGAAACTTCCAAAGAGTTTGATTGCGAAGGTGACTTAGTAGTCGGTGCAAACATTGCAGGATTTAGAAAAATAGCTGATTCAATGATTGAGCAAGGAGCTGTATAGGAATAGCTAATGCCAATTCTATTTGTTTTTTTTCTCTTTGGGTCGTTTAGGCTCAGAGACAATTCCTCGTATAAAGTCATTCATTATTTGAACTAAAGCTTCATTTTCAACACGTTTAATCTTTTTGAAAATACTTGAATCAATGGCATCTTTTAGTTCATTCATCTCTTCGAGTGAAAAAACTTGTGAACCATAAAGAAGTTTATTTTTAGAAGAGATCTTCATGGCATTGATATAGCCTTTTTCCTTTGTTGTCATTTTAGTTTCATTCTTTTCATTATTACTTTGAGAACTACTATTTTTATCCGTATAGCGTTGCATCATGCTTCGATAAAAATTTAGTTGTAATGCTTCATTAACAAGTACTTGAACAATGTGATTAACTATCTCTTCACGTTCACTTAATAGTGGTTCTTCTTTGAGTGAAGCTAAAAAGGCATTCATGTCGTCTTGGGTAATGTTAAAGTTTTCAACTTCAGCCACATATCGGTTCATGATAGGTGTACGGTAAAGTGCTAGTAGTTTGTTAATTTCATGGGAACTAATATGCTCTTCTAGATATTCTTGATAAACAATACTCACTTGTGTTGTACTCGCATTGCTTTCGTTGTTCTCTTGGCTTTGACGCATGGAGTTAAAGACTTGTTCAATGCCTAAAACTTCTTCTTCGGAGTGTGAAAGACTAAGGTAATCTAAAATTTCTTTGCTAGTAGCAGAAAAGAGCGTTTGGAGGGTTAAAATAAATAAGACTAAGATTTTTTTCATGAATTCTTCTTTTCAGTTTATTTCTCTTCTAAAAGTCTTAGAATATCGGATTCAATTTCTTTGGGTTTAGTACTTGAACCATAACGTTTAATTACTTTTCCTTTTTTGTTTACTAAAAATTTAGTAAAGTTCCATTTAATACCTTCTGTCCACATAATGCCTGTGACTTCAGACTTTAAAAACTTATAAAGAGGGTGTGCGTTGTCACCGTTGACCTCTATTTTTTCAAAAAGAGGAAAAGTTATGTCATAGTTTGTGCTACAAAAAGTTTGAATTTCATCATGAGAGCCAGGTTCTTGTTCACTAAATTGATTACAGGGAAACCCTAAAATGGTGAAATTGTTATCTTTATACTTTTTATAAAGTTCTTCTAAGCCCTTATATTGAGGGGTAAAACCACATTTACTCGCTGTATTGACAACTAAGACGACGTTGTTTTTGTATTTTGACATTGAGATGCTTTCACCTATAATTGAGGTGGCATTAAAATCGTAAAAAGTTTGCATTTTATCTCCAGCATAAGTTTTAAATGAGAGCAAAAAGATAAAGAGTACTAATGTTTTTTTCAATTGTCTACCTTTTTATTTTGATTGTATCAAATTTTGCTGAACTTTTTGTTTTTTAATTAAGAAGTTTATATAAATAAAATTAATAGGAAGTAAATCATGTGTAGAGTATCTACAATAGGGCTAGAAGCCTTATTATAATTGAAAGTATTTTATGGCTCTAAACAATAATATTAGTTTTTTTGCTAAAGTTTTAACAAAAGAAAAGGGGTTTGATGCAGAAACAATGGATATGGATTAATACACTAGTTGAGGTTCTTACCTAGAGATGACTTATGTGTATTTTATTACAAATGGACGTAAAAATGTGGTGAAGATAGGGGTGGCAAAGAATCCTAGTAAACGGCTTAAAACATTTCAAACAGCCAATCATGAAAAGCTAATTGTTTTAAGGGTTATTCGGCTTAATAGTCGAACAGAAGCCTTTAGGCTTGAGA
>CACVAZ010000111.1 GCA_902727995.1 uncultured Sulfurovum sp.
TCATTGCCAAGTTTAAAAAGTTTATATTTATTTTGTTGATGAATCACTTGATGTTTATGAATAACAATAGCCCTATTAAAAAAGTTGTCTCCCTCTTTTACGGTCATCGTTAAAACCAGTATTTGTACATCAACTAAAGTCAAAAGCTCCTCTAATGCTCTCTCATAAAAAATAGCAACCTCCTCAAAATGTTCATAGTCAAAATTGCTTAAACATAATTCAGGTGCAAGTATCAAATTGGCGTTCGTATCTTTTAGACAATTAAGTAAATATTGAAGGTTTTCTTCATAAGTAGACCGTGTTTTATTTTGAAGGGTAGCAACCAAAAAGTTGCCATTTTCTGAAGTATATTTTGCCATAAGGCTTAAAAGTCATCCAAGTCTAAAGAGCCTTTAGAATAATTGGTTACATTTCCCTCAAAGAAGTTTGTTTTTTGATCATTAAACTTAGAAAATCCATCTACCCATTTAATAGGATGTTCTACATTGTAAATCTTTTCCATACCAACAGCTTTGAGTCTGTCATCAGCCAAATACTGAATATACTGCTCAATAATATTATCTGTCAAACCTAAAATCTGTCCTTGAGTAATATACTTACCCCAGTTTACTTCAAGATCAACAGCCTCTCGAAACATGGCGTAGATTTCATCATTAAACTCTTTGGTAAAAAACTCTGGACTTTCTCTTTTTACCGTACGGATCATGTTTTGAAAGAGTGCTAAGTGGGTTACTTCATCACGTTGAATAAAACGAATCATCTGTGCTGAACCCAACATTTTTCCAGAACGTGCCAAAGTATACAAATAAGTAAATCCAGAGTAAAAGTAAATACCCTCTAAAATTTGATTGGCAAACATTGCTTTGACAATGTTTTTGTCGCTTGGATTGTCAGAAAGTTCTTCATACACTTTTGCAATGGCATCATTTTTGGTCTTTAACATCATGTCATTTCGCCAAAGTCCATAAATTTCATCTGAGTTTTGTGAAATAGTATCAACCATTACAGCATAAGATTGAGCATGTAATGCTTCTTCAAATGATTGTCGTACCAAAATTAAATTAACCTCAGGTGCCGTAATAAAAGGGTTAATATTATCAATAATGTTATTGGTCTGTAAAGAGTCCATAAAAATCAACTGTGCTAGTACTTTGTCATACGCTGATTTTTCAGCATCTGTCAAGCGTTTGTAGTCACCCACATCTTGGGTCATATCAACTTCTTTGGGAAACCAAGTGTTGTTTAACATTACTTCCCAAAGGTTATATGCCCACTGATATTTAATGTCATTTAACTCAAAAATTCCTGTGGGATTTCCACCAAAAATCTTACGGTCAGATGTTCTCTCTTTTGAATCAGGGTTATATATTTTTTTTCTATTCATTCTTTTTAAATCCTCAATTTAGCCTAAAAGCGATTATACACGGAATAGCTTTATTTAATCTACTTAAATCAATCAATTTATCAGCCTTTTTTAGGCTACTTAGCAACAATTTTATTCATTTCTTCAGCTAACTCTTTGGCTAATACTTTGTAATTTCTTCGTATTTTTAAGAGTTTTTCCTGAGAATTCTTACCTTTTATAACCAATTCAGCTTTAGGAATATTCATAATTTTTTCAAGATTTTCACGAATACTATTAACATTGAAATCACTAAAATAAGCCTCTTCCTCCGAAAAAACTGAATGATTTTTGGCATTATTCACCATCAGGGAAGGAAGACCACAACTTGAATAACGGATTATTTTATTGGCAATCACCGTATTGTGAAAATTATTTTGAGGTAAAAGGGCAATCCCCATATCATTTTGGCTTGTAATATCTCGTAACTCATCTAAAGTATGTACCCCCTCATGTAAAGTGATTTTTTCTTTCATCTTTGGGTATAAAGCTAATAGCCTACGAATAAAAGTTTTTTCAGCCACCACAATGTTCAAATGCCAATTTGTAAAGCTTAAGCTTTCAAACGCATCAAGCACCACATCAAACTCTCTTAATCTATCCATTGTACCTATGTTAATAAAATGAATCGTTTCACCCTCTGTTTGGCTATGTTCTCTTAATTTTTCAGGGTCAAGTCCAATAAACAAAGGAAAACTTTTCACCTTAATATCGGGATAAAAAATTTGTTGTGCTTCATCAGAAGTTGGCAAAAAGAGATCACAAAGATTGGCGAACTTATTTCTTTTTTTAATCTTCATCGTGTATTTTAACCAATTATAAATACCTCTTGGACTAAAAGATTGATTCAATTCAAGTTGATGATATTTTTTAGGATAAGAAATTCGATACCCAACTTTATACTGATACGTTTCTTTATATTTTAAAACATTTTCAAGCACATTTTTTTTATTACGAACAATAACAAAATCATATTGGCATAAATCATTACCTGTAGACAAATATTCCATAACCTTGTCTTGATACTTCTTAGGAACAATTAAATGATTTCCTTTTCTCTGAAAACTATGTTTATAAGGGGTAATATAAACAATATCCACATCCCAATATTTTTTTAGATATCCATCAAATAACGTAGTAATCGTACCATTTTCACTATACTCTTCTTGGTCGGTAATTAAAAGCAGTTTATTCATCATTTTTCTCCTCTATTAAATCTTTAGTAAAAGCATTTTCATCAAAAGTTTTTCCTAAATAGGCACAAATTAACTCTACATCTCTTTGGGCATTTCCTAAACATGACGTAGCCCCTGGTGAGGGGGTCATGTTAAATATAATTCCCTCTCCTGTATTAATAGTCGCTTCACCCAACATCAACTTTTGGTTTTCTTTATCTAAAATCTGTCCACGTACCCCACCAAAACCTTTGGCATACTCTATATCTGACATTTTAAGTGAAGGTATAATTTTTTGAGCATCTTTTAAAAAGGCTCGTTTCCCAAAATAAGGCACCTCAAAAAGAAAGTTTCGTAAAATATAATTACGTATTTCATTGTCTTTTAAAAGATCATAAAAGATTTTAACAACATTCCTATCAAGTTTTAGCGTCTTAAAAAAATCCATATAAGTACCTGGTTTAAAACGCTCTAATTTTGGTAAAACCAAAGCTGTAGGACCAAATCTCGTAGCCCCATCCAAGGTCACATCTGGATCACCATGCAAGGCAGCGAAAGGCAATTTAGGATTTTGTACCATGTAAACTTTTCCTTTAAGAATGGCTCGGTCAGTTTTGTAAAAACTTCCTGCCATAGGCAATTGCCCATAATGCAATCCATAACCCATTTTATGGGCAAGAAAAAGACTATGCGCACCAGCATCAACCACCACCATTTTTGATTTATAAACTTTTTTATCGCTAGTATAAACATAAAAAACATCTTCTATTTTTTCAATTTTATCCACTTGGGAGTTAAAAAAAGTATCTGTTTGAATCTTCGTATTTTTTTTAGCATTTTCAATAAAAGTATCACTCAGTAATCTAAAGTTTACCGTTGTGTATTCATTTCTCGCACCCATCCCAAGAATCTCTTCATCACGCCCTACGCCATTTTCATCAACAATTAACTGTGGTTCAATCTTCTCAAGCATGGCTTTGTCATAAAGTTCAAGATAAGGATAAAGTGATTTAAACTCTTCATAACGGTTTTTAATAAAACGACATTCACTGTACCCAATACCAATCGCCATTTTTTGATGCTTGAACATAATTTTATCTTCATAACCATATTCTAAACAATATTTTTCAACCATTTTCGCAGTACGTTTTACTTTTTTAGCTTTTTCCAGTGTGTAGTTGGTTTCAATATCCCCACAATGAATTGTTTGGGAATTGGCTCGTGCATTAGAATTAAGTGTCGCAAGTTCTCCATATTTTTCAAGTAGTGTAATTTTATTTACGTCTGTATAGCGACTTAATTCATAAAAAAGAGCTGATCCGGAGATACCACCTCCAATAATTAGCACTTCATAGACATCATCATTCTTCATAAAAATTTTCCTTATAATATTTAAGAACCAATTCTATCATAAGTCTATAGCATATCTATATCAATTACCCAATCTGCTCTCTCAATGGTGAAAAGCTCAATTTTTAATATTTTTACATTTTTTACAAAAATAATAAATATTATAATATGATTAAATAAAAACCATAAACTGTTTAAATAATAAGCATTTTTTTATCTATTTTCTATACTTTATTTTGCTACAATTTCTTTTAATAATTATAAAGTGAAGGTAAATTATGCTAGAAAAATCAACAGAGCTTCACAAGAAATTCTGGGAAATATTTGATAAACAAGATAGAGAAAAAATTAATGAATTCAAAATGTATATGGACAGGTTTGCAATTAACTTTAATTTATACAAAGATGGAAACTTCATAGAACAATCATTGCCTTTTGATGTTATTCCTCGTATCATTTCTAAAAAAGAGTTTTCAAAAGTTGAAAAAGGTTTGCAACAACGGGTTACTGCCTTAAATCTTTTTTTAGAAGACCTCTATACCGATGCAAAAATTGTCAAAGAGGACATCATTCCCCTAGAATTTGTGGAACGTGCCAGTGGTTATCTCAAAGAGTTTG
>CACVAZ010000112.1 GCA_902727995.1 uncultured Sulfurovum sp.
ACAGAAACAGCTTCAGCTACGGAAGTAGAAAGCCTACACCTAAATCTCATTAGCACGTCTAAAAGCCATGTAGAAGAACTTAAAGCCTCTAAAAACTTACTCAAATTACTGAGCTTTTTAAAAGAGCGAATTGAAATAGGAATTAAAGTTCCATTCTATACTTATACCTTAGCCCAATATTATGTTAATATACAAGAATATACCTTAGCCACCCAAGTTCTTAAAGAGTTAGAATACGATGAAGAGTATGGAGAAAAAGCCAAAAATCTCTTAAAAGAAATCGAAGAAAAAATAGTCCAAAATCAAGAGTACACCCATCAATTAGTCCTCAACAAAGTAGGTGAACATTTTACCATTACTGTCCATGTCAACCATGAACCCTTGACCCTACTTTTAGATACAGGAGCTACGCTCACCATGGTCAATGAAGAAAAGATCTCATCACTCACCATACTTAAAGAAAACATCACCCTAAATACAGTAGGAGGAGAAATCCATGCCCAACTACAAGAAGCAGATACTTTCTCTGTAGGCGATATTGAATTAGAAAAGTTTCAGATTGTCACTAGCCCCTTTGAACAAAAAAATGCAGATGGTTTACTCGGTATGAATTTTTTTAAGAGGTTTAAATTTAAAATTGATCAAGAAGCAGGACTTTTATACTTGGGAAAGAAAACCATAGAGTAACTCCTCTAAAGTGCCATGCCCAACTCTACTGAAAAGCGACCATAACCACGTACGGTATCATTTCCAACAGCCACAAGCTCACCATATTTCAAAAGTTCATAACTCTCTTGGTCAAGATTTTTTACTAGCATCTCTATGCTATAACCCTCTACTGGTATTTTTTTGCCTTGTGCATCACTGCGTCTAAATGTTTTTTGATAATGACTCTTTGATGATATCAACTCGTAAGAAGGGGTAAATGAAGGTTTTGCATATGCTTTTCCTTCTTCAAAAAACGCTTTTCGTTTGTAAATTGAGCTTAAAATATCTTCCAAGTTAATCTCTTTGAGTAAACTTCTATTGGCTTGTTTTAAAATAAAGGGGGTTAATGATTTAATAAGAACCGTAGAGGAAACTTTTGGTAAAAATATTTGCTTTAAAGGAGAAAAGGTCTCAACCACAAAAGTACTATCAGGAAATTTAAAATGTTCTTTTTCCAAACCATATTTATTGAGCATCAAAGATAAAGCACTCACAAGAAAAGTAAGATCTGATTCTCTACCCTCCATAAAAAAAAGTACTAACCCAAAGTCATAATTCTTCTGTTCTACTTCTACGTTAAAACGAAAAGGTCTGTATCCATTACTCTGTTCGTAAAACTCATGGTACAAACAATTTTCTTTTGCAAAACAACCCTCACATTTATAGCTAGGATTAATACAGCTAGTCTCTTTTAAAGCATGTCCAAATGCTCCACGTAAAGCAGAACCTATGAAAGAACTAGGTTTTGTATTCTTATTTACTTTGACCTTGATTTCATGATATTGCATCGTAATGTCCTAAAGTAGTTTTGAGTTTTTCCACATAGGCTTCTTTAAGTTCTTTAGGTGCAACAATGACCAAATCAGGTAACCATTTTTGGATGAAAGGAAGGATTTCAAGTTCTTGTGTGTAATTAAGGGTAAAAAGTATGCTACCGTCAGGAAGTTTCTCTTTAAAGGTTTGAGAAGGTAAAAACTTTTTCATGTTCTTTTCAAAATATTTTGCAATATGAGGAGTCGCTTTAACCGTAGCTACTTTAGCTTTTACATCATATAAAGTCATGGCATTTTGAACATTTTTCAAAAAATCCAAATAAGGTTTAATATCTTTTTTTTGATAAGTATTTTGAGAAGCACGTTTTTTAATTTTTTCAATAAAACTTAAACGACTAAAGAGAAATTTATTTTCTTCATTTAGAAAAGCGATGTACCAATTATTATCCATAAAAATAAGTTTCAAAGGTTTAATATTTTTATAGACAATCTCCTTATTATAGTGATAATAGATATCACGATATTCATGATTTTTAGTGGCTACTTTTAGATTTTTAAAAATTTCTTTGGTCTTCGTGCTTTGAAGCTCTTCCATGATGAAATTTTTAAACAAAAAGACCTGTTCATCATTTTTAGCTATTTTAGACAAAGTGCCTTTTTCTAGTTCTTGAAAAATAGAAGAATCAAACCCTTGTGCCATCAAAAAAAGTTGCGATAAATCTTGACTATTTTTAATGAATTCTTCAAAAATATCAGAAACAGAAACCAACTTCCAAATCTTCTTACGACTCTCTTTAATGGTAATAATATGGTCATAAAGGGATTCTATCTCTTTTAGATAACGCTCCAAAGTCTTAGAAGAACACCCAAACTCAACTAAAATAGTTTCGTCATAAGGTCTTATCTCTTTCTCGATTAAAAAGCGTTCCATTAATTTAAAAAGTGCTGTTGTTTTTTTGTCTAGTGCCATATGCTTCCCTTATCGATTTCCAAATAAACTTTTCAATTCATCTACTTTTTCTTTAGAAGCATTTATACCTTTTGGTACAATTTTTTCTTTCTTATCTTTAGTTAGTATCGTATGTTTCTCTATTTGTTTAATTTTCTCTTCTAAATTAATCTCATTAGGTACTTGTATAATTTTTTGGTACTCTAAAATCAAACTGTTAATAACTCCTTTAACATTTTCAATTTTCTCTGAACTGTTACCGTGAGCTAAGTTATTTCGTAAGTTTTCAATATCTATAATTAAACATTTTAATTTACTATTGTCTTCTAATTTTAGCTGAGTTAAGATTTTATCTTTTGGAAAAGTTTCATCAAGATAATGCCCAGTAAATCTATTTTTGAGTTTAATTAAATTTTTTGATTGTTGAGCTACTTTATACAAAGAAAATTTCTCTTCTTTTATAAATTTATCTATTTTATTTGACATATTAGGAACGACTTCTTTTAGCAATTCAGCACAATACATACCCACAGATTCATTTAAAAGAGTGATGGAGTTTAAAAGATATTCTCTCTCTTTCATCATCTGTGAAAATTTAAAAAGTTTTATATAATCTTTTTCATCTTTTAATATCTCTATTTGTCTAAGATGTTTAATAATATTTTCAATAGAAGCTGAAAAGGTTGCAATTTTTTTATCATCATTTTTCAATTTTTCTAATTTATTAATGGTTTCATTAATTAAGTTTTCATCTCTTTCAATTAATCGCTTAAGTGAATTAGCAAGAATATGTCCTGAAATGATTCGTAAACTATCTACTAAATCTTGATATTTTTCATTTTTAAATAATAATTTATTACCAACGGTATAGTTTTCATTAAAATTTTCTAAAACAAAAGAGAGTTTTGCCAAACCAATGTAGTCTAATAAGTCTATAATCTCATATTCTTTGGCAGGAACAATCTCTTTAGCAAAAAAGATATGTTCAATTTTATCAATATCTTTAATGGATGCAATAATTAAATTGACAATCATTAAAATTGGTAAATGTCTAAAACCATGTGTCAAATCAATTATAAAACTTTCATATTTATTTTCCTGTAAAAGTTCAGAAATCTGCTGAAAAATACCTTCATAATCAGACTCATTAATAATAATTGTATTGTCTAAAGCTAAAGAATTTACATTTAAAAAATTTAAAGTTTTTTCTTGAATCTCTTTTGCTTTTTCTGTAGCAATAGGCATAATTTCTCGATCAGGAAAAATATCTATGAGTAAAGCTAAGGTGTTAATATAACGTTTGTCTTTTAATTTTTCTGAAAAGAGATTCAAGTTATCGGAAAATCTATAAATGGCTCTCTCTTCTTGTTTCACATCAACAAATATTTTTTTGACTTCTCCATCAATACTAATATATTCAGGCTTGGAATGACTTATCATCCCCAATAAAGTTACAACTGCTTTTTTCATTTTTATCCCCTAAAATTTATTTTCTAATACAATCTAAAAATAACATGTTCAAAGCGTGAAAATTTTTCTACTTTTCCATTGACTGTTTTTTCAACCACATCACGCATTGTTGTTGAGTGTACAGCTGTAAATCCCAAATCTTTGACAAAATTTACCATCTCATAGCACCCACCAAAGTCACCTTGTATTAAAAACAGGTCTCCTCTTTTAGCCTCCTTACTTATGTATGCTTTTAATGGTGCTAAATGGTCATGAAGTGTAGTAAGATGTGGGGGAATGTTCGACCAAAGATTCTGTAATTTTTTTGGTAAAGTTACAAACTGCTCTACTTCTAAAAACGCTTTTGCATTTTCTTCTTGCATCGATGTTAATGTATGTGAAAACAGTAAAAATAGTTTTTTCATATTTTGCTAATCCTTTATTAGAGTTCTTAAAAAACTCGTTCTTAGTTTTCAAAGGTTTCAATTAACCTTTTGATAGTAGCATAATACAAAATTATAAGTCCAAAAACTGTCTAGCTTAAAGCCTTTTTATAAAAAAAGCGTTATTTTATGGAACTTAGCTTAAATGGAAAAACCCCTATCGTATTACTACAGTCGGAGAAT
>CACVAZ010000113.1:0-8070 GCA_902727995.1 uncultured Sulfurovum sp.
TTACATACCTCAGCAATTCAAGGTGGACAAGTAAAAGTTGACTATAACCCAGCACGTGTTATTAATTTTCCTGGAAAAGATGCTGATTTAAATGGCTCAGCTGTAAAGTCACAAAAATTTTCAGGAGAAGAAGTCCTTGTCATTGCACCAGATGCAACCGTGCTATCACAAGAAGTAGTTGATGGAAAAATTAGAGGTAAAGTTACAAACGCTGCGATTGTTGATTCAAGTATTAGTACTGACTTTACACGTATTTATGGTCATGAGACAGGTAAAAAGCTTGATGCAAATGGAGAACTAAGTTCAGCTGGAACCTTTGTTATTCGTCCAGGATTTGACTCTAATATGGTTGCTAGAGATAATCGTTTAACACCAAATGAAACGGAAACGTATACGTTAACGTATGATTTAACAGCTAAATCAGGGGTATTGGTTACCTATAAAGTTTATTACATGCAAAAGGGTGCTAATGGTAAGTTTATAGAATCTTCCGATGGTTTCTTAGACCAAGAAAAAAGTGATGAGAAGAAATTCCTTGTTTCTGAAGTATTTTCAAAAACATCAACAGTAGAGTAAACCTAATACTTCAATAGCTTGGAGTAAACATACCCCAAGCTATGAACTTCCTATCAATTCTCACCTTTTAATGTTATAATCCCTCTTTACTTTTTAATCTTAGTTTAGTGGAGTTATATAAACATGGAAATCATTTTAGTTTTAGTTGGGGTACTGGTTGGAACACTTGCTGGTTTCTTCGGTATTGGTGGGGGTATGATACTTATTCCCATTCTTATGTTTTTAGGGATTGACATTAAAACTGCGATTGGTATTTCTATTGTACAAATGGTTTTTTCTTCTCTTTATGGCTCTTACTTAAATTATAAAAAAGGCTCACTTATTGTGGGAGAAGGTATTTGGGTTGGTGTCGGTGGTTTTGTAGGTGGTTTTATTGGGGCATATGTTTCCCACTTAATTCCAGAATCTATTTTAGAATATCTGTTTCTTTCTTTACTTACTTTTGCACTTGTTCGAATTTTTTCGGCTAAATCTCATGAAGAAAGCGTTAAAAGTTTAAACTCCCTTGTCCTTTTTTCTGTGGGGCTTTTCATTGGAATATTTGCCATCTCTTTAGGGGTTGGTGGTTCTATTTTGTTAACACCAATTTTAGCTGGGTTTTTACATTACCCTCTTAAAAAAGCTGTTTCAGCTGGGCTTTTCTTTGTTGCCTTTTCTTCAATAGCTGGTTTAGCTTCTCATTTAAGTATAGGAGCCATAGATATTGAAAAAGGCTTATACGTAGCCGTTGCTTCTTTGTTGGGGGTATTCATAGGTATTTGGTTCAAAGACCAAGTTTCAGCATCAAAACACAAAACTTATTTACTTATTATGTATGTCATCGCCATGCTTTTAGTGATGAAAAAAATCTTTTTAGGATAATATAAATTATGAAAAATCAAAACATAGAAGTCTTCGGGGCTAAAGAAAATAACTTAAAAAATATCAATGTTAGTATTCCTAAAAATAAGTTAGTTGTTATTACAGGGATTTCAGGTTCAGGGAAATCAACTTTGGCTTTTTCTACTTTGTATGCTGAAGGACAACGACGCTACATTGAGTCACTTTCAAGTTATGCACGTCAGTTCTTAGGACGTGTGGGGAAACCTGATGTGGAGAAAATAGAAGGCTTAACTCCTGCTATTGCCATTGATCAAAAAACAACGTCTAAAAATCCACGTTCTACGGTGGGGACGATTACTGAAATCTATGATTACTTACGGCTTTTATTTGCACGTGTGGGAAAACAACATTGTCATGAGTGTGGGAAACCGATCTCTTCCATGTCGGCTGCTGATATTATTGAAGAGGTTTTAAAGCTTCCAGATGGAGCAAAACTGGTGATTATGGCACCTTTGGTTAAAGAGAAAAAAGGTACCTTTGCTGATATGATAGAGTCGCTTCGTCACAAAGGCTATGTTCGAGCGATGATAGATGGGGTAATGGTACGTCTTGATGAAGAGATAGAACTTGTAAAAACTAAAAAGCATACGATTAAAGTGGTGATTGACCGAGTTGTGATTAAAGAAGAGAGCCGTGACAGAATAGGGCAAGATGTTGAAAAAGCACTTAAAGAGGCGTACGGTGAAGTAGAATTAGAAGTCTTGAATCATGAAGAGTTTCCTGAAATAGAGAGACAGCATATTCACTATTCTGAACACTTGGCTTGTTTTGATTGTAAACTTTCATTTGAACCTCTTGAACCTGTAAGTTTCTCTTTTAACTCACCTAAGGGAGCCTGTCCAACTTGTGATGGATTAGGGATTCGGTATGTGATTGACTTAACAAAAGTCATCGACACGGCACTTTGTATTGACAAAGGGGCTGTAAAAATTATGTATGGGTTTAACAAGAGTTATTACACCAAGTTTTTAACAGCGTATTGTGAGCAAAATGATATTCCTACCGATGTACCTTATGAGAGTTTGGAGAGTTTTCAAAAGAATTCCATTTTGTATGGTGGAGGGAAGAATGTTGACTTTACTTGGAAAAGGCACAACCTCAACCGAGAATGGCCAGGGGTAGTAAAGTTTGCACATGATATGTTTTCAGATGAAAAAGATATGTCTGAATACATGACTGAAAAAGAGTGTGATAAGTGTGATGGTCATAGACTTCGCCCACGTTCATTGGCTGTTAAGATAGAGGGTAAAAATATAGCAGATATTATTGATATGCCTATTGAAAGATCTTATGAGTATTTTAAGAATCCAGAGAGTTTTATTCATTTAACAGAACAGCAAAAACTCATTGCAGCATCTGTATTAAAAGAAGTACAAGAGCGTTTGTTCTTTTTATATGATGTTGGTTTAACTTACTTAACACTTTCTCGTGATGCTCGTACTATTTCAGGGGGTGAGGCTCAACGTATTCGTATTGCTTCACAGATTGGTTCTGGGCTTACGGGCGTAATGTATGTTTTAGATGAACCAAGTATTGGACTGCATGAACGTGACACCATGAAGCTCATACGAACACTGCGTTCTTTACAAGAAAAAGGAAATTCAGTGATTGTGGTTGAACACGATAAAGAGACCATTATGTCAGCTGATTATGTCATAGATATTGGTCCAGGTGCTGGTAAATTTGGGGGAGATGTGGTCTTTGCTGGAACAGGTAAAAAGATGATGAAAGCCAAAACACTTACTGCAAAATATTTGTTTGGAGAGAAAAAAATATCTTACCCTCATGATAAACCTCAAGAAGATTGGATTGAGATTAATAATGTAACTTTGAATAATATTACAAATATTTCAGCCAAAGTGCCTTTGAAAAATTTTGTTTGTGTGACAGGGGTGAGTGGGTCTGGAAAAAGTTCCCTTATTTTACAAACACTTTTACCTGTGGCAAGAGAGTTACTTAATCGTGCTAAAAAAGTAAATAAAGTAGAAGGTGTTGAGGTTAATGGATTGGATAAAGTAGATAAAGTTATCTCTTTAGATCAAAGTCCCATTGGTCGAACACCAAGGTCAAACCCTGCTACTTACACTGGAATTATGGATGAAATACGTAAATTGTTTGCACAAACCAAAGAGGCAGAGCTTCGTGGTTATAAGATAGGACGTTTCTCTTTTAATGTTAAAGGGGGTCGTTGTGAAAATTGTACGGGTGATGGACAGATCAAAATTGAAATGCACTTTTTACCCGATGTTTTAGTTCAGTGTGACACTTGTCACGGAACACGCTATAACGCCCAAACATTAGAAGTAATGTATAAGGGTAAATCCATTGCAGATGTACTGGCTATGTCTGTTGCTGAAGCAATGGAATTTTTTAAAGCTGTACCTTCTATTGCCATTAAACTTAAAACATTAATGGATGTTGGTTTGGACTATATTACTTTAGGACAAAATGCAACAACACTTTCTGGTGGAGAAGCACAGCGTATTAAACTTTCTAAAGAGTTGAGTCGTAAAGATACAGGACAAACACTTTATATTTTAGATGAGCCGACAACAGGACTTCATTTTGCAGATGTAGATAGATTGACAGGGGTCTTACACCATTTGGTTGATTTAGGAAACTCTGTAGTTGTTATTGAACATAATTTAGACATGATTAAAAATGCAGATTATATTATTGATATGGGACCAGAAGGAGGCAATAAAGGAGGGCTTATTATTGCGACTGGCACACCTGAAGAACTGGCAGAAACCCATCAGGAAACTGGATCTTATACAGGTAAGTATTTAGTGGAAGAATTGAGGCTTTGAACACTTTAATCAACTATTATATTTTAATTTTTAATTATTAATATTAATTAAAAATTAAGTTTTTATTAACTAATTTTAATGTATAACTATTATATACATTTAAGAAAGGGGTAAGAATGGGAAATATTAAGTTGTTAAGTTATGTTTTTGGAGTGGCATATCTTTTATCTGCTTGTGAGAGTGGAGAGCGTCCAATAAGTGTCGAGAAGAATATTGGTTATTTTGTTAGTAATTTTAATACGAGTGTGGAGTATGCTTGTCAAAATAAACGTGAAATACTCAATAACAGTGGTAAGTTTGAATGTGCTTCTTTTCCTATTTCTTTTTATATGGATGAAACAAAAATAGGAGAAATTTCTAGTATACATAGTGATGGTTATGTTTATCCTCAAGACATTATTAGACTTGAAACCAGAGCACCTGTTTACACCAGTGAAAATAGTATACGTTTTCTTGTTGTTGAGTAGAAAGAAGGACTAAAGTGCTTCTTCATCCTCTTCACCTGTTCGAATTCTTATAACATTTGAAATATCTGATACGAAAATTTTTCCATCACCAATTTTTCCAGTTAAAGCATTTTCTTTAATCACTTCAATGGCTTTTTGTGCAAATTCATCCGTACTCACATAGATCTCAATTTTAACTTTAGGAATAAACTCAACAACATATTCAGCACCTCTATAAAGTTCAGTATGTCCTTGTTGACGACCATAACCTTTTACTTCGGAGATGGTCATGCCTTCAATACCTACTTCAATGAGGGCATCTTTGACATCTTCAAGTTTAAATGGTTTAATAATTGCTTCAATTTTTTTCATTTTTTATTTCCTTTATATACTTCGTTTAAATTCAGGATAAGCTTCCATCCCACACTCTACCTCATCAATTCCAACCAATTGTTCTTCATCATCTGCTGTTAATTGAAATATTTTGTTTATAACGTATATTACCACAAAAGAGAGAGGGAATACAATAGCCCCTACTACTAATATGCCTTTTAGCTGATTCCAATAGCTAACAGAATCTACAAAAATGGCTACAGCAAGTGTTCCCCAAATACCATTGACTAAGTGAACGGACAATGCTCCAACAGGATCATCGAGTTTAAGTTTATCAAATAAGGGTACAAAAAGAACAACCAATGCCCCACCCATACCACCTACTAAAATTGGCACATACATAGAAAATTGGTCAGGACCAGCTGTTACAGCAACAAGACCACCTAAAGCCCCATTCAAAATCATGGTAATATCAAACTTTTTGTAACGGAAGTAGGTTAATGCCCAAGCCACAATAGCACCTGAAAGACCCCCTGTGTTTGTATTCATAATGGTTAAGGCAACAGCATCAGCATTTTCTTTTGAAGAAATCGCACCTACTGAACCACCGTTAAATCCAAACCAGCCAATCCATAGTAAAAATGCCCCTAAGGTTACAAGAGGGATATTCGAAGCAGGAATAACTTTAATTGCACCATTCTTGGCATATTTTCCTTTTCTAGCACCCATAATAAATATGGCAGCGAGTAATGCCCAACCACCAGTAGAGTGAATAACAGTAGAACCTGCTAAATCGGACATTGCTGAAATGTCAAGAAATGTGCCATCTAAGAAGTTTGCACCCCAAGTAATGTTAACAATGGTCGGGTAAATGAAAGCACCAACGGCAATGGTAAAGAGTGCTAAAGGAATAATTCGTGAACGCTCTGATACCCCACCTGACATAATATTAATTATTTTCCCTACAAATGCCATTTGGAAAAGAAAGAAAGCATATTTTGAAATACTCTCTTGGTGATCCCATGATCCAAAGGCATACTCATAACCAATCAGCATAAAACTCATGGACGCCACAGCATAAATCATAACATTAACAGTAAGTACGGAGGTCACATTTTTCGTACGAACCAATCCAGCTTCAAGCATGGCAAAACCAGGTACCATGAAAATAATAAGAACCATTGCAAAGATGGTAAAGAAAGTGTCAATAATGTACGAGGGATTATCCAACATCGTTATCCTTTGATATAAATACGCGAATAGTACCTTGATTGATGGATAAGTACAAGCTTAATATGATTAAAAAATAGGCAATTTTAGGTGTAGCTAATTTATGATGTTACTAGACTTTTTATTATTTTGTTTATGAAAGGTTTACGTAAGGAGACTATAATGATAGACGATTGATTGAGGTGTCAGTAAATGACTAAAGTGATAATTTGATAATTAAGGATATAAAATGAAAAAAATACTTTTAAGTACGGTACTGGTTTTAGGGATGATGACATTAACAACTGGTTGTGTTAATCATGGAGGTGGGGCAAAAAAATGTGGTGCTTCAGGTAAATGTAACCAAGGGAAATGTGGTAGTGATAAAGATGCTGCAAAAAAATGTGGCGATGCTAAAAAATGTGGATCTAAATAATAGTCACTCATGAACTAAGAGAAGAAATTCTTCTCCTAGTTAAGCTCTTCTCTTAATTTTTTAGCCCAAACACTGAGTAGCTTTTTATCCTCAGCTGTAAGTGTCACTTCTTCATGTAAATATAAGTAAGCTTTTTTAGGCATACGTATAACAATGGCTTTTGGTATTTTTTCAAGTACTTTTAACTGTTTTTCTTTATCGTAAGTATTCCATTTTGAGAAATTTATAATTTCTCGTGCTTGTTTGACATTGCGTTGTGTATACCACGATACAGGAGCCACATTGTAGTACCAAGGTGCTTTTACTTCTGAAGAGTGACAGTCATAGCATGAACGCTTTAAGAGATTTAGAACTTCTGTAGGAGCTTGTAGCTCTTCATTGGGGTTACTATTTAGTTTCGCTTGTACATTAAGAGAGAAAGGTTGTATGGCTATTAATAATATAACCAACCAAAACCAAAAACTTTTTAACATTTATTTTCCTTTTAAAATAATTTTTCTTATGAGAATAGTTTCTTCTTAAGCGTAAAAAACTTTCTAATAAAATAAAAAAGCCCAAACAAACTTATGGCATAGAGTAGACTATTGGGAATGTTTTTCAATAGAGCATTAAATAGAGCATTTAAGTTTCCTTTATAAGTAGTTTTAGCTAAATTTGAATTAAAACCAACTCTCTTCATAAATTTATTAGTACCTAATTTATGCATTCCTTTTAATCCTTGTTCACCATAGGTAGAAGCATAAAGGAAGTTTTTTGTAGAGACATTAGGCATTTTTTGCATGTATTTTATAGCCGTATTGTTACTAGTACTTAATAGAACTTGACTTTTTTTCTTAAATCGTGTTCCAAATTTACTTAAGAGTGTTAATTCTTTAATATTCCGACTTTTTGACATAAGGTTCATGGCTTGAGTGAATCCAGTCTTGTCATAAAGTTTATGGATAGGAGTAAGTAAAGTTTGAACATTGATTAAAGATTTTTTGTCTTTGGCAATGTCAATTTGTTTCATAAGTTTAGTTTGAAACCATAAAGGTATTTTGTTAGCACGTTTAGCATACTTCAAAAATGAAATAGAACCTTTAATAGGACTACTAGCTCCAGCCGTATAAGCTGTAGATACGGTGGCAATAAGACCAAGAGAGGAGAGGGCAACTAAGAAGTTGTCAGTCTCTTCATTCTTAAGATAGTGCATACCCTGAATACTTAAGTCTCTAAGGTCTCCAAAAACTAAGAAGTCTGAAATTACAGCTGCTATTTCTCCTACTGTTTCATCACTTTTTCCTTCCAAAATACCTTGCATAACTTTTTCAGTTTGATAAGGAAGTGAATCACGTTTAGTTTGAATGGTTTGCATAAGTTCTAAAGATTTTGGGTTTTT
>CACVAZ010000113.1:8170-19365 GCA_902727995.1 uncultured Sulfurovum sp.
ATTTTTTGCTTTAGCTGAGGCAATACTGTCAAAAACTACAGCTGAAGGGTCATGACCTTGTTGTGTTGAAATGATGGGAACATCTAGTTTTTTAGCCCAACGGCTAAGTTGTTCTATGGCTGCAGCACGAAAAGTGTCAGCAGCACCTAAAAGGACACTTTCACCATTCTTTTTATGATAGTTAGCGAGTTTAGCAATGGTTGTTGTTTTACCAGCACCATTAACGCCAATAATCATTTCAACAAAAGGTTTGTCTGTAATGTTGTCTTTCCAGTCTACCTCATATTGAAACACAGAAATAAGGGTGTTAAAGGCCTGAATTCTTTCAATTTTTTCGGGAAGTTCCTCTAAGAATCTTTCTATCAATTCATAATTGACATCGGCTTCAAGTAAAATATCTTCAAATTCATCTTTGCTGATTCTCTTCTTTCTTTTTGGTGCGACTTCATTAATGGCTTTATCAGTTTTACTAAAAACTTTTTTTAATATGTTGAACATTTTGACCTTATTATTTTTTTATTTTTTCAAGTAATTGTTTGATGTCACTCTCTATCATCTCTTCAGGAATCATACCTTCGTAGTGGGTAAAGTATTTTCCTCGAACAAAAACCACGGTTAATGGCATAGGGAAATCTTTATTTAGCCCAAGTTTAGGGGTTAGCATGTCTACAAATTTTAGATTTTCGCTTTGGCTGACAGATACATAATAAAGTACTTTTTGTGCAATAATAAATTTTTCTAGTTTTTCTTTTTCTATATCATCATGAACAAGGGTTGACATAATAAAAAGATTTTCTTTAAATGTTTGTTGAAGTTTAGATAAGTGAGGTATCTGCCCTCTACAAGGAGGACACCAAGTTGACATAATATTAACAATCACAATGGATTGTTTAATGTTCTTAAAATTGTAAATATCATTTTTAATATCTAAGATACTTAGTTGACCTTTTAAATTTTTAAACTCATAATGGTATTCTTTTGCTGTAGCTTTTGAGCTAAAACTCGTTTCTTCAATAACTATTTTAGTAAGTTGAGTGTCACTTGTAAATTTTTCGTTGTTTTGTTGTTTGTCTTCACAGGCAGATAATATAAAGATTAGGGGAACTAATATTAAATAAAACTTATTTTTCATGTACTCTAATGTCTTTTGTAAGTAAATTTTGGTGATTATATCAAAAAAATATAAAGTGTATAATTATGGATAAAAAGACTTTTAGAAAAATTTGTATAGAAAGAGCAAAAAGCAATAGGAATATTAATACCTATAAGCTTGATAAAGACCTGAGTAATACGCTTTATAAGCTCATCAAAAAGCAAAAGCAAAAAATTATAATGCTATATATTCCTTTAAAAATTGAAGTTAATATATCAGATTTATCTTTTAGGCTTAAAAAAGAGAAAAAAACGCTTTTAGTACCATTTATGGAGGGTGAAAGCTTCAGCTTGGTAAAATATAGACTGCCTTTAAATAAAAAACAATTTGGTGTAAAAGAACCTGAAAATACAAATAAATATAAACATAAGATAGATTTAGCCATTGTTCCTATAATTGGAACAGATGAGACATTAAGAAGAGTAGGATTCGGGAAAGGATTCTATGATAGATTTTTTGAAAAAAATCATAAAAGAATTCATAAAATTTTGTTTGTAGGAAGAGAATATTGTGTTTCATCTAAAATTATTACAGATGATCATGATGTTAAGGGTTTAGATTATTTAACCCCTGGAAATTGTCATCAAAAAAATTATTTAAAACGAAAATCAAGGGTTTAGGCTCCTTAGAAGGAGAAAGAATGACAGAGAATATATTAGTCGTACTGTTTTTAATGATGATTGGTATTGCCATAACGTATTTCATAATGAATAACGTACATAAAAAGCAGTTTAAACATTTAGAGAGTGAAGCAAAAGCAAAAGCAAAAGCTATAGAGTATGAAGCTGAACATAAATTACACGAAGCGAGTGTACAAATTCAGCAAAATGAGATTTCATTAGAAAGAAAATTTCAAAATAAAGATTTGGATATTACTAAACAACGTAAAGAATTAGAATTAGAATTGCAATCATTGTCTAAAAAAGAGCATGATATTTTAAAGCTTAGAGAGAATTTAGAAAAGAAAGAAAATGTTTTAAATGATTTGGAGCATGAAAAGAAAGAAGAGATAGCTAAAAGTATTGCTTTACTCGAAAAATCAGCCTCTATGACCCAAGATGAAGCTAAGAAATATCTTTTAGAAGAGTTGAAGCATGAATCTAAATTAGAATTTGCCCTAACTGTGAAAAAATATGAAAAAGAAGCAGAACAAGAAGCTAAGAAAAAAGCAAACTACATACTTTCCCAAGCCGTTACGCGTTATGCAGGTGAGTTTGCAGGTGAACGTTTAATGAACATTATTAATCTTCCTTCAGACGAGCATAAAGGAAGAATCATTGGGAAAGAAGGACGAAATATTAAAAGCTTGGAACAGCTTTTGGGTGTTGATATTATTATTGACGAAACGCCTGGGGTTATTCTTGTTTCAAACTTTAACCTTTATCGAAGAGCCATTGCTACAGAGACCATTAAAATATTGGTTGATGATGGAAGAATTCATCCTGGTAGAATTGAAGAAGTCCATGCAAAGGTTGAATCTGAATTTGAACAGAAAATCTTAGAAGAGGGTGAAAGTATTGTTCTTGAGTTGGGTCTTTATCCAATGCATGAAGAGTTAATGCGTTTACTCGGTCGCATGAGATACCGTGCAAGTTACGGTCAAAATGCATTGGCACATACTTTAGAGGTTGCCAAATTAGCAGCCATTATGGCTGTAGAAATGGGGGGGAATGAAAAGTTAGCTTTAAGAGCTGGACTTCTTCATGACATTGGTAAAGCCTTAACTCAAGAACATGGAGGAAATCATGTTGACTTAGGTGTGGATGTTTGTAAGCGTCACAATGAGCATCCAACGGTGATTAATGCCATTTACGCACATCATGGCTATGAAGAACCAGATGGGGTAGAATCAGCAGCTGTTTGTGCAGCAGATGTTCTTTCAGCTTCAAGACCAGGTGCTAGACGTGAAGTATTAGAAAGTTTTGTAAAACGGGTTAAAGAAGTAGAAGAGATAGCACTTGCAAAACGAGGTGTTCTAGATGCTTATGCCATTAATGCAGGTCGAGAGATAAGGGTTTTTGTGGATGCTGGAAAAGTTGATGATGCTACTGTCTATTTGTTGTCTAAAGAAATTGCCAAAGAGATAGAAAATAAGGTACAATACCCTGGTGAAATTAAAGTGAATGTTATTCGTGAAAAACGTGAAATTCAATATGCTCGGTAAAATTAATTAGAAAGTGAGAGATAAATGAAAAAAATAATTACAGGAATAGTCCTAACGGCTATGGTCTTTTTAACAGGTTGTAATGCCAAAGATACAAATAGTACTTCAAGTGCTAGTACTATAGTATCGGCTGTAAAAGATGATTCAAAATCAAAAGATATTATTGTGATTTTAGAGACAAATCAAGGTAATATTGAACTCAAAATGTTTCCAGATGTAGCACCCTTAGCTGTTGAAAATTTTGTAACCCATGCTAAAGATGGTTATTTTGATGGTCTTATTTTTCACCGTGTTATTAAAGATTTTATGATTCAAGGTGGTGACCCTACTGGAACAGGTAGAGGTGGAGAATCTATTTGGAAAAAAGAATTTGTCAATGAACATAAAGCGAATGTTGTTTTTGATAGACCCTTTTTATTGGCAATGGCGAACCATGGACCCAATACCAATGGAAGCCAATTTTTTATTACAACGGAGTCAACTCCTTTCTTAAATGGTGGCTATACTATTTTTGGTGAAGTACTTTCAGGACAAAAATCAGTTGAAAAGATTGAAAATACAAAAACAGGTATGGCTGATAGACCTTTAGATAAACAAATTATAAAAAAGGCTATTGTTAAGTAATAATGAATCTTGATATATTACGTCAAGAGCGTTTAAAATGCCTTGACTGGAAAAACATAAAACCTTATTGGGAAGCGATACAAGCTCTCCCAACTTCTCAAAACCCTCAAATAAAATTAAATGATACCGTTGAAATCTTTTTTGATAAATTTTCAGCAGAAGAAGAAGAATTTATTTATAATACAGCAAAATTGATGCATCCTTGGCGTAAAGGACCTTTCCAAGTTTCTAAAACATTTATTGACGCTGAATGGAAAAGTAATTTAAAATACAATTTACTTCGCCCTCACTTTAATTTAAAAGATAAAATAGTAGGTGATATTGGCTGTAACAATGGTTATTATTTATTTAGAATGATGGAGGATGAGCCTAAGCGTTTAATTGGTTTTGATCCCTCTGCTATTACTTACTGTCAATTTAAATTTTTAGATCATTTTATACAGAGTAATATTACTTATGAATTTTTAGGCATAGAACATGTAGCATTTTATGAGCATAAATTTGATGTCTTATTTTGTCTAGGAGTGTTGTATCATAGATCTGATCCCATTACTATGTTGAAGTCACTTTATAAAGGTTTAAATGTAGGTGGAGAGCTTATATTAGATACTTTTATGATTGATGGTGATGATGATATTTGTTTAACCCCAAGAGATCGTTATTCTAAAATGGGAAACATTTATTTTATTCCAACGGTTTCTGCTTTAAAAAACTGGTGTTATAGAGCAGGATTTAAAGAGATAGAAGTCCTCGCCATTGTGAAGACAGAGCATGAAGAACAGCGAAAAACAGAATGGATTAATAGTCAGTCATTAGATGATTTTTTAGACAAAGAGAATCAAAATAAAACAGTTGAGGGTTATCCTGCACCTAAAAGAGTCTATATAAAGGCTAAAAGATTGAAAAAATAGCATGAACAGAAAAAAAACTCTCAAAATTCTCTAAAATAAGGTATAATTAAAGATATATAAGTAGTTTCTTAAAAATTACTAAACTTATAAAATAATATTATTTTGTTATTAATATGTATATTACATTTTTTAATAAATTTATGGGATAAAAATGAGAATATTAACCATTGGGTTTGATGATGAATTCGTTAAAGAATTAGAAGTTGAGCTTGAAAAGTATTTTATTTGTATTGTTGATGTTGCGAAAGATTTATATGATGCAACCAACTTTACAGATTTTCGCCATTATGAGCTAATTATTGTTGTAGATGAAGGTGAAAAATATACTTTAGAGAAGTACAGTAATGAAGTAAAAAAGAAAAAAAGAGAGACAAAAATTATTGTCTTGACAGCTAATGCAAAAAATCAAATTCCACTTTTTGATTTGGGCGTAGATGATGTTATGGTTAATTTTATTGATTCAACTGAAGTGATTGCTGTACGTGTGTTATCAAACATGAGAAAGCTTTTCGGAACCCAGATTGATGTTGGTAAACTTGTCATTGATATTGCGAATAAAAAGATTGAATATGACGATAAAATTGTCTCTTTAAATGGTAAGACATTTGATATTTTGGCTTATTTAGCACTTAGAGAAGACAGAGTTTTCTCAAAAGACGAAATCATTAATGCACTTTGGGAAGAACCAGAGTATGTTTCAGACAATACCGTTGAAGTGGCTATTAATCAAATTAGAAAACGTTTAAAGAGTATTCTTGGTTTCCAAGTGATCCATACCGTAAGACGGCGTGGTTATAAATTTTCATATGAAAAGTAGGGTGTTGTCCCCGACAACACCGTTAAATTTAAACCGGTATGAAATAAAAGTATAGAACATCTATAAGATGGTGTTTCCATGGGAAAACACCCTACGAGCTTTTAACCGTCTCTATCCAATAAGACATGATTTTTTGTTCTTGTTTTAAAGTAGTACTCATACCATGACCTGGATAGATGGTAAAGTCACTCTCTATTTTCATGGCTTTTTCTAAACTCTTTACCATTTTTTCCCCTGATGAAAAAGGAAAATCCCACCGTCCAATTGATTGTTCAAAAAGAAAATCTCCTGAAAACCAAACATCTTTAATTTCTATAATAGAATTCCCCGGAGTATGCCCTGCAAATTTACGGTATTGAATTTCTATGCCTTGGATATTGAGTTTTTCATCATCTTCAACTAAGTAGTCAGCTGTTGATATTGGAACATTCTGTCCTAGAGGACACTTCTCTAACATGAAAGAATCATCTTTTGGAATATAAAGAGGAATATTAAATTCATTTTGTACGGCATCATTAGACCAAACATGGTCAAAGTGTCCATGAGTATTGAGTATGGCAATGGGATTAGACGTATTGTCACGTATCCATTGCATTGCACCCATGCCAGGGTCAATGATTAGGTCTTTATTGTTGACCGTTACAATGTAACAGTTTGTTTGGGTCGCTCCCATAGGTTGAAGTTTAATTTCCATTATGATGCCTTTAGGTTATAATATTGCCATGAATTTTTATAAAGTTTTAGAAGAAGCGATAGAGAGTGATTCTATCGCTTCCAAAGAGAAATTAACAGAGCAATGTTTCGAGTATTGTAGCCAAAATGAATTGATAGCTGAGCCAAAATTTAAAGCTAAGCTCTTTGAAATACCTTCTTATGCAAGTAAGTGTAAAATTGTTGAGCCTAGAGCATTAAAAACACGCAAAGATTTTGATACCAAAGAGGGTCTAGCTTCCTTAGTTCATGCTATTGCACATATTGAGTACTCTGCGATTGACTTGGCATTGGATGCTGTTTATCGTTATGCTGAAATGGAACAAGCCTATAAGCTAGATTGGCTTAATGTCGCTAAAGATGAAATACGACATTATCAAATGCTAGAAAAGCTTTTACATCAATTAGGTTTTTCTTATGGTGACTTCTCCGTACACTCAGGACTTTTTGATGCCTCTATGAATACAGCTGAAAATCATTTAGATAGAATGGCAATTATTCCTCGATATTATGAAGCAAGTGGCTTAGATGTTACCCCTCAAATATTAAAAAAACTTGAGAATAAAAGAAAACTTGTAAACGTGCAAGAACTTATTAATATTTTAAAAATTATTTATGTGGAAGAGATTGACCATGTTAAAAAAGGTGATTATTGGTTTAAAGAATTATGTCACTTAGAAAACAAAGATATTAATATTTATTTTGAAATTTTAGACAAATACAAGATATTAGAGAAGCATAGACCCCATGTAAATGCTGAAGCTAGAAAGAAAGCAGGGTTCTCTTGTAGCGAAATTAGGCTATTGGGTAATGTAGAGTGTAAATGAGGATAATACTTG
Source organism: uncultured Sulfurovum sp. (assembly GCA_902727995.1). Classification (GTDB taxonomy): domain Bacteria; phylum Campylobacterota; class Campylobacteria; order Campylobacterales; family Sulfurovaceae; genus UBA1140. The sequence continues at coordinate 15,390 of CACVAZ010000113.1, forward strand.
ATTAAATTTTAAAAAATATATATAATAGACGAATTATTATTATAATAATTAAAAAAAACATTATTAAATGTAATATGTTTAACAATAGATTTAACATAAATAGAGTATAATCATCTAGTATAAAATCAAAAAAAGTGAAGAAAATGCAAAATACAATAGAGTTTTATAAACCATCAATTCAAGAAAATACAAAAAAATATATAGATGATGTTTTAAACTTTTCAGATAATAGGAAAGTTGAAAAACTGGAGAATGCTGTTAAAAAATTTATAGGCTGTGATAATGCTCTTGCTGTAACGAGTGGAACGGCTGCATTGCATCTTGCCATGTGTGCTTTGGACTTTAAAAGAGGAGACAAAGTTATTTGTAGTATTAATGTTTTTCCCTCAGTTCCACAAGCTGTTAGGCACTTTGATGCTGAACCTATATTTGTTGATATCGAAGGGAAAGATTACAACATAGACTTAGGGAATTTAGAACTTGCATTACAAAAGAATAAAAGTAAAAAGCTTAAAGCCATTGTCTTAAATCATATGGCAGGAAACATTGTTGATCTAGAAGCTGTCTATGCACTGGCTAGTGAATATAAAGTAAAGGTTATAGAGGATGCTTCAAATGCCTTAGGGGCTAAGTATAATGGTAAGTACATTGGGAATACAGGGGCTGATATTACTATTTTTTCATTTGCTCCTCACTTATGTAACTCTACGGTTAATGGTGGTATTCTTATTTGTAAAGAAGAGAGTGTTCATACTAGAGCCCAATTGTTAAGTTTTCATGGTATGAAAAATAGACATTGTGATATTTATGGTTCTGTAAATTATATTTATGATGTTGTTGATATTGGATGGAAATATGATTTAAGTCAAATAGAAGCAGCGTATTGTTTGGCTGAATTTGAGGCTTTAGAGGCAACGTTACGTAGACGTAAAGAGATTGCTAAAATGTACACTCAAGAGCTTTCAGGTATAAACCATGTTTCTTTACCTCAACTTGGCAATGATACTGTTATTTCTCAATATATTGTTGAAATTGATAAGAATCGTGATCATTTTGTTGGGCAACTTAAAAATGAAGGGATAAATATTTCTGTACATTATATGCCTTTACACTTAACAGCGTATTACAAACAAAAATATTCAATGAAAGTATTTGATTACTCTGTCGCACTTGGTTGTTTTCAGCGTGTTATGTCTTTACCGATGTATGCATCGCTAACAAATGAAGAAGTTAAACGTGTTTGTGAAGCAATTAAAAAAGTTGCGAATGCACACATCTAAGTTTAGTGCTTTTTTTGAGCGACTTTTTTTTGAACCCCGTCCTTTGGACTGGGTGTTAATCTTATTTCTTTCTCCCTTATCCTTTTTCTATGCTTTTCTTATGTTACTTAGACGTATTTTTATTTTTCAAAAATCTTATGCCATTCCTATTGTCAGTATTGGTAACTTAACAGTCGGTGGCTCAGGAAAAACCCCTTTTGTGATTGCTTTAGCCAAACAATATGAGAATGCAACAATTATTTCAAGAGGTTATGGCAGACAAAGTAAAGGTTTAGTTGAAGTGAGTAGAAAAGGTGAGATATTAACAGATGTTTTTACATCTGGTGATGAGGCAATGTTAATGGCAAAATCATTAACTAAGGCTTCAATTATCGTAAGTGAAAATCGTGAATATGCCATAGATAAAGCCATTTTAGAGGGTGCAGAAGTAATTTTTTTAGATGATGGTTTTAATAGAGTAAACATTAGAAAATATGAAATTTTACTTTTTCCAAAAACCATTAAAAACTATTTTACGTTTCCTGCTGGACCATTTAGAGAGTTCTTTTTAATGAAATATTGGGCTGATTTAGCCTTATATGAAGAAAAAGATTTTAATAGAGTAGTTGAAATAGAAAATAAGACAGAAAAAATGTTGTTGGTAACAGCTATTTCAAACCCTGAAAGGCTAAATAATTTTTTACCTAAAGGGGTAATTAATAAAATTTATTTAGAGGATCATGCTTATTTTGATGAAGATATATTAGAAAAGAAATTTTTAGAATTGGGTGCTACTTCCCTTTTAATAACGCAAAAAGATGAAGTAAAGATGAAAGACTTTAAGTTACCTTTGTCAGTGATGAAGTTAGAATTAAAAATTAAAAATGAAATTTTAGAAAATATTCATGAATATACAGAGGAATACAAAAATGCAAGATAAAATCGATGTGGTCAAGACACTTTTAGAGGCTTTACCTTATATCAAAAAATTTAGAGATGAAAAAATAGTTATTAAGTATGGAGGGTCAGCACAAACTTCTGAAACGTTAAAGCAAAAGTTTGCACAAGATATTGTACTTTTACATACCGTAGGAATGAAACCAATTATTGTGCATGGTGGGGGAAAAGCCATTACGGATATGCTTAATGATTTGGGGGTAGATACAAAGTTTGTTGATGGTCAACGAGTAACCACCAAAGAAGTTATGCGTATCGCTGAAATGGTACTTTCTGGGTCGATTAACAAAGAGATTGTCTCTTTATTAAATAATCAAGGGGGAGAAGCCATTGGTATTTCTGGTAAAGATGCAAATTTCTTAGAAGCCATTCCTAAAGATTTTGAGAATTTTGGTTACACAGGCATTATTCAAAATGTAAATCCTGAGATGGTTTGTAATATTCTTGATGATGGATTTGTTCCTGTTATTGCACCCATTGCAGCTTCAGCGAATGTAGGACATCCTGGATTTAATATTAATGCTGATTTGGCTGCAAGTCAAGTGGCAATTGCTATAAAAGCACGAAAACTTGTCTTTTTGACGGATACGGCTGGGGTATTAGATCAAAATATGGAATTGATTTCTAGAATGGACATCGAAAGAACCAATGCCTTAAAAAAGGATGGAACAATTAATGGTGGAATGGTTCCTAAAGTCGATGCTTGTATTGAAGCATTACGTGGAGGGGTTAAAAAAGCACATATTATTGATGGCAGAGTTGAACATTCTATTTTACTTGAAGTTTTAACGGCTGCTGGTATTGGAAGCTGTATCGAGTTGTAAAATACTTAAATTTGTTTTATAATGTATAAGTATAAATTCAATAAGTTACAGTTATAAGTAAAAATTAAAAGCTTTATCAATTTATTTGTACAATGGCTAAGGTTATCGTATACTTTTACTTATGAATGAAAGTATAAAAATATTTCTTGGAGATCTTAAAAATTCTTTTAAAGATCTTCTTCCTATTATTATTGTTGTGGCATTTTTTCAAACTTTTATTATCCAAGTTATGCCTGAAAATTTAAGTTCAATTGTCATTGGACTAACCATAGTCGCTGTAGGTTTAGCACTTTTTATTAGAGGCTTAGAATTAGGAATTTTTCCCATCGGTGAAAATTTAGCCATTGATTTTGCTAAAAAAGGGTCAACTTTTTGGCTTTTACTTTTTGCTTTTACCATTGGTTTCTCAACCACAGTAGCTGAACCAGCACTAATTGCCATTGCTGATAAAGCTGCTGTTATTTCAGGAGGCTTAGTAGATGCCTTTTGGCTGAGAATGACCGTTGCCTTCTCTGTTGGTTTTGCTATTGCCCTTGGAACTTTACGTATTCTTCTTGGACACCCTATTCAGTATTATATTATTGCAGGTTATATTCTTGTGGTCGTGGTAACTTTTTTTGCTCCTCCTGAGATTATTGGTTTAGCTTATGATAGTGGAGGAGTAACTACCTCAACAGTAACTGTACCCTTGGTTGCTGCACTTGGAATTGGATTGGCATCAAGTATTAAAGGGCGTAATCCTGTGATTGATGGATTTGGACTGATTGCTTTTGCTTCTTTAACACCGATGATATTTGTACAAGTTTATGGAATTGTTGTTTACTCTATGGCTGGAGATGTTTCAACGGCTATAACGGCTATTTCAACGGTTACTTCAAATACAAAAGAAGTTGTTGAAGTAGGATCTTTTGTCCTATTAGATATTTTTTGGGGCAT
>CACVAZ010000113.1:19465-22559 GCA_902727995.1 uncultured Sulfurovum sp.
GTGATGGCTTATGGAATATATGCTGAGTACAAGAAAAAACAACTAGAGAAGGAATAAAGATGAAGTTTACGGCACTGGTCGCGATTATTGAAGATAAAGACGAAGAAGCAGCCATTGATGTGGCAAAAGAGGCTGGGGCAGGTGGTGTAACTATTATCCATGGGAAAAATATTGGACTAGAAGAGAAAAAAGTTTTTTTTGGGTTAACCTTAGAAGAAAATGTTTCCGTACTTTTATTTGTACTTCCTCGTAAGTTGTCCATGAAAGTAATGAAAGCAATACGTTTTAAGTTTGATTTAGACAATGCTAAAAATGGTGGTTTAGTTTTTACTTTACCCTTAAGTCATGTTGCAGGATTGGATACCAATGAATTACACAAATTTGAAGACAATATTAAGTCAATGATATAGATTAAAGTGTTAAAATCTATTTTAAAATATTTAAAAAGGAACATTAGATGCTAGTTGAAAATGTAATGACTCCAACAGAGAAACTGATACAAACCTCTCCTATGTCAACCGTACGAAGTGCGTTGAAATTGATGAAAGAGAATAAGGTACGTTCTGTTATTGTTGAGAAAAATGATGAGAATGGTGCTTATGGACTGGTCACTTTCAAAAATATCTTACAAAGTATTGTGGCTGAAGATGGAGACATTGATTTACTCAATGTTTATGACATTGCTGTCATGCCAGCTGTTTCAGTTTCTGGAAAGTTAGCTGTTCAGTATGCAGCTAAAATGATGGTTAATTCTAGTATTAAACGTTTATTGGTGATTGACAACAATGAGCTTTTAGGTATTTTAACGATGTCAGATATTATTGAAGTACTTATGGAAAGTGTTGAAGAACTTTAAGCTTTTAGTATGAATATTATATTTGGACCCGTTAATTCTAGACGTTTTGGAAAATCCTTAGGCCTTGATCTTAGTCCTTCAAAGAAGCAATGTAATTTTGATTGTCTTTATTGTGAACTCTCTCCTGCAAAAACGATGGGTAGCTATGAAGATGTAATCTCTGTTCAAGAGATTATGAACGCATTAAATGCTACTTTGGGGGAGCATCAAGATATTGATGTTTTAACCATTACTGCCAATGGTGAACCCACACTTTATCCTCACTTATCTGAACTTATGGATGAGATTAACAAAGTTAAGGGAACTATTAAGACACTGATTCTTTCCAATGCTGCAAATATCCATGAAATACATATTCAAGAGGCACTGCAAAAATTTGATACCGTGAAGCTTTCTTTAGATTGTGCAACAGGACGTTGTTTAAAACGACTCGATCGAGCCCATCAAGGGGTCAAGGTTGAAGAGATTAAATCGGGGATGTTAAGCTTTAAAGAGAAGTTTTTCAAACCTTTAATTATTGAAATACTTATTGTTAAAGCACTTAATGATAATGATGAAGAGATAGAAGCTTTAAATGAGTATTTATTAGTGTTAAAACCCACACGTATTGACATAGGAACGATTGATAGACCACCTGCTTATTATGTTGAACCCTTGTCTTATGAAGCTTTACGAGAAATCTCTTTGAAGTTTGATGCAACGCTACCTATTTACATTGCCACAAGAAAAATGGTTACAGGTGAGCCATCACATTATTCCTCTGATGATATTCTTGAAACCATAAAAAAACGTCCTCTTACCTTAGCAGATGTTGAAGTATTATTTGACAAAGAGAGTCAAGCTAGACTACAAATATTAGTGGATAAAAATGAGATTGAAATCGAAACTTGCAGTGGCTATGACTTTTTTGTACAAAAGAGTTGAGTATAGAAAAAAAAGAGAAAAAAACTCTTGACATGAAAGCAGTTTTTGCCTATAATTGCACTCCAATTTAAGAATTAGTTTTAAATTGATTGTTCCGGATTAGCTCAGTGGTAGAGTAGATGACTGTTAATCATTTGGTCGTTGGTTCGAATCCAACATCCGGAGCCATAAAAAATACATTTCGATTTCTGTTCCGGATTAGCTCAGTGGTAGAGTAGATGACTGTTAATCATTTGGTCGTTGGTTCGAATCCAACATCCGGAGCCACTTTTTAAAAATTCCCACAATAAAATTTATTATTTTAAGTTATCAGTAGAGTAGGGGTTCTTATGGCAATAGACCTATTTAAAACTGCGTATAAAGCTCAACATTAACCCCATTTGTGATAGTATCTCTCAATTAATATTAAAGGATAAAAAATGTCTAATGGAAAAGTTTTAGCACTGTACATGACAATGCCTGACATGATGCGTTTAGGGCATCGTATGACCTGTGAAGATTTTGATTGTGACCCTGATGGAATTATAGGAGACATGAATTATGAAACGTCTACTGATCGAGTGATGTTACTAACTTCTCAAATAACGTATGATATTGCAGAAGAAGCTGATATTGTGATTGAGCAAGGGGTACTCATGGAAAGTATTCATGTGGATGTTGATCTTTACGATTTAAAGGTAGGTGATGTCATAGAATTAGGAGAAACACTTTTAGAGGTTACCGAGATTTGTGAGTCGTATGGCTATCTTTATGCTTTGGCACCTGAATTACCTGAGTTGATTCAAGGTAAACGAGGTCTTTTTGTACGTCCTCTAGATTATGGAAGAATTGCTGTAGGTGATGAGGTTAAGGTCATACAAAAAGCATAACTTTAACCCCTTGATGATAGGTTTACTTCATCATTTCAGCAACGACAACACCTCTTAAGTCTCCAAGTTTAAAATTAATAGCCGTATCATTAGGATATTTTTTAGCAATTGATTTTTGAACTTCGGTGTTGATGCTTGTCTCATTTCCATGACACTTCATACAAGCAGGAACAACAAAGAGAGGTTTATAAACCCTATGCATACTCGGTGTTTCAACCATAAGTGCTTTGTTTAAATTAACATTCGTTTTATTCATGTCTGCAATAATACTTTGCATAACAGCAGTATCTAAAGCATCAGGTTTATTATTTTCGGCTCTTATTTTAAGGGCTGTTCTTCTAACTAGTACTCCTTTAGGAAGTTTAGTGTTGATTTCTTTGGTTAACTCATCTGCTTTTGTTGCACAAAAATTCATGGCTTTAAGACCTGTCTTATCGGCTTTCAT
>CACVAZ010000114.1 GCA_902727995.1 uncultured Sulfurovum sp.
GGGTCGAAAGTAGGGCAAGGGTAGAATCGAGTCCACCAGAAATACCGATAATGGCTTTTTTAATATTCGTATGTGTCATACGCTTGATGAGTGCATGGGCTTGTATGTTGATGATTTCATGACATCTACTTGTCTTTTCTTGAAATTTAGAAGGAACAAAAGGCGTAGCAGGGATAAAACGTATGAGTTTTTTAATAGTTGGCATCGCTTCTAGCAAGATACTTCTAAAAGGGCTTGTGACTGTATCACAATAGCCTGATTCATTGAGGCGTAGCCAATTTAAGCGTTGAATGTCCACGTCGGCAGTAGTGAGGTGACTTTGCCTGTTAAAACGTTCATTTTGTTTTAAGGTGGATCCATATTCGCTAATGATGGCATGACCTCCATAAACTGTGTCCGTTGTGGACTCACCCACACCAGAAGAAGCATAAACATAAGCACACATACCTCTAGCACTTTGGGTTCTTACCAACTCTTCACGGTACTCGGCTTTTGAAACAAGGTCATTACTTGCCGAAAGGTTAAAAATGAGGTTTGCTCCATTCGCTACCATTTGATTGCTCGGAGGGGTAATTGTCCAAAGATCTTCACAGATTTCTACACCAAATAAAATTTCATCTTTACTCTTAAATAGTAAATCTGTACCAAAAGGAATTTTTTGATTAAAAAGATCGATGCTCTGATTTTGAATGCCTATGCCTGAGTTAAATTGTCGTTTTTCGTAAAACTCTTTTTTATTGGGCAGATAAGATTTAGGAACAATGCCGAGTATTTTTCCCTTTTGAAAAATGACGGCTGTGTTGTAGAGTCGGTTATGCTGAAGTAGGGCAAATCCTAAAATACCAACGGTGCTAATTTCTTCTGAAGCTATGAGTATTGATGCTAAAGCATCATATTGTTTTTGAATAAGTGTTTGATTTAAAAAGAGGTCTCCAGCTGTATAGCCTGTTAAAGTAAGTTCTGGAAAAACGCTAATAGTAACATTTTGTTGTTCTGCTTGGCTAAGAAGCGTTAAGACTTCAATGGCATTTGCTTCGGGATTGGCAACAATCGTTTTGTTGACAGCTGCAGCAACTCGGTAAAATCCATGCATAAATAGTAATCCTTATATAAAGAGTGTAACATAAAGATTATTGTAACTAAAAATTTGCTTTGAGTTAGTGAATGTAGAAGGTTTTGTTTAAGTATTTTATTTTATCTTTTCCAAGAACTTTAATTGGGTTCCATAATAGTTTGGTGTAAAGTTTACCTTTACTCACGGTATAAACTCCATTTTTTGGAAAGGCTTTCCCCCAAGACTGTTTTTTCTTTAAAATCGTTAGAAGTTTTGAAGACTTTAATTCATTTGCCGTTAGGGTATCTGTTTTATTGGTAAATAGGTGGTAGTAGTTACCCTTTTTATCTAAAAGTAAGAAATGGTAGGAATCCCCAATTCTTTCGGTTCTATAAACTTTATCAAAAAAAGGTTTTATGCCATCAATATCACCTGAACTTAAAGGTACACTTGATAATAATATAATTAAAGTTAATAATAATCTTTTCATAGATAAATTATAACTAATTATTTAGACTAGATAAGCCTAAAGTTAAAATAACAATATAATTTTTTACTTAAGTTGTTATTTATAGTTTAGATTTATTATTACTTAACTTCAGTAAATGTGTAAAAAAACAATAATTAATATAAGTCTGTAAAAGCAGTATTTTACGTCACTTTTGGAGAAGGCTTTGCGAAGTAATAGCCTTGTGAATAGTCAGCACCAAGTTTTTTTACTATTTCGTAAACTTCTTTGTTATGCACATATTCAGTAATCGTTTTTCTGCCTAGTTTTTTAGAGAAAGAAATAATAGCTTCGGTAATAATCGCTGCATTTTTATCTGTGTTGATATTTTTAATAAGACTGCCATCTATTTTAATGAAATCTGCATTGATATTGATGATATGTTCAAAGTTCGCATAACCTGAACCAAAATCATCAATCGCAATTTTAACACCATACTTTTTCACTTCTTTAATAAATTTATTGATTATCTTATAGTCACTTACTTCTTCTGATTCAGTAATTTCAAAAATAATATTTTTAGCGTTGGAATAGTTGCTTAATTTATCATAGATAAAATGGGTTATCTCTTCTGATAAAATATCATCGATGCTTAAGTTTATTGAAAACTCAATGTTATCACGATTCTCAAATGTTTTTAGTGCCTTTTCTATAACAATTTTTGTCACCTGAGGGTAGAGTTTTGCCTTTTGGGCAATTTCTAAAAAGGTAAAGGTAGAAAGAGGGTGACCTTCATAGTCTAGCATTCTTACGAGTGTTTCATATTTGGCAATTTTCCCTGTTTGATTATCTACAATGCCTTGGTAGTAAGTTGTAATGCGATCTTCATGGATAGCTTCTTTAATTTTCTTAATCCACTCAATATTTTGTGCATAATTCTCACTTTTACGCATGGTATGATCAAAGAGTAAAAACTTTTTTTGTCTTTCTTGGGCTTTCTTTCGTGCAATATCTGCATATAAAATAAGATTTTGATAATTGTCATTGGCATAATAACTCGCGATGCCTCCTGTAACGGTGATACTAATACGGTTTTGATTTTCTAAATTAATGGTTGAAATATTTTTTTCGATATCTTCAAAGAGTTCGGTAAAGAAAGTTTGGAAGTTTTTATTGATGAATTGATTTTCTTGAAAAAGAAGAATGAATTGATCTGATTGGAGTTTATAGAGTTTAAATTCTTCAAACTGTTGTAGTTTTCTTAAGGTGTCAGCCATGTTTATGAGTACGGAGTCCCCAATATTTGAACCGTAAAAATCATTAAACCCTGAAAAATCATCGATGTTTAAATAAAAGACGATAGGTTTAATGGCAATTTTTAAATCTAATAAAAGTTGATTTCTATTGTCGAGTCCTGTTAAAAAGTCTGTACGTTGTTGCTTAATTTCTTCTTTACTTCGCTCTAGCTCGGTAATGTCATGTCTAACACCTACGTATTCTAAAATATTATTGTTAGAATCTAAAATAGGAAGAATGGTAGCATTAACAATGTAGGCAGTGCCATCTTTATGTTTGTTTTTGAGTGTGCCTTTCCAAATCTTTTTTGCTTGTATGGTTCCCCACATGTTCTCAAAAATATCTACAGAGTTATCTTCATGTCGTACAATATTATGAGAACGCCCTAAAAGCTCTTTTTCTGTGTAGCCTGAGACATCACAAAACATTTTGTTAACATAAGTAATAATACCCCTTGTATCTGTTTTAGAGACAATACTTGATGTGTCAATGGCTGTTTTATATCCATCTAAAAAAGAGATATTTTCATTTAACTTTTCACTCATGGTATTAAATGCCAAAAGGGCATCGCCAATCTCATCGTGTTTGTCAACATCAAGTTTTATTTTTGTTTTACCATCAGCAATCATTTCTGAAGCAGTTTGTAGTTTTTTTAAGTTTCCAGTGATTGAGTAGTAAAAGGCTATGAAAATGTAAAAGGCAATTAATATAATAATAAAAAACAAGATAAGTAAAGACCAAAGTTTATGTACTGATGCATCAATTAATTCATTAACAGCATCTTTGTAGGTGTAATTAAACATTGAGTAAAGTGTCTCCTGAGACGCAATACTCGAAGTTACTTTATCTAGAAAGTAAGTGTTGTTTAGTTGTTCTTCTAGCTCATTGATAATGGTATGGTTTATAATATGGAGCAATTGATCTATTTTATGAGTTACATTGCTAACTTGTCCTTCTAGGGCGTGGTAATTGCTTAGATTGGAGATTAAGTGATTCTTTTTTAAGATTTGTTGTAAAGTTTTTAAATCGAGTGAAACACTATAGAGAATTAATTGTTGACTTTGTAGATCTTCAGTACTTTCAATGGAGGAAAATGAAGTGTCTCTTAGTTGTCGTGTAAAGTCATTGAGTAGGGGAAGTTTTTCTTTGAGCATTGCTGCTAAATAGTTAACCCTTAGGTCTTTACTCGAGGAGAAAGTGGTTAATTCAGATATTTCCTCTATGGTTAATATGAGTTTGTGAATAATTTCACCATGTGTCTGAAATACAGAGTCAATGGAAGTGATTTTGTCAAATTTTTCTTGTCTTATAATTTCAAAAGAGGCAATGGCTTTAGCAAAGTTTTGATTTGAACTTAAAACATTTAAATTTTTTCCATCATAATTCATAAGGTTTGTTTTTTGATTCTGAAATTTAAGTTCATTGTCTTCAAGGTTTTCTAAAAAAGTAGTATTCTCTACGTTTTTGTCATTTTCTTCTAGAAATTTTAATGATAGTGTACGGTGAATCTGTACCGTTCTTATAAAACCATTAAGTACTTCAATATAGCGTAAGCCTATTAACTGTTTATTATACCTGTCATTTTTCTGAATATATTCTGTAAAAAGTGTTCTAGAAGGCAGTAGAAGTAAAATAAAAAGTAATAAAATAGAAGAAATTATTTTAGTTTTAAAAGATAGTTTAGACATGATGTAGA
>CACVAZ010000115.1:0-4686 GCA_902727995.1 uncultured Sulfurovum sp.
TCTTTTTGCTATTTCATGTGACCAATCTTCAAACATTTTGTTTAATGCTTCAACATCTATATTTAAATATACATTTCTGACTGTTGTATATGCTGGTGGAATTAATCCATGCCCTAAAAGCTTTGATAATTGTCTTCGTCGCTCTTTTTTAGTATTATACTTAATATCATTTTAGTTATAAATTATCATGCTTCTTAGGTTTCATTAACGAGTTTGATACTTGATATTTTAGTAGGTTTATATTTTTAGCGTAAGATCAGTAAATAAGTATGATTTAAATTTTAATAACCATGTTAAAATGCTAGAGTATAAAAGAATATAAAAATAATAAAAGGAAAGTGTATGTCTGGGATTATTGAATTGATAGAAGAAAATTTTGATGAAGTGGTTATGGGGTCTGATATCCCCGTGATAGTAGATTTTTGGGCTGAATGGTGTGGACCTTGTAGAATGATTAATCCACTTATTGAAGAACTCTCTTCTACTTATGAGGGACGGATTATTGTCGGAAAAGTGAATGTTGATGAACAAAAAGAGCTTGTGAACAAATATGGTATTAGAACGGTTCCTACTGTTTATTTTGTTAAAAATGGTGAACCAAAAGAGAAGTTTACAGGTTCTGAGAGTAAAGAGAATTATATAGAAGTAATTGAAGAGTTACTTGATTAAAGGAATGATTAAAATGAAAAAATTAAACGAATTATTAGAAGTATTTCAAAGTTCAGTTTTAGGAACACAGAGTGAAAATGGCTATCCTTTTTCATCGTATGCACCGTTTTATTATGATGAAGAGATTGTTTATGTTTTTATTTCAAACATTGCAACCCATGCTAAAAACATGCAAGAACGACCAAAGGCTTCAGCTTTTTTTGTAGAAGATGAAGTAAAAAGTGACAATATCTTTGCACGTCGAAGAATCTCTTTACAGTGTGATGTCGAGATCATAAGTAGAGAAAATAAAAGATATGAAGAAGTGATGCCAAAGTTTCAAGCACGTTTTGAGGGTGGAACATTGGGCATGTTGATGGGGATGAAAGATTTTAATCTTTATGCCTTAACACCGATATATGGCGAAGCTACTTTTGGATTTGGTGAAGCCTATAATATTGGTGGAGAGAAGATGAATGAATTGGTTGAACGAATAGGAACTAGAGGACATAAATAAAATCTAAATGAAAAAATACCACTTATTGCCAAGTGCAGTAATATTAATTTTACTGGCATATATTTATTTACAAAATAGTCAAAAAACTAGCCATGACTTTTATTATTGGAAATCAAGTTATGAGGTAGAAGAAGGTATTAACCCACCAAGCTATATAAAAGTATTGGATATCTCTTACTCTGATACTTTATTGGTTCATAAAACGAGGTTTAAAAGTAAAGTTCCTCAAAATATTGTGCCTGTTATCTATTTGGATAATTCCTTGTGGACAAAGATGAACGCTTCTACTATGGCACAAAAAGTTTTAACTCTCTTAGCAGGTATGCCATTAGGAATGTATGAAGAAATTCAAGTGGATTGTGATTGGACTAAAGGCAGTAAATCGTCTTATTTTGAGTTTTTAACATTGCTAGAGGAAGCGAGTGGAAAAAAGCTTTCAGCGACGATTCGTTTACACCAAGTTAAGTATTACAGACAAACGGGTGTACCACCTGTAGCGTATGGGGTACTTATGTATTACAACATGAGCAACTTTCAAGACTTAGAGACTAAAAATTATATTTTAGACTTAGAGGTAGCCAAGCGTTATCATTATAATTTTGAGGATTATCCTTTGCCGTTAAACCTTGCTTTAGCTCTTTATTCACAAGGAACGATTATTCGTTTTGGAGAAGTGGTTAGCATTATGGAGGGACTTCGTGAACAGAGATTGAATGAACATTTCAAAAAAATAAGAGAACATCTTTTTGAAGTGACAAAAACACACTACTTTCAAAAAAGATTGCTTTATGAGGGAGATCAAATACGCATTGATGAGGTGAGTAAAGACCTTTTATTACAGAGTATACAGGGTTTAAAAGAAGTAATGAAACAACCTGAGAAGATTATTTTTTATCGTTGGGGAAATTTAGATTTTTATGGACGTGAAAGTTTAAATGAATTGGTGAATGAATGGTAAGAATAAAAAACTGCTTACTTGTTTGAATAGATACTTTTAGGCATTGCATAGAAAGGTATGGATATAATATTTTAAAATAAAAAATAAACTATTTTGTGTTCAAAGGTTATTTTTGAGATATATATTTGTTCTCTTTCTTATAAGTACCCAATACCTTTTGTCAGCTACTATCATACTAACAGATCAGAATAAATATGATCTTTTAAGCTATTATGAATACAGCGATGAACAGAAAGATACTTTTATCCCCACCGACCCTACTTTTAGCCAATGGAAAGAAAGCAAAAAGTTACTCAAAAGTGCAACTTATGAGCCTTATTGGATTCACTTTAAACTTAAAAACAATACTGACTCCAAACAAGAATATATCCTCTCTTCAGAGAGAGGATACATGTATAATCTTGATTTTTATTTGCTTAAAAATGGTCACATTTTATTACAAGATGCTGATGATCAATTTAGAAAATCTAAAACAGCCCCTTTTAAATCTTCTCATCGTATTTTTCCCATAAAAATTGAAAAAAATGAATGCTTAGATGTTTATTTCAAAATCAAAAATGTTAATCGTATTAATTTGCTTTTGGAATTGCAGACTTATCCTTATGTAGTTTATGAGAGTTCTCTTTATAATTTATTGCAAGGTATATTTTTTGCTACGATTTTTGCCATGCTTATCTATAGTTTAAACCTATATTTTACAACCAAGTATCAACCCTATTTTTACTATACTTGGTATGCCTTTTTTTTAATCCTTTATCAAGGGAGTTACTTTGGTTATTTTGAACTCTTAACAAATTTTAGTCCTCAAACGGCTTTTGTATTAGTGAGTATAGGAAGTATTTGTTTTGTGATTAGCATGTTATATTTTATTTTTGAACTTTTTGAAGTGAGAAGAAAACTCTCTAAATATCGGATTATCTTAAAAGTATTAGCTTCTATTTTACTTTTTTACATGCTAGGTTTAATTATTACAAAAACGATAGATAATGCTCAGTATACTGAGATTTTTTTTAATTTAATCAACATAACCATTGCTTTGTATGTTGGTTTACTGCAATGTTTACTTTATTATTTTGCCTATAAATACAAAAGAAAACTAGAAATTTTATACGCAATTTCATGGAGTATTATTTCTGTCTTTGGGATATTTCTCATCTTGATGAATCTTAATTGGATGGATAAAGATGTTTATCTTGAATATTCTTTTCAAGTATTGATGATGGTGGATAGTTTACTTATTATCATTTTACTGGCTTCTCAAATCAAGAAGATGAAAGTTGAACAGAAAAATCAAGAAATATTATTAGGTAGACAGAATCGTTTGGCTTCAATGGGTGAAACCATTAACATGATTGCCCATCAATGGCGACAACCCCTTGCTGCTATTAATGGCATTGTATTAAAACTTGACATAGATTTGAAAAAATCAAATGTTACTTTAAATTATGAATCAGATCTTGATGAGATAGAAAAGCTAACGCAGTACTTATCAAAAACCATTGATGATTTCATGAATTTCTTTAAAAAAGATAAGCATTTAGAAAGGATTAAAGTTGATGAGCTATTTACTGAATTAAAAAGCTTACTTATGTGTCAAGTTGATGCTAATGTTTCTATCATTTATCACTCTAAATGTGACTTAAGCATTGTTAGCTATAAATCAGAACTTTTACAAATTTTATTAATTGTCATTCATAATGCACTTGATGCTTTATCTCAAAGAAAGGTTAAAAATCCATTTATTATTATTGACATAAGAGAGAGAAAAAAATCTTTTTTAATAAGCATTGAAAATAATGGAGGAAATATTCCTATGGAGATTATGGATCATATTTTTGATCCTTATTTTACGACCAAGCATAGTAAGCAGGGAACAGGTATAGGTTTGTATATTTTAAAAATGATTATTGAAAAAAGTATGGATGGTACAGTAGTCATTAAAAATAAAGATAAGGGTGTTATTGTTGAACTAGAGATTAAAAAAGGTATTAATATTCATTAATAAACCCCTAAAACTTCATTAATGTGCAGAGTTTATAATACGCTTATCAAACAATTAAAGGATTATAAAATGACAACATTAAAATTATTAACCATTACAGCGCTAGTAGGGACATTAAGCATGACAACATTAAATGCTAATTCTCAGCATCAAGACAGAGTACATGATAAAAAATCAGCAAGTGAGTATCAAACTCGAGACACTAAAAAAAGTCCTAAAGTTAAAAATTACAAGAAAAAATCAGAGCATGTTAAAGACAAGAAAGCTCAGGGTAAAAAACATGCTGTTAAAAGTTTAAAAAGAGGAGACCGTGGAATCCACGTTAAAGCATTGCAAAGAGCATTAAAAAAAGAACGACTATATAGAGGTCCTATTGATGGTATTTTTAGAAAAAATGTTGAAAAAGCTGTAAAAAAATTTCAAAAAGAACAAAGACTCTATGCAGATGGTAAGGTAGGGACTAAAACGCTGAGAGCTTTACGCTTACGCTAGAGAGTTTGGGGATATGATATTTTTAGAATAGTATACGTAAAGCATAAAAACACTAAGCATAAAAACACT
>CACVAZ010000115.1:4786-22334 GCA_902727995.1 uncultured Sulfurovum sp.
AAGCATAAAAACACTAAGCATAAAAACACTGTTAGCAGTTTATAACAGTGTCTTAGATTATGACGGTTTTATATATCGATTTTTCTTTTTCTCTTGTATTTTATCTATCTCTAGCAAAATAAAACTGTCCACACAATCCCCAAAATCTTTGTCTATATTATAGCCCATAAAAGAGATACCTCCCTCATCACATAAATCAGCATACTGTTTATAAAGTGTTGGAACCGTTGTTCCATAATAATCAAGTTGATCACGTAAGACTTTAAAATCTTCTTTAGCATTTGTTCCATCAAAAATATACTTTAAATCATCTATGGCATTTTTAGAAAATTTAAATTTATTTTTTGGCTCTAGTAGTTGATGATGCTTTCCATAATATTTATCATAATAGTAAATAATAAGTTCCTGAGCAGATTTAGGCATAGAACCACTTAAGGTTACAGCTCCAAATAGGTATTTAATATGAGAATTTTCATGTAGATAAGCACCTATTCCCTGCCACAAATAATCTAAAGCTCTACTTCCCCAGTATTTAGGTTGTACAAAACTTCTTCCCAACTCAATGGAGTTGTTTAAATATTTTTCAAAATTAGGGTTAAAATGAAAGAGGGAGTCTGTGTAAAACCCTTCTACATTGTAGTTTTCGTAAACATAATTACTTTCAGCAATACGGTAAGCACCTGCTATTTCTAAGGCTTCATCATCCCAAAGTATAATATGTTTATAGTAGTAGTCATATTCATCTTTATCACGTTTTTTACCTGTGCCTTCTTCTACTTTTCTAAAGGTAAATTCTCTTAGCCTTGCGATTTCTTGTAAAATAATAGAGCCTTTTGTGTACTCATAAAGATATATTTGTTTACCATCATTGGTTTGACCTAGCTTTTCGACAGAATCTAACTCTTGTTTAAGTATTTGTCTATTTTCAGGATGAGCGATACAACGCTCTGTTGTAAAAACTCCTTTTTTCCCCTTAGCGACTCGGTATAGATGTTTTTTAAAAAGTTTTACTTTTGATTTTGTATCTAAAGGATGACCTGAAAAACTTTTAAAAGGAATACTCTCCCCAATAGTAAAGTTAAGTGAACCATTTTTTTGTTTAAACATCTCATGAGCTAAAAGAACAGAAGATAAACGTTTGTTAAGTGAGGAAAGTGTGTAAAATAGTGCTGAGTTTTTTGCTCGAATATGTATGGGTAAAATAGGGGCTTGATTTTTAGATGCAAATTTTAAAAAACCTTTATGCCATTGGGTATCTTTGACACCATTGGGTCTAGCACGTGAAACTTCCCCTGATGGGAAGATAATAAGAGCCTCTTCATTTTCTAAAGAATTATGAATTTCTTTTACAGAAGCTTTTGCAATGTTATTCTCAAAACTGTTAACCCCAACCAATAGGGGCTTTAACTGCTCAATCTCTGCTAACATATCATTGGCTACTACTTTGATGTCTGCACGAACTTTTCTGATGAGGTGAATGAGTGATAAAGCATCCAACGCCCCTAAAGGGTGGTTTGCAATAATCACGACACGCCCTGAAGCAGGGATATTTTCTATTTGATTTGAACTAATTTTATAAGAAAAATTAAAATAGTCTAAAACTGATTCTACAAAAGAAAAAGGTCCAGCATATTGTTGTTGTTTTAAAAAAGTATTGATGTCATTTTGATGAATAACTTTTTTTATGGCAGAAATAAATGGAGAAAGTAAGGGTTTAGGGAATACTTTTACTTGTGGGTATTGACTAATAAGTGCGCGTTGTACATTAATCATAATAGTTCCTTATTATATTTTATAAATTTTAAGTATTATAAAATATTTTGGTAACAAAATAGCAACAACGGTGTAATCAATAGACTTTCTGCTTGTTTAACTCATTTGTAACATCTTCTTTTTATCTCTTAACTGTAACCAAAATGTAACCAAACTGTTTCCTAATTGTTATTACTTCTTACTACTATAAAATATAAAATTTTTTACATTGGAGTATAAATGTTTACAAAATACAAACACGCTATTTCTATTAGAAACATAGCATTAAATTCATTACTAGCAGGGGTACTCTTTGGTATGACAGGTTGTATAGACCAAGGTAAAGATTCACCTAATACGGTTTATATTGTTCAAGGGGGAGCTGAAGCTTCTACAACAAAAGGTTATTTGGTTGATTCAGCCGTTGAAGGAGTGAATTATGAATGTGGTACGCTAACAGGGGTAACTACTACAGGAGGTCTCTTTGAATGTTCAGCTACCCCTGTTGTGTTTAAACTAGGAACAATGATTTTAGGGACGATTACTAGTTATAGTAGTGAGGGACAAATTTTTCCACAAGATTTAGCTGGGGTATCAAGACAAAAAACAAGCGATGCACAAGTTATTAAGATTGCTCAACTTTTACAATCGTTGGACAGTGATGGAGATGCTTCTAATGGAATTATCATAGATACAGCTAAAGCCAACAGATTAACAGCAACTCAGAGTATTACGACCAATAGTATTGAAGAGTTAGCTGAAAAAGCTGGGATAAGCATTAGTGACATTGTCTCTGCTGATGATGCCATTGCACATTTAAATGTAGAATCGGGTGTAAAACCTAGAGAAACATTGAGCAGTACTATTTCATCAGATTTGACATTAAGTAGTGATAAACATTGGATTATCAGTGGATTGGTTACCGTTGAGGCAGGAGCGACACTAAGCATAGAAGCAGGAACTACCATCGCTGGAAAAGCAGGGAAAGGAGACAGTACTTCTTATTTGGTAGTGGACAAAGGTGCAAAAATTGATGCACAAGGTACAGCAACCAATCCTATTATTTTTACCTCTGAAACTTTTCTTGATGGTGATGCTGGAGCAGCTGGTCAATGGGGTGGAATCACACTTATTGGTAAAGCAGCCAACCCTCAGGTTAATGCCTATGAAGCCAATACAGACTTTGTAGCAGATGACAGTAACTTAAGTGATAGTTCAGGGATTATGAGCCATGTTCAGATTTTAAATACGGGTATTGCCATCCGTGAAAATGAAGAAGTTAATGGTTTAAGTTTTGTGGGGGTTGGTTCAGGAACAATCATTTCAGATATTACCGTGGAAAATGCATCTGATGATGGTATTGAGTTATGGGGTGGTACGGTTAATCTTACAAATATTACCATTAATAACGCCCTAGATGACTCATTTGATATTGATGATGGGTATGCTGGTACGGTAAAAAATCTAACCATTACAAATTTAACAGGTAAAGCTGGTATTGAGATGTCTGGAACCACCGTAGCTACTTTTGATGGATTTAACATTACCACAGGTACGAACCAAGCTGGAGAAGGTGGTATTTTTTTCAAAAAAGATGGGATTGGTGGTCATTTTAAAAATGGTACAATTACCCATAATGCCACCAATGATGATGGAGCTATTCATTCAGCAGGTGCTTTTGATGCAGACAATACTTCATTTGACAATGTGACTTTAGTAGGTAGCAGTACCAACAAGTTTACAGGAGATTCAGCTACTGGATTAGAAGAGAAGTTTGATTTGGGAACGGGTAATGTTAAAGAACAAGGAAGAACTACCCTCGCTGGTGAAATTAGTTCTGACAAAATCCTTACAAAAGATACGACATGGGTACTTAATGGATTGGTATCAGTGAGTAATGGAGCAACCTTGACTATTGAAGCAGGAACTACCATTGCAGGTAAAGCAGGTAAAGGAGATAATACTTCTTATTTAGTAATTGATAAAGGGGCAAAAATTGATGCACAAGGTACAGCATCATCACCCATTATTTTTACTTCTGAAACGGTATTAGATGGTGGAACAGCAGCAGCTGGTCAATGGGGTGGTCTAACGCTTATTGGTAAAGCAGCAAATGCACAGGTTAATGCTTATGAAGCCAATACAGACTTTGTCGCAGAAGATACTAATTTAGCTGACAGTTCAGGTGTTATGACTCATGTTAAGATTTTAAACTCAGGTATTGCCATTCGTGAAAATGAAGAAGTGAATGGTTTAAGTTTTGTGGGGGTTGGTTCAGGAACACTTATTTCTGATATTACCGTAGAAAATGCAGCTGATGATGGCATTGAGTTATGGGGTGGTACGGTTAATCTTACAAATATTAATATTAGTAATGCATTGGATGATTCTTTTGATATTGATGATGGCTATGCTGGTACGGTTAGAAATCTGACGATTACGAATTTAACAGGTAAAGCTGGTATTGAGATGTCTGGAACAACTCATGCTACTTTTGATGGATTTAACATTACCATTGGAGCAAATCAAGCAGCAGAAGGTGGTGTTTTTTTCAAAAAAGATGGGATTGGTGGTCATTTTAAAAATGGTACGATTACCCATAATGCCACCAATGATGATGGAGCCATTCATTCAGCAGGTGCATTTGATGCAGACAATACTTCCTTTGAAAATGTGACTTTAGTAGGCACAAGTGTCAACAAATTTACTGGTGACTCTGCAAGTGGTCTAGAGACTAAATTTGATGCACAAGTAACAGCTGTGACTCCTACCTCAACCACCTTAACAGGTAGTATTTCTGAACACACAAAATTAACAGCAGATAAAACATGGTTGATTAGTGGATTGGTTTGGGTAACCAATGGAGCAACATTAAGTATTGAAGCTGGAACGACCATCGCTGGTGTAGCAGGTAAAGGAGACAGTACTTCTTATTTGATTATTGATAAAGGTGCAAGGATTAATGCAGAAGGTACAGCATCACTACCCATTACTTTTACTTCTAAAACAGCATCTGATGGTGGAACAGCAGCAGCTGGTCAATGGGGTGGGATAACCCTCATTGGTAAAGCAGCAAATGCACAGGTTAATGCTTATGAAGCCAATACAGACTTTGTCGCAGAAGATACTAATCTTGCAGATAATTCAGGGATTATGACCCATGTAAAAATACTTAATACAGGTATTGCCATTCGTGAAAATGAAGAAGTGAATGGTCTTAGTTTTGTGGGGGTTGGGTCAGGTACATTTATTTCTGATATTACCGTGGAAAATGCATCTGATGATGGTATTGAGTTATGGGGTGGTACGGTTAATCTTACAAATATTAGTATTAGCAATGCATTGGATGATTCTTTTGATATTGATGATGGCTATGCTGGTACGGTTAGAAATTTGACGATTAATAACAGTGCAGGTAAAGCTGGTATTGAGATGTCTGGAACAACTCATGCTACTTTTGATGGATTTAACATTACCATTGGAGCAAATCAAGCAGCAGAAGGTGGTATTTTTTTCAAAAAAGATGGGATTGGTGGTCATTTTAGTAATGGTACGATTACCCATAATGCCACCAATGATGATGGAGCCATTCATTCAGCAGGTGCTTTTGTGGCTGAGAATACCTCATTTACAAATGTTACTTTAGCTGGTAGTAGTACAAATAAGTTTACAGGTGACTCAGCTGTAGGTCTTGAAGCGAAGTTTACGGCTGGTTCGGGTAATAGTAAATAAATAACTTTTTATTTTAGACAAGTAGTTTTTACTGCTTGTTTACCCAAATCTACTTTGTAACACTTTTTAAATCCTTCATTTATTGTAACCAAACTGTAACCAAACTGTTTCCCTATTGTTACCACTTCATATTAATATTAAACTATAAAATCACATTGGAGTATAAATGTTTAAAACATATAAGAGAGTAATACTATCGTCGGTAGTTTGTATGGCATTGGGGACATCTTCTCTTCATGCTAACAATGAAAATATTGTGAAATCCATCATGAAACTAAGAGCTGATGTTGAATCACTCTATACCAAGATAGATGATAACAAAGATGTTTACAAAGCAGAAATGAAGTCAAATGCTATGCAATCTGCTGATTCTGAAGCACAGATTAACCGTGAAGAAACAGCCTTAAAACTGGCAGAATCTGAAATGCAAAAAGTTCAGAAAAAAATTGCTGAGACTTCCAATAAAAACGATAGCATCAAGCCGATGTTACTCGGAGCCATTGATTCACTTAGAACTATTATTAAAGAGGGTATTCCTTTTAAAACTACTGAGCGTTTAGCAGACCTTAAAAAACTTCAAATGAATCTTATTGACAATGTAGTGACAGAAGAGAAAGCTCTTTTACTCATTTGGGCTAGTTACGATGACACCATTCGTTTGACCAAAGAGATTGGTCGTTTTAAACAAGAAATTACAGTAGATGGAGAAGTTGTTTTAGCGAACATTGCAAAACTTGGTTCAGTCATGATGTTCTTCTCAACTCCTTCAAACAAAGTAGGTTATGTGGTCAAAGAAAATGATGCGTATGCTTACAAAGTAGTTACTAACAAAGAAGATATAGCCAAAATAGTCAATATTTTTGACTCTTTACAAAAACAGATTCGTACAGGCTTTTTTAGCCTTCCAAATGCTTTAATTTTATCGGAGAGTAAATAATGAAAAACTTTTACACAGCGTTAGTCGCACTTTTACTTGTGACAAGTAACCTACATGCAGATGAGTTAAGTAATGCCTACAAGAAAGAGTATACTTTCTTAAAAGCTCAAAAAACAGAACTTAAAAGCCGAATGGTTAAAGAACAAAGACAGCAAAAAAGAGACTTGGCAAAAGCCAAAGCGAAAACCAAACAGCTTCAAAAAAAATATTTAGAGCTTAATGAAGCTGTTAAAGCAAAACATACAGCCATTGAGAAACTTTCAGAAAACCTTTCAGACAAAGAGAGTAATGCAGATATTACAGGTTCGGTAGTTATCCAAGCTAAAGGTATGTTAGAAGAGTATGGTGTAGCTTTTGATGATAGCAATACAACAACAGATATTCAAAAGATGGAAAGAGCCTTTGCATATGCTGCTAATCTTTACACAAAACTTTCTTCTATTCAAGTAGAAAAAGGAAAGTTTTATTTACCAGATGGGACGATTGCTAAAGGTGAGATTGTTAAAGTTGGTAACATTGCAGCTTATGGTATTTCAGACAAAGCAGCTGGTGCCTTAGCTCCTGCTGGAGAGCAAAACTACAAACTTTGGAATGCCGTTGGTTCGTCTGATGATGCCAAAGCACTTTATGCTAATGAGATGCTTCCACAGATTGATATTTTTACCTATGAGAACATGGAAAAAGAGATAGAGTATAAAAAAGAAAAAACCATTGATGATATTCTTGAAGGTGGTGGGGTTATTGGATACATCATTTTAGGATTGGGTGCATTTGGTTTTTTCTTACTACTGCTTAGAGTATTTATCCTTTTTTGGGCTGGTTCAAACGTTAAAAAGATTTCTAGAATTGTTGCTAAAAAAGTAGAAGAGGGTAAAGGTGATGAGGCTTATGATGCCATTAAAAACTTTAAAGGTTCAGCAGCTAGAGTTGTGAAGTCAACATTAAGAAACATCACAAGAAAACGTGAGAGCATTGAAGACATTGTTATGGAAAACATTTTAAATGAGAGTGGACACATTGATAAGTTTGGTGCCTTTGTAATGGTATTAGCAGCTGTTGCTCCCCTACTTGGTCTTTTGGGAACAGTAACAGGGATGATTGCTACTTTTGATATGATTACCGAATATGGAACAGGTGATCCTAAAATGCTTTCAGGTGGTATTTCTGAAGCCTTGATTACTACGATGTTTGGTCTTATTGTTGCCATTCCTCTTTTACTTCTTGGAAACCTTCTTTCTGGTTGGGCTCAGGGAATTAAAGATTCTATGGAGCAAAGTGCCTTACACATCGTTAACATTTATGAAAAGTACAATGCAAAATGATAGATAAAATACCGACATACATTGAGATGTTTGTCAATTTTATGAATGCTGGAGGGGTGGTGATGTGGGTACTTTTTGTACTTAATCTTTTCCTTTGGTATGGATTAGGCTTTCGCTACCTTGTCCTAAAAAGAGGAACATTGGGAAATGTTCGTCGTCAAATTGACAAACACATAAAACGTGGTGAAAAACAAAGCATGAGAGGTCTTTTAGACTATGCCATTGCTGATGCCCTAGAGGCAACACGTGAGGCAAGTAGACTGGGATTAAAAGTTAAAAATCATATTTATGATGCACTTTTTCCGTACTATGTAGCCATTAGCACTTACTCAACCTTGGTAAAAACCATTGTGATTTTAGCACCATTAATTGGACTACTAGGAACGGTGATGGGGATGATAGAAACTTTCGATGCTTTGACATCAGGTTCTATGTTTTCACAAGGAGCGAGTATTTCAGGTGGTATCTCTAAAGCACTGTTTACAACAGAACTGGGCTTGGTTGTGGCAGTTCCTGGTTTAATACTAGGAAAAATTTTAGACAAAAAAGAGTCACGATTTGCTTTAGAGTTTGAGCAGATTGCAGACACATTATCAGCAAAGGAAGATAGACATGAGATTTAAACAAAGAAGAACCGACAACCCAACCGATGTTGATGTATCTCCATTGATTGATATGGTATTTATTTTGCTTATCTTTTTTATGGTTACTACAACTTTTGTAAAAGACATGAAACTGGATATCAACCGACCAACTGCTTCATCTGCTACAAAATCAGACGATAAAGTAGTCCGTGTCTACATTGATAATATGGGTGAAGTCTATATAGATAATCAACCTGTAAAAGTTTGGGCAATTCAGAGTAAAGTACGTGATCTTTTACGTTCAGCTACGGAAAAAAACGTTTTGGTTATCACGGATGATAACATTCCTGTAAACAAACTGATTGATGTGGTAGATGAGTGCCGTATGTCTGGTGCTAAAGATGTAGCTGTCTCTACTACTAAAGAGATGGGGTAGGTATTATGGCTAAAAGAAAATACGGCACAGCTTTTAAGTATGTTGAAGCCTTTTTCTTTATGTTCTTAGGTGGATTGCTTATGATGATTTTGGTGGTCTCTTTTAACAAACCTGTGAAGAAAAAAGAAGAGAAAGTCAAAACAGAGTCGCGTTACGTCAAGATGGAGAAAAAAGCTGTCAAAAAAGCCAGTAAACCAAAGCCTAAACCAAAACCAGCCCCTAAGAAAGCCCCACCAAAAGCACCACTTCCAAATTTGGGTGCGAGTTTAAGTGGTATTGCAATGGACATACCTGAGTTTGCTACAGATGACATTGCTGGAGATGCAACGGATTTACTGGATGAAATTTCAGAAGACACGGTAATGACAGGGAATAGTGTTGACGTAAAGCCAAAAGTTTTGTCACGTTCACAAATGGAATACCCAGGGTCAGCGATGAAGAAAAGAATTAAGGGATATGTTATTGTTAATGTTCTCATAGACAAGATGGGAAATGTTGAAACAGCACAGGTACTAGAGGCTTTTCCTCCTGGTGTATTTGATTCAGTTGCACTTTCTGGTGTTAGAAGTTGGAGATTTGCTCCTGCTAAATACAAAGGTCAAGCTGTAAAAGTTTGGGCGAAACAAAAAGTTAGATTTGACTTTAACTAAAGGAGGAGTAAAGATGTTTAAAAAATTAAAAACCATACCATTAATTTTGGTATTAGTCTTGTCATTAACGACAATCAATGCCCAAGAAGCTACTCCTACTATTGATCATATGTCCGTAGCCACAATGATGATATTTGACGGAAAGTTTGATAAAGCTCGTGAAGAGTTAGATGAGGTAGATCAAAGAGCTGATAATTTTGACGGCTCAAAATATTTTACCATGTTGGGTGTTATGGATGTCAAAGAGAAAAAGTATGCTGATTCAATTACCCATTTTAAGAAAGCTGTTAGTGCTACAAAGGTTAAAGTTTATAGTCCACCACCTGTAATAAAAGAGAAACAAAAATACCTTTTTTCACTTTTTTCAGAAAAAAAAGAGCCTAAAAAATCTAAAGAAATAGTACCTATATTTGATGCCCAAAAAATTCGAGCAGAGAAGTTAGGAAAACTCCACATTAATCTTTCGAAGTCCTACTATAAGCTTAAAAATTATGCTAATACCATTTCCGAACTTGATCTTGCAGGGGAGCTTGGAAGTAATAAGGCAGGACTCTATACGCTAAGAGCTGAATGTTATTGGAAACTAAAAGATAAAGCAGGAGCGATAGAGGCACTAAGCAAAGGGATAGAACGATTTCCAAATGATAAAAGACTACTTAAACAAAAGTTTTATTATTTGGCTGATTTAAAACTCTATCAGTCGGCTGTTGATGCCTCTAAAGCATACATGGTAAAAGGTGGAGCTTCAGACAAAGAATATGTGGCTTTAGCACAAATGCTTATGAGTGGTGGAGAGTTAGAGTCTGCCATTAAAGTTTTAGAAGAAGCAAAGTTGGAATTCCCAGAGACCCCAAAAATTTCTATGATTTTGGGTCATGCTTATTTAAAAAGAGACATGATTCACGTAACAGCAGATCTTTTTGAACAGGCTTCATACTATGATGAAAAATACACTAAAGAAGCAGCAGAAATGCATCGTAGAGCAAAAAATTTACCTCATGCTATTTACCTAAATTCACAACTTTCTGATAAAAAAGAGAAGCTCAAACAAAAAGTAGCCATTTTTGTAGACAGGGGAGAGTTTGAAAAGATAATAGGGATAAAAGATGGGTTAGGACGTTATGGGCTTTTAGCTGATGACAACTTGCGTTATGCCTTGGCTTATGCTTATTTTATGGTTAAAGATTATGACCATGCAGAAAAACATTTTAAAAAAATCACTGATAACGCACTTTTCTCCAAAGCAACGGTTATTCGTAAAAGTATTGAAAAATGTAGAGAGAACTCTTTGGAGTGTATTTAATATTAAAGGGAAGATAGGCTGTTTATGAATAATTGTAATCAAATTGTAACCAAACTGTTTCCCTATTGTTACCACTTAATATTAAGATTAAATATTAAATTTATCTTTGGAGTATAAATGAGAAGACATTTAAAAATAATTACTATTTCATTGTTCGCCGTTATTCCTCCTTTTGCTTATGCACAAGAGGTAGGGACACTTTCGGTATTTATGCTTAAAAGTGGAAAGCCTTTGGTGAACAATGAGATTATCATTGATGGGAAAAGAACGGTTCTTACAGATGCTGATGGTTCGATTAAAGTTACGTTAGCTGTTGGTAAGCATCAGGTTGAAATTTTTGGTAAGTCAACCCATGGTAAAAACTTAGGATACTTTAAAAAGCCTGTGACCATTAAAGAGGAGAAAGACACACAAATTGTGGCTTCATTTACCATGAGTGAACCTGAGGTACATGAGATTGCTTCAGATGAAGTTGAACCTGTGTTACTTGGGGTGATTACGCCAGAAATTTTGATTGACACCCCTGTGGGCAAAATACAAAAAGATAAGAAAAAAGAAAATGAACTCAAAGTTAAAGGTAAGGGAACACTCAATGGTAGAGTACTTACTTCAGATAAAAAAGCACCCATTGAAGGAGCCAGAGTTTTTGTGAAAGGAACTGCTATAGATACCCGAACTGATGCGTCTGGTAATTTTACAGTTCAAATTTCTGCTGATACTAAAGTGAGTATTTCTGTGGTTCATTCTGCTTACTCTTCTCAAACTATTTCTGATATTAATGTTGCAAAAGATGGATCTGTTTTTAAAAGTATTGAATTGACACCTGCAAGTTTAGAACTTGAAGAGTTTGTTGTTTTAGCCCCTAAAGTTGAAGGTAGTATTGCAGATATTATGGCTGAAGAAAAAGAGTCTTCTGCGATTGCTAATATTTTAGGTGCTGAAGAATTTGCCAAAAAAGGTGATAGTAATGCTGCTTCTGCCTTAAAACGGGTCACGGGTATTACACTTGTTGGAGGAAAAAGTATTTATGTAAGAGGGCTTGGAGAGCGTTATTCGAACATTGAGATGAACTCCATGCCTTTACCTTCTCCCGACCCAACTAAAAGAACGGTTCCTTTAGACATTTTTCCTTCATCAGTGATTGGTTCTTTGAAAGTTCAAAAATCTGCTTCTGCTGACATTCCTAGTTCATTTGGGGGTGGATATATTGACATTAGAACTAAAGATGTTTCTGATGAAAACTTTATTAAAGTCTCTTTAGGGACAAGTGGAAACAGTAACACAGGTAAGAACAGTGACAACTATTTTGGTAGTGATAGCGATTGGATGGGTTATGATAATGGCTATCGTGCTATTAATAATGAACTTTTAGGTGTAGCGACCATTACAGAGGGGTCAACGGTTCCCAATTTATCCGAATTATCACAAGAACAAAGAGCATTGTTTACCACACACTTTTTAGACAGAAACTATAATGTACAAGAGCGTGATTTACCAATGGGAGGAAGTGGTTCTATTGAGGGTGCTTATAATTTTGAGATAAAAGATGATCATAAAATATCTGTTTTTGCCAATTATGGTTATGACCAAGATCATAAATTTAGAAAAGAAAATTATAATGCTTATGACTATAATAATCAAACAGGCTCACTCTATACCACACCAAGACAATTTGGGACAACACGTTTATCAACATCAAATTATGCTCATGGTGGTATGCTGAATATTGGTTATAACTATTTAGATTTATTAAAAATAAAGTACACAAAGCTCTATACAAGAAATGCTGAAAAAACAACGAGAATTGTAGAAGGTATTTTAGGTAATGATGATGAGTATTCAAAGCGTGTTTCATTGGATTGGGAAGAGCGTATATTAGATGTAGACCAGATTAATGGAGAGATTGATTATGAACTTTTTAATCGTGATGCTCATTTTGATTTTGGTATGGAAGTGGCAAAAGCAGATTTGTATCAGCCAAATAATTTTAAGTACAACTATGTCCAAAGAAGTGTCAATGGTGAAAATACTTTAATTTATACCCAAGAGAACCAGTCAAACCTTGCAGATAGACTTACCTCAAAAGATAATGTGTATGCTTTCTTTGCAAAAAACAGGCTCTCTGTCAATCTATTTAGTGATGATGACTATGTTGATTTTGGATTTAATGTCTCTAGTAAAGACAGAGAGTCACGAAAAATGAAATTTAGCCTTGGGGATTCTCTTCTTGGAATCATCCCTGATAATGAGACCTTAACAGGTAACATTGAGAGTGTTTATTACCAACATGGACGTGGTGAAAACAGAGATGCTAGTACTTTTCCTTATTATGTAGATACTTTATTTGAGGCTGCTGACTATTTTGATGCAGAAATAGAAGACCGAAGTGTTTTTACTTCTTTATACACCAAGCCAAGAGAAGATGTTGAAGTAACCCTTGGTATTAAATATGTTGATTTTGGACAGACGATTTATCAATTCTCAAATAAAGAAAATGATGAGAAGTTAATTGAACGTATTCCTGAAAGCTTAACGGTAAGTGATGTTTATCCTACGGTGAGTGTAAAATATAAATATAATGATGAAAATCATTTTGATGTGGCTGCTTCACGAACTTATATTACTCCTGATTTAAGAGAGTTTACCTCTGGTTCTTATTTTCACCCTTATGAGGTAGCCATTGTTCGTGGAAATCCAAATTTGGAAAATACCGATATTTATAATCTAGATTTTAAATATTCTCACTATATTTCAGACAGTGAAAATATTAAAGGTGGTCTTTTTTATAAATACTTAGATAAACCTATTGAAGATACGCAAGAGCAATCAGGTGGTCTTCCTGTGTATTCATTTACAAACTCTGAGTCAGCTGTACTTTATGGTGTAGAATTGGATGGACGAAAAAACTTTGATTTTATTGATTCAAGCTTCGATAAATATTATTTTTCAGGAAACTTTTCTTATACCAATTCGGATGTCACTTTAAAAGAGGAACAAGTCACAATGTTAACAAACAATCATCGACAGTTACAGGGACTTTCAAATATTGTAATGAATGCAACCATTGGTTATGATAGTGAAGCACGAAATGTTGCTTTATCCTATAATAAAATGGGAGAACGAATTCGAAAGGTTGGTCTCATTGAAGATTTGGGTTCAGATGATCCAAAATATTTTCCAGACACAATTGAAGTACCTCCAGCAGTATTAGATTTAGTTTGGCAAGAAAAACTTACAAATATTGATACTTTTGGTATAGATAATTTAGATGTGAAATTAAAAATAGGAAACATACTTGATGAAGAAACAGTGTGGAAACAAGGCTCAAACATAACAAAAAAATTTAAACATGGTCAAACCGTTAGCTTTGGAATTTCTTCGCAGTTTTAATAGAGGATATTAATGATGAATAGCATAGCAAAAATAATGATAATCGCAGAAGATGAAAAGCTTATGGAACTTAAGCAACTTCATCTGCTAAAAGAAGGTTTTGAAGTTCTGAACTTTAACTCTTTTTATGAAATCGAACAAAATTTGGCTGATATAAATCTTATTTTAATTAATAATGAGAACTCTTCTACAATTGGTATGGAATTCATTGATTACATTCGTGAAAAAGATTCAAATGTTCCCATTATTTTTTTAGCAGAGAATCTCTCTGAAAAAGAGATTGAACAGGCATTTGCTAAGGGTGCTGATGATTGTTTAGTGAAACCTTTTGGCTTAAGAGAGTTGGTTTGTCGCATAAAAGTTCTTTTAAAACGTACTTATGGCATAAAACAAGAACGTTTAATTCATCAAAATATTGTTCTAGACATCAATCAAAGAACTTGTATGGTGGATGAAAGAGATATAGAACTTACCAAATTAGAGTTTGAGCTTTTAAGTTTTTTTATGCAACATAAAAATATGATTTTAGAAAGAGAATATATTTTAGAATCGGTTTGGAAAGATATTAGCATGAAAAAACGTACCATAAATGTTAGTATTAATCGGCTTCTAAAAAAGATTGATCCTGATAATTCTCAAAGATATTTTAAATCCATTCGAGGGATTGGATATAGATTTAATTAGTTTAAATTGTAACCACTTCGTTACTTTTTAAGAGTACACTATTAGTATGAAAAATCAATCCATAGAAATTGTAATAATTGAAGATGAAGAAGATATTTTAGAGCTTGTTGAGTACCATTTACAAAAAGCTGGTTTTGAAACCATAGGCTTTCTCTCATGTAAAAATGTTGAAGAGTTTTTAGAAGAGGAGTCTCCTTCGTTGATGATTGTTGATCGTAACCTTCCTGATTGTGAAGGGAGTGAGTTTGTGGAAAAACTTCGACAATATGGTCATAGTATTCCAGTTATTTTCTTGACAGCCAAAGCCAAAGATCGTGATTTGGAAGAAGGGTTTATCCGAGGGGGAGATGACTACATAAGTAAACCATTTAATCCTAAAGAGTTAATTCTTCGTGTTGAAGCATTACTTAGACGTTCGGGTGTAATCTCTAGCGACAAAGTAAAATATCGTGACTTAATATTAAACATATCAAACCGTCAGTTGTGTATTGACAGTAAGATTATAGAGTTGACCAATTTGGAGTTTAGGCTCTTGCATACGTTTATCAAAAATCCAAAAACTACCTTAGAACGAGATTTTTTAAGAGATGAAGTTTGGGGTGATGACAGTGCTAGTTTTCATGACAAGACCATAAATGTGACCATGAATAGACTCAAAAAAAAGATAGACTCCAAAGGTGAAAAAGAATACTTTTTACCTGTTTGGGGTGTTGGTTATAAACTAGTTTAGGCTTTTTAAATGAAATACAAATCAATTTTTATCTCCGATGTTCACTTAGGAACAAAACAAGCACAAGCTGAAAATCTTTTAGAATTTATTAAAACTAATGAAGCTGAGAACTTCTATTTAGTGGGAGATATCATTGATGGTTGGGCAATGAAACAAAAAGTTCGTTGGAAGCAATCACATTCCGATGTTATTCAAAAAGTTTTAAGGGCTGCTCGAAAAGGAACCAGTGTTTATTATATTACAGGAAATCATGATGAATTTTTACGTTCTTTTTTACCTCTCTTTTTAGGAGATAATCTCACCATTCTCAATGACTTAGAGTATGTAGGGATTAATGAAAAAAAATATTTTGTGACTCATGGTGATATTTTTGATACGATGAGCTTTACTAAAAAATGGTTAACCATTTTTGGTGATCTTGGCTATGACTTTCTTTTAAATCTAAACCCAATTATTAATTTTGTCCGTAGACGTTTTGGGATTAAACGTTATTGGTCACTCTCAGCACAACTTAAAGATAATTTACGAAATTCATTCGATTTCATCAAAGATTATGAAAATATTTCCACCCAATATGCAAAACATACAGGCTATGATGGTGTTATTTGTGGTCACATACACAAAGCAGATATTAAAAGTGTGGAGGGTGTTGACTACATGAATACAGGTGATTGGGTAGAGTCTTGTTCTGCCTTGGTTGAGACCTTTGAAGGAAAATGGGAGATTATTATCCAAGAATAAATTGTGACCATCTTATTACTCTTTTTTAGTCCAGCGACTATTAAGTAAAAGCTTTTAGATAAAAGTTTCTGGACAAATAAGTCATGTAACCAAAATGTTACCAAGATATTTTATACTTCTTCAGATTTAAAAACAACAAGGAAACAAATGATATTTTCAAAACTTTTAGCAACAGCTCTTATTACTACGGTAGCACTTACAGCAGTTTCTGCTGATGAATTAAAAGGAAGAGGAGCATCTTTCCCTGGACCAATCTATAAAGCATGGACAGCAGAGTACTTTGCAGCAACAAAAAGTCAAGTAAATTATACACCAACAGGTTCTGGTGATGGTATTAAGTCTATTAAAAAAAGAATGGTAGACTTTGCAGGTTCAGACAAACCACTTAAGCCAAAAGCACTTAAAAAAGGTAAACTTCACATGTTCCCAGCAGTAGTTGGTTCAGTTGTATTGGCGTATAACATTGAGGGTATTAAAGATGGTGAATTAAAACTTAGCCGTGCAGCGATTGCAGGTATTTTTAACGGTTCAATTGAATTTTGGGATGACAAAAAAATTACAGAACAAAATGCAGAATTAAAGTTACCACATAAGCCTATTACGGTAGCTGTTAGAGCTGATAAATCAGGGACAACATTTAATTTTACCTACTTCCTTAATAAACTAGATGAAAACATTAAAGTGAGTAAAAAACCAAAATGGGCTTCTAAAAAAGTAATTGCTGGTAAATCAAACTCTGGTGTTTCAGCAAACATTCAACAGATTAAAAACTCTATTGGGTATATTGAGTATTCATTCAAAGAGAAGTTGGGTCTAACTGCAGCACAGATTGAAAACAAAGAGGGTAAATACATTAACCCAACATTAGCCTCTTTCCAAGATGCAGCAAAATACGCAACATGGACAGCAGAAAACGATTTTTACGCTGTTATTGGTGACCCTGCTGGTGCAACATCCTACCCAATCGTTGCAGCAACATTTATTTTGCTTCCAACAGAAAAAACTGAAACAAACAAACAAGTTACTAAGTTTATCGACTGGGCATTTGAAAATGGAGACAAAGCAGCAACAGACTTAGGTTATGTGCCACTTCCTAAAGAGACTAAAGATGCGATTAGAGCATATTGGGAAGCTAAAGGCGTTAAGTAGTTATTAAATTAACTTTAGCAGTCAGCTCATTCTAAGGGATTAGGTTTGGAAGAGTGGAATTTATTGAGTTAATGTGGCGAGACTCAATTGATTCAGAGGTTTTAGGGTGGATTATAAGTATAATCAAATAGACAAAAG
>CACVAZ010000116.1 GCA_902727995.1 uncultured Sulfurovum sp.
CCTGTTAAAGGGGCTAAGTGTTTGTAAACACTAAGAATTTTTATAAGTAATTTTTATGATGCCAAATTGTATTTGGCATTGTAAAACTTATTTAATTTAGGAAATAGTAAAATGAAAACAATATTACTTGTTAGTTTTTTATTTGGTTCAATATTGATGATTAAAGAACAATCATTGTTGAAGACAGAAACAATGACCTATGAAAAAGCTTTAGCAATATCAAAACAAAATAATAAGCCAATTATGTTAAAGTTGACAGCTAATAATTGTAAATTTTGTTTAAAAATGGAAAATGAAGTTTTATCTGATATAGGAGTTAAAAGCCTGTTAGATGAAAATTTTATTACGGTGAGCTTTAATGTTGATAAAGAGGCTTTACCTTTAAATCTAGAAAAAAGTATTACCCCAACATTTGTTTTTGTGGATAAAAATGAAAAGATTACTTCAAAACTTCCTGGGTCATGGAGTAAAAAAGACTTTATAGAGCTATTAAATAATAGAATTTAAAATACAGTTAGGAATAGACATGAAAAAATTATTAGTACTTTTTATGATTCTGCTCTCATTTGTTTGGAGTGAGACAGAGTTAACCGAACCAAAACCCTCTATGCTGAACCCCCGAAAATTTATTTTTCCCATTACTTCAGCTGATGAAGATAAAATTTCTCATGTTTTATCATCCGTTTCTAATGTGGTTAAATTTTATGGTGTTGATAAGTGTGAAGTTATTATTGTGGCTTATTCTAAAGGAATCAAGTCGGTACTTAAAGAACCTAAATTCTTTGATAAGGACATACAAAAAAGACTTAAATCGGTGATGATGTATGACAGTGTTGAGTTTATCGCCTGTAATAACACTATGAAAACTTATGAGATAAAAGAGAAAGAACTGTTAAAAGATGTAAACGTTGTCACTGCTGGGATTGTTGAGATTATTGAACGACAACTTGATGGCTATATCTATGTAAGACCATAATTAATATAAATAAAAAAGGAAGAAAATGGAATTAATCATTAAAAGTATCTTGTTAACTTATTTGTTAACCGTAGGAATGTCAGCTAAAGATGTTGTAAAGATAGAGGAGACAAAAAAAGAAGTAATAAAAAAAGTTGAAAGTACAACAGAAGACATTCAAGTTTTTACAGCAGAGAATAAAGATGGAAAAATTACACCTAAGAGTATCCAAGAAGCATTTGAAAAAGTAGGGTTCTTTGTTTCTGCAAACAGAGATATGAATACCCCATTTAAAAAACAGTTCAAAGAAACAAGTTTTGATGTTTATAACTTATTTACTTTTTACAAAAAAGATGTGGTGTTGGAATTAGCGAAAAAATATGAAAACGTTGGTCTTTTTGCACCAATGAGTATGTCAATCTATACCAAAAAAGATGCTAAAAGTATTTCGGTTTCTACGCTATCTGCTGAAGCAATGGCAAAAATAATGAAAGTACCAGCAGATGAAAAACTATTAACTGAGCTAAGAGCTTTAGTTGTAAAAGCACTTGAATTAGCATTACCAAATGGTAAGTTAGACAAACTTTCTTATACAGTGGCAAAAGCATCAGGTGAATTGGTGACAAGCTATTCTATGGAAATGGAAGTTGAAGAATGGGAAGATGAATTTGAAGAACTGATGATGGCTTTTGAAGGTGAACTTGCACCCAATGGATTTATAATTGCTGGACAGAATAGTTTGGGAGATGATTTCGAAGAAAAGGATTATGAGGGTTATGACTTTTATGAAGTCTATTCAATTTGTAAATTACCTGTGATTTTTACTATTGCTAAAACACGTCCCGAAGCAGGAGCTTTTGCACCTTGTTCACTTTATTTTGCGAAGAAAAAAGATGATAAAGAGGTAAGAATAGCTTTTCCATCAGTCTATAATTGGATGTCTTCTTTAGGCCTGTCTAATCAAAAAGATGTTGAAATCTTAGAAGATGCTCAAAAAAGAATGAATAATATTTTAACTTCAATAACAGAATAATTATTTGAGTACATATCATGTACTCAATATTCTTAATCTCCTTAATCTTAAATAATATTTAATTATTATTAATATATAAAATTCCAAAAATAAACTACTTAATTTAGATATTTTATTACTTAAATATTATAATAGTGTAGCTTAATTTCACTTTTATAATTTATATGGATAAATTTAGTAACATTTAGTAGCATATATTATATATTGTTCTTATCTAGTACTTAAAAGAAGAGTATTTTTCTCCGATTTGTATACCTTGGTAACAATTATATATTAATATATTTTATTAAGTAATATATTTAATAAAAGTTATAATGTTCTATTATACTTAAGAAAACAACAAAGGATTTTCGATGACAGACAAAAAGGCTAATAGATTGTCATGGTGGATGGGTGGTATTTTAATGTCACTACTTTTACTCTTAACAATCTCGATATTTGGTGCTGATAGACCAATCGGTGCTTCGACTTACGTTCCTTATATAGGAGGAATTATATTTAATCTTGATCCTGAGCATTATACTTATTTAAAAAGTATTAATAACTCTGGTGCATGGGAAGGGGTAATGTTATTGGGAGTACTTTTTGGAGGATTTATTACTTCTGTATTCATTACTAAAACATTTAGATTTTCTTTGGTTCCGAGTGGATGGAAACAGTATAAAAATAACTCGATACTTTCAAGACTTTTATGGAGTTTTTTTGCAGGGTTTATAATGATTATTGGTGCAAGATTAGCAGGAGGATGTACTTCAGGACATTTTCTTTCAGGCATGAGTCAATTAGCCATGTCGGCGATGGTTTTTGGTGGAGTGGTAATGATATCGTTAATTATTACAGGTAAAATTTTTTATAACACAAAGGGTACCTAATGAATGAAATTGTATTTAGAACAGAGGGTGAAGGTTTTTTAAGTAGAGTATATCAAATGATTCAAAGTGTTATTGATCAGGGGCATGGTTCTGTGGCTTTGGTATTTTTAATTGGGGTTATTTTTGGAGGAATTGTTCAATATACAAGGGTGGACAAATTTGAAAAGATTGCAGGTTTTGCAATGCTTAAAGATACGATTGTACCTAAAATGCTTTTTTTAGCAGTAGGACTTTCGAGTATAGGAATTTATTTTATGGTAGATGCTGGAGTAGCTAATTTGCATATTAAACCAATTATATTACCAGGTTTAATTATTGGGGGTTTATTATTTGGGGTTGCCATGGCGATTTTGGGAAAATGTCCAGGGACAGGTCCGGTCTCTATGGCTGAAGGAAGAATAGATGTTATGATAGGAGCCATAGGAGGTCTATTGGGTGGACTTGTTTTTACAGTATTCTATGATGATATTTTCAAACCTTTACAAGGAGAGAGCTTAGGCAAAACTATTTTTCCTAACTTTTTTGAGGGAAATGAACAGTTATCTGTATTAATCTTTGGTGCTAGTTTAGTATTGATTGCTATACTTATACCAAAGCTTGAAATGGAAGATGCGTATGAAGATAGAGATGATTTACGTTAAGTGTTAAAGGAAAGATTGAATGTTTTGGATTCAATTGTTATGATGGGTTTTGAACAACCCGTCTTCCCCATAAAAAACGATTTTTATAAAAAGGCTTTTTCTTAAAATTTGTAATAATCACTTTCTTTTTTGCTGAACTAGCGTGAATGAAATTACCTTTATTCAAATAAATTCCTACATGATTAACTTTTCCAGAATATTTTTTTTCCGTATCAAAAAAAACCATGTCACCCCGTTTTAACTCTTCATATTTAATATATTTTCCAATTTTAGCTTGATTTCGTGATACTCGAGGAATCTTAATGCCTGTAGTACAAAGAAAGACAGCTCTTGTAAATCCAGAACAATCAAAAGTAAGTGGTCCTGTTGCCCCCCAAACATATTTTTGTCCAAGTTGCTCTTTAGCATATTTTGCTACTTTTTCAGAAGTAGAAACTTTGACTTCTACTTTGAGCACAGTTTTCTCTTTTTCTATAGGCATTTTATTATGAACTACTTTTTTTATTTTATCATTAAAGGTATGTATTTCTTTGTTTAAATTATCAATCATTTCTTTATCCCATAAGGTATATTCAGAAGATTGTGGGAGTTCCTTTGAGCCATCTATAATTGCAGTGATTGACTTTGTGACGAATGATTCAAGAGAAACTTGTTTCTGAATATTTGGATTGGTATTCTGTTGCGTAATAAGCGTAGGTTTTAGTGAATCAAAAATTTTAACATAAAGAAATATTAGGAATTGTATCAATAATATAACTAAAAGTATATTTCTAATCAGGTTCATAAGCTCTCCTTTAATTTATTAATAAAAAACATAAATAAACTTTAATTAATAATACTACTATTCTGCTTTTAATTTATTTAAAACAAAATATTTACTAGATTTTGTTATAATTTCAAAAATATTTTTAAGGTCTAATAGATGAGAGCATTAGTAAGCGTTAGTGATAAAAGTGGCATTGTAGA
>CACVAZ010000117.1:0-33326 GCA_902727995.1 uncultured Sulfurovum sp.
TCGGATAATCTTTTGTATGATGGCAGCACTTTAAATGATCAAAACTTAGAAGATAAACGTTATTATTTACGTTTAGAGTATTTTACCTATGTTAAAGATACTTTTAATTTAAACCTTGGTGGAGGGGTTCGTTTTCGTGATGCTAACTTGGTTCCATATCTTAACATTAACTCAAAATATGAACTTTACAATCAAGATAAGCATAAATCTCAACTACTGAATAGATTCCGTTATTACAGTGATGGTGAAATTGAAAATAATTTTGAACTAGACGTTTTATATACACTTTATAAACATTTGTATTTAACTTGGAATAATAATTTTTATTATAGTAATAAGCATGAGTTTGAAACACTTTTTGATGACTTATCTTTGGTTTATATTCTTAATGAAAAACAACGAGCGACATTTGGTTTGGGTATATCTTCTAGTGTTGAGAAATTTGAACATTTAGAGGTTAATTACTATTCTTTATACTCATCATTTCATCATTTATTTTATAAAAATTTGGTTTATTATGAACTTTCTCCTTCAATTTTGAAACGAAATATTAATGATTTTAAAACATCGTATCGTTTTTTAGTTAATTTTGGTATTTATTTCAAAAGTGAATAAATACTTCTTTTGGTTATAATTTCAGAAAAAAAGAGAAAAATGAATTTACAATCATTTGAAGTTGAGTCTTCTGGAAGATTAGACAAAATTTTAACAGACATCTTAGGTGAGAGCCGAAATCAAGTAGAACAGCTGATTAAAGAAGGTTTGGTTAAGGTGAATGGTAAAGAAGTTTTAAAAACAGGAAAAAAACTTATACTTGGGGATAGAGTAGAATATGTTTTTAAAGAAGTTATTCCTAAAGTAGCAGTGATTATAGACTTTGATGTTGAGATTATTTATGAAGATGATACCATGATGGTAGTTAATAAACCAGCAGGTTTAGTCGTTCACCCAGCTCCTTCTGTAAAGGAAGCTACCTTAGTTGATTGGTTAGTACATAAAGGGGTTTCTCTTTCAACTATTTCAGGTGAAGAACGTCATGGTATTGTACATAGAATAGATAAAAATACCACGGGTGCTTTGGTCATTGCTAAGACCAATGAAGCCCATCAAAAATTGAGTGAACAACTAGAAGATAAAAGTATGGGACGGTATTATTTAGCCCTCATTGATTATCCTTTAAAAGAGTCAGGTATCCTTGAAAAACCAATTGGACGAAATCCCAACAATAGACTTAAAATGGATGTCGTATTAAAGGGTAAAGAGGCAAAATCAGCTTTTTATAAATTGACTGAAACAAGAAAGCAAATAGAGTTAATTGCTGTTAAACTTTTTACAGGGCGTACCCATCAAATTAGAGTACACTTGGAGAGTTTAGGACGGCATATCTTAGGAGATGATTTATATGGATTTAAGAGCAAAAAAGATACAATCAAAAGAGTTTATTTACATGCATATAAGTTATATTTAAGACATCCTTCATCGGGGAAAAAGATGGAGTTTGTAGCTCCCCTTTTTGGAGACATGCAAAATTATATAGATAAAGAATTTAAAGAAGGAGAAGTTCATGAAAAAATTAACCCAAATCGCATTAACAGCTATTTTACTACTCTTAATCACAGGTTGTAATCCAACGACAATGTTAAATAATGAGCAATTAGACCCCTCATTACCAAAGTTAAATGATGTAAAAGCCATACCTAGTAATACTTCTGTTGCCTTTGAATGGCAATCATTGGCACAACAAGGGATTACTGGTTTAAATATTTATAGAACTGATATTAATGAATATGTTAACAGTCCAACCAAACAACTAAATAAAATTGCTACGGTACATAATCGTTTTGCAACGCATTATGTCGATACGAAGTTAAAGCAAGGTAGCTCATATACTTATACCTTTACTACTGTAAAAAATGGTTTTGAATCAAGCCATGGACAGGTTATTAATGTAAAGACATTAGCAGCATTTGATTCCATAACTTTTTTTCAAGGTTTTCAGAAAACTCAAAATACCATTAAATTGATTTGGAGACCCCATGCAAATGAAAAAGTTAGTTGGTATAGAGTTGAAAGATCTGTGAATGCAGGAGAATGGAAATGGGTGGGTACGGTTAAAGAGCGTATGATGTCTGAATATATTGATACGAGTATTATTCCTGGTAATTCATATACTTATCGTATTATTGCTATTGGTTATGATCATAGCTTTTCAAAGTCAAGCACC
Organism: uncultured Sulfurovum sp.; assembly: GCA_902727995.1. Classification (GTDB taxonomy): domain Bacteria; phylum Campylobacterota; class Campylobacteria; order Campylobacterales; family Sulfurovaceae; genus UBA1140. The sequence goes on from CACVAZ010000117.1 coordinate 2,225, forward strand.
AATATTTCTATTCAATCTAGGTAAGGTAGTTAATGCCTCATATTACCGTTAAACCTTTTGATACTTCATGTATTAAAAAAGGTAACTATACTAAAAATACAGAAGTACTTTTTAAAGCAGAAGATAACTTTTCTTCTGATGAATTAATCGCTATTAATCATGGTCATGAAAATTTTTTATTATGTTTAAAAAAGAATCCAAAGTCATGGTTATTAAAATATGATAAAGTAACACGACCATTAAAAGTAAATTTACTTAAACAAGGTATTGCTGATGTTTCTACAGGATTAAATCTAGAAGTTTTACAGTCAAATATTACTATTCATCCAACAAAATTAACACCTTCAAGTGAATATGAAAAAAGTATTGAAGATTTTACAAATATTGAATTTCCTTTTCCCTCAGTAGCTATTGAGGTTGGTTTTGGTTCAGGTAAACATTTACTTTATCAAGCTATAAAAAATCCCAATCGACTTTTTATAGGTATTGAAATTCATACCCCCTCAGCTGCACAAGTGTTAAAACAGATAGAGATTTTAGGGCTAAAGAACATTTGGGTTGTCAACTATGATGCACGGTTACTTTTAGAGATGATACCTTCCAATACTTGTCATCAAATTTTTGTACATTTCCCTGTACCATGGGATAAAAAACCTCATAGACGGGTGATATCACCTTCCTTTTTAGAAGAGTCGATGCGTGTTTTAGAAGTGAAAGGAAGACTTGAACTTAGGACAGATTCACCAAAATATTTTTGGTATTCTATGGAAACTTTTTTAGGAGATACCGTTAGTAAAACGGCTGTAGAGATTCGTAAAAATGAAGCTTTAGACATAACTTCTAAGTATGAAGCAAGATGGCTTCGACAAGAAAAAGATATTTATGATGTTTATGTAACATGTCGCGAAGCATCTGAAACTAGAGTCTTAGATTTTGATTTTTCTTTTAAAGAACTTGTTTATAAAAAAGAACTTTTAGAGAAAATATCTTATAAGCCTGAACTTTTTGATGGATTTTTCATTCATTTTGAACGTTTGTTTAAAATAGGAGATGAGGCTATTTTAATTAAACTAGCCTTTGGTAGTTTTGATAGACCAGAACATAAATATATTTATTTAGACAAGCTTCAATCATATTATTTTAATAGCAGTCCTGTAAAAACACTAACCAATCATAAAACGCATCTAAAAATTATGGAGTATTTAAATGTCTAATGTTATAGCAGCGAATAATTTAACGCTCTCTTATGATAATGAAGATGTAATTATTAAGAATGCAAATTTTTCCATTAAAAAGGGTGATTTTGTTTTTATAACGGGTCCTAGTGGTTCAGGTAAATCTACACTTCTTAAATCTTTTTATGGAAATCTCTCGATAGATGATGGCTCTTTGGTTGTTGGTGGTTTAGACATGGTTAATATTAAAAAAGATAAATTACAAGAACTTAGAAGCCATTTGGGAATCGTTTTTCAAGATTATCGTCTCATCAATGAATGGACAGTTGAAAAAAATGTGGTTTTACCTTTGTGGATTTCAGGTTATTCAGAAGATGTTCAAACGACACAAGCTGAGCGACTTTTACACCATGTAAAACTCTCAGGAAAAGAGAAAAAATACCCAATGGAACTTTCTGGTGGAGAGCAACAAAGAGTGGGTGTGGCACGTGCTTTAGCAAAAAACCCTTTTCTTATTTTAGCCGATGAACCAACAGGTAACCTTGATGAATATTCTTCAAATGTTATTTGGGATTTAATGGAAAATGCTTGTCATCAGTTAGATACAACGGTCGTTGTGGTCACGCACCACATTCCTGTGGTATTTAACATTCCTTACCGACATTTTACAATCGATGAAAATGGGAGTGTTTATGAAATTCATTAAAACACATATTTCATTAATTTTTCCGTTAGTTGCTATTTTACTTGGCTTGGAATTTTTCATTGTTTTTGACCGTACAACAGACAGTTTTGAGAAGAGCTTACAAAATGGTTATAGCATGATGGTTGTTTCTAAAAATGAGATGAGCATTGATGACTTTAAAGCGTGGGATGAACACATAGAACAAGTAATTGAGCTTGAAAAAAACAAAATTTTAGAACGTTTAGACATGAATAAAGATGAGGTAAAGAAAAAAAAATTTGCAGCTTCTTTACCAAATTTTTATTCTTTAAAACTTGATGAATATGTAACGGTTTCAGAACTAGAAGGTGTTAAATCAAATTTAGAAAAATCCGAAAATATTTTAAGTATTGAAAATTTTCATTCATCTTATCAGTCAAAATATGAGTTATTTTCTTTTATTAAATTAGCTTTTCAAACCTTTATTATTTTTATGTCCATCATTGGTTTCTTTTTAATTGTTAAACAGATGGAAGTTTGGAATTTTTTACATGCCCAACGTATGAAAATTATGGAGATATTTGGTGCTTCACTTTTTTTAAGATCTAAAGTTTTGATAAATATGGCATTTATCGATGCTGTAATTTCAGCACTAATAACTTCTACTATTTTTTATGCCATTCAAAATATTTGGGTGAGAGGTAGTCAAATGGAAATATTAAAAGATAATGTGGAAGCAATGTTCTCTTTTAGCGATGTTATTATTTTATTAGTTGCCTCAATAGTAGTAGTAATGATTGCAGTTTATTTGGTTGTTGTCAATGTAAAGGAAGAGTAGATGAAATTTTTTCTTTATATTGTTCTCTCTTTTTCTCTTCTATTTCCTGCTTCAGTGGAGAGTAAAATTAAACAAAGTAAAAGAGCATTAAATTCTAAAAAAACTGAATACAAAAAAATGGACAGAGAGCTTTCCTCGGTGGCTAGAAAGATAGAAGCTGCAAAGCAAGAGCAAAAAAAATTAGAGTCTAAACTTTTTCTTTTATCTCAAAATATTAAAAATAATGAAGTTATTTTTACGACCTTACAAAAAGAAGATAAAAAATATGCTAATAGTTTAATAGAATTTAATTCTAAGATTGAGAAAAAGCAAAAGAAGTTTTTAGAACTTGTTTCAAAAAACTTTTCACTAGCCTTGGCACTTGAAGAACTCAATCAACCAACGACAGACTCGGTTATGATGAAAGAAGCGTATAAGCTCTATGAAAAGAAAAACAGTGAAGAAATTTCTAAACTAACTAAAGATATTGAATTTTTGAATTCTAAAAAAAATATTTTAAAAACTAAGAAAGAAAACATTCAAAAAGCAATTGCTGTTTACCAAATTGAACGTGAAGAGTATAGAAGTAAGAAAGAAGAACAAGATAAATTGCTTAGTAACCTAGCAAGAGACAGAGCCATTTATAAAAAACGTTTTGATAAAATTAGAGCGAGTAGAAAAAGTTTAGAAAGAAAGTTGGCTAAATTAAAAATTATTAAACGTTCAAATGACAAGGCAGCCAATGAAGCTAAGATAGCTAAGGCAAAAAGAATAGCTAGAGCAAGTGTTCAGTCCAATACTAAAGCACCTAGAATCATAGCAACACCTCCTAGTGTAAAATATCAAGGTGGTAAAACCATCTCTCCGTTAAAAGGTGCAAGACTTATTAAAAAATTTGGTACTTATATAGACCCAATTTATAAGTTCAAAATTTTTAATAAATCCATTACTTTAAAAGCACCACATGTTGGTTCAAAAGTACGTTCGGTACTTGCTGGGAAAGTAGTATTTGCAGAAAATTCAGGAGGCATGTTAGGAAAAGTTGTCATCGTTGAACATGCAAATAATATGCACACTATTTATGCAAAACTTTCACGTTTAGCTCCAGGGATACATGTAGGAAAAAGACTTTCACATGGTACTATCATTGGTAAAGTAGATAAGAGTCTTATGTTTGAGGTAACAAAGAGTAATAAACATATGAACCCCTTGAAGTTGATTAGCTTATAAAAAGAAGGGAGTTTTATAACAAAAATGAAGACCCCAGTCCAATTAGTCCACCAAAGATACCACCCCAAACGACTAACCATCCTAAATGAGTATGAATGAGTTCATGTACCAATTCATTGATCATTTGAGGAGTTAATTCATTTAATCGTTTTGTAATAAGTTGATCTACGGTATTTAAAATATCATCATTGAGTGATGAGTTACTTAGATGATGTTCCATTTGTGTTTTAAAGGCATCTGAACTTACAATGCCCACGACAGCTAATTTAAGCTTTTTAGCAAAAGGTTCTTTGAGTCCATCTAAGGCTTTTTCTCCACCAAAAAGGTTAAGCATTTCACCGAGTTTTGATTCCATAACACTTTGTTTTAAAGCATAAAAAGCAGGAGAAAAGTCAGCACTTTCAACCAAAGGGGCAAGATTTATTTTTTTCTCTTCATTTTGAAAGAAAGAAGTCAGTTGCTCTTTGTTGAAAAACTGTTTCATAATCATCTCTTTAATAGAAGCTTTAAATTTTTCAAAATTCTCTTCTATCACCCCTGAACCATAAAGAAAAGGAACTTTGTTAAAAAGCATGTAGATGGCTACTTGATTGGTAACGGCACCTGAAAAGGCAAAAAGACCAGTGTAGAGAATCGGTTTTGCAATGGGTGCTGTGACTAGTAATCCAATACTTATGAGTGATATGGATATTCCATCTGTTATGGTTGCTTTTGAAATAGATTTGTTAAAAAGTTGCATTAAAGCTCCAGAATTTTTTCTTTGAGTTTATCTATGCTATGAATGGCATCTTCATAGTCTGAAAATCCCCAATTTATCATGATATAATCCATTTTTAGAGTGTTAGCAGCCATGAGATCTCGTTCACTGTCCCCTACAAATATGGCATCACTTATCTCTAATTTTAAATCTTTTAAATTTTTCTCTAGCATATCAGGAGCTGGTTTACCTCGATTAACATCATCATAACAGGCAATACTTGAAAAATAATCAAGTATTTTTAAATGCCCTAAGGACTCTAAAGTCGAACCTTTATAAGCATTGGTTGCTATGGCTAGAATATAATTTTTTTCTTTTAATTCTTTTAAGAGAGCTTCTATACCCTTATATAATTCTAACTCTTTTTCATGATTATCGGTATAGTATTGCGAAAACCATTGTTCATGTTCTTCTGAAAACTCTTCAACTTCATAGAAAAAGAGAGCAGGGTTAAGTAATGGGTCATTGACTTTGGTTAAGATAAGCTCTTTGTCTAAGGCTTCTAAGTTTAATTTTGAACGAACATAATTAATGGCATTAACAATGGTAATAGAGCTATCGACTAATGTTCCATCCATATCGAATATAATAAGTTTTTTATTGGTTGACATTAGTTTAGTACTCCTATATTTTCTGAAAATTTAACTTTTTGATTGATTGTTACATTGGGTGTGTAAGCACCCTCTTGACTAAAAAGTAAAATGGTTGATCCCATTTCGAACCAACCAAAGAGTTCTCCTTTTTCAAGTGTGAGGTTATCGTAAGTATAATGTTGAGGTTCTTTTATTTGTGTGTTGGTATTAATCTTTTCTTCAAAGGTTACAACCATTTTACCCACATTTAATGCACCGACTAGAACCATAACAAAAATGTTCTCTTTGTGGTCTCTACACTCTATGATGACGCGTTCATTTTCAATAAAAAGATTCTTTTTATTTCTTAATAAAGGAAAGTTTACAGGGTAAAGTTTTCCCGGAATATGGGTTAGAGAAATAATAGTTAGTTTATCAGGGGTATGGTAACGATGATAATCTTTTGGAGAGAGATAAAGATTCACAAACTGACCCCCTTCTACAGCATTACTGGCAACTTTATGATGTTCTCCAAAAAGCTCTATAATATCATATTCCATACCTTTTATTTGATATGCTTTTCCCTCACAAATTTCACCAAAATCAGTTACTAATGCATCAGCTGGAGAGATCATAACCTTAGAATCTTTAGTAATTTCTTTTGGCTTGATAAATGATCTGGTAAATAACTTGTTGAGAGTAGGATAATTTGCTGGAGTATCAAATTCTGTCATGTCTAAACCCATAAGCTTTACATAACTATTGTTAATAAACTTTTGTACAGGCTTGGAAAAAGGTTTTGAGGCAAATTTGCCAAAAGCACTTGAAATGAGAGAGGAATAGTGTTTTTTCATTAAAGTTGTTCTTTCTTAGTTAATTGATGACATTATATCAATAATAACACAAAAAAAATTTAATGAATTTTTCTAAACTCTTTATCATTTTTTGGGAAAACGCTATAATGGCGAAAAAACAGGGTATATTTTATATGAAACGATTTTTTATATTATTTATTTTTCTTTATACTATGAATCTAATGGCTGATATTGTTGATATTAAAGCTGACCACTTTTATGCTAATGATATTAATCATGAAGCTTATTTTGAAGGTAATGCAAAAATTAAACAAGGTGCTAATGAATTTAATGCTTCTAAAATAACGGTTTTCTTTAATGATAAGAAAAAGGCTGAAAAATACATTGCTAAAGGAAAAGTCAATTTTGACTTGACAGAGAATAGAGTTCACTATGCAGGTAAAACAAATAGTGTGACTTATTCTCCTAAAAATTCAAAATATTTTTTTGAAGGGGATGTTATTTTAAAAGACCTAACCAATAATCGTTTGATTAAAGCTGAATCTGTCTCTTTAGATTTAAAGACAGGCTTAGCCGATATTAAGGGTAAATCAAAAAAACCAGTCCATTTTAGATTTGAAATTGAGGATAGAAAATAATGCTTATACCAAGATTAGTAGATGCTAATTTTATGAAGTCTGCCCAATCATTGGCTGACTCTGTAGAAGACACTGTCTCTGAAGTTGTTTTTTTGGGACGTTCAAATGTTGGGAAAAGCTCAACGATTAATGGATTAACAGCACGTAAAAATTTGGCAAAATCTTCAGCAACCCCAGGAAAAACACAGCTGATTAATTTCTTTGATATTCGTTATATTTATGATGAAAAAGATTGGGGTATTCGTTTTGTAGATTTACCTGGTTTTGGTTATGCTAAAGTATCTAAAGACTTAAAAGGGGTTTGGCAAAAAAATTTAGTTGAATTTATCAAGCATAGAGTTTCAATTCGGGTTTTTGTACATTTAAGAGATGCACGACATCCTAATGCCGAAATAGATAAAGGAGTGAATGAATATGTTAAAAAGTTTATTCGTGGAGATCAACTTTATTTGGATGTATTTACAAAAATAGATAAGTTAAATATGAAAGAAAAAAGAGCACTTAAAAAAGCATTTCCAGGTTGTATCACGATTTCGAATTCAAAACGTGATGGTTATGATAAGATTCATCAAAAAATCTTTGAACATATTTTTGGGATTAATGAATGGTCAAATTAAGTAAAGCAACGCTTTTAGATATTCCTGAAATGCAGAAAATGGTTCAGAATGAAGTCAAAGATGGCATTATTTTAGAACGAAATGAAGATGAGGTTGCAACGAATATTCGCTCTTATGTTTTAGCTAAGGAAAACAACATAATTTTAGGTTATGTAGCACTACATATACATTCAGTAAGATTGGCTGAGATTCGATCTTTAATTGTGGCTGAGGAACATAGAGGAAAAAATATAGGAAAAAAAATAGTACTTTTTGCTTTAGAAGAAGCAAGATCATTAAAGATTAGTGAAGAGGTATTAGTTTTAACTTACTTACCAGATTTTTTTAAGAAAATGAATTTTGTAGAGATAGCAAAAGAGACCATTCCTGAACATAAAATATGGGCAGATTGTATCAAGTGTATTCATTTTCCAATTTGTAATGAAATCTCATTGGTTTATAAGTTAGCTGTTTAGGGGAATGGGTGCATAAATACAATCGTTTTGATGATGATGAAGAGGGGATAGGTTTTCTAAAAAAGACAGCACTTATTCTTTTCGTTGCTCTTTATCCATTAGTTGTTTCTATGTATCCGATGATACCTCCTTTTATTGGTTTGGCAGGTTATGTCTTGATTCTTCATATTGAAAAAGAAAAAACATATATGATTGCCCCCTTATTTTATTTGTTAAATTTAGATTTGAATTTGAGCTTACCTTTATTTCTTTCTATCTTTATCATCATATTTGTTTATATGTTTATCTATATGCCACTGAAGCGTTTGATTCGTTGTAAAGTTTGTTTGTTGTTTGCACTTATTGTGATTATTGACTTTTTATACTATATTTCCTTGTTTTTTTATGATTTTATTTTTACGACAACCACGGTTTTAGCTGATATGTTGTTAGTTTACTATATTGTAATAGATATTTTATTAGGAGTTTTACTATGAGATTTTCTGTTATTTTTATTATTTTTATTGTATTTTGGATTATACTTATTTCAAGAATTTATCAAATATCGGTAAAGTCAAATTATTATTATGACAACTTGGCACAAATGAACATTGAACGGAAGTATTTTATAAAACCTGTACGAGGAGAAATACTTGATAGAAATAGAAAATTATTGGCTGTGAATGATATTGGTTTTTCGATTAAAATTGCTCCTCATTTGACAAAATATGATAAAAAGCAGAAAAAAAGAGTACCTAATCAAAAACTTTTTAAATTAATAAATGGTATTGTTAAAGAGTTTCCAGAGTTAAATGCAACAAAACTTACAAAAAAATATGTGACTAAGGACTCTTCTTATAATCACAGATACATTCCTGTGGTTGATTTTATTGCTTATGATGAAATGATTGGGGCTTATCCAAAGCTTAGTATTAATAAAGCTTTAAAAATAGAATCTGAGACTAAAAGATTGTATCCAGCTGGAGCTATGGCGACCCATATAATAGGTTATGTAGGACGTTCAAACTTAGAAGAAAATGAAAAAGATCCAGTCGTGGAAAAAGTAGGAGTGATTGGTAAAACAGGTCTTGAACGCCAATACAACTCTGTACTACAAGGTGAGTTAGGCTACCGTTTGGTAAAAGTCTCTGCTAGAAATAAAGAAGTAGCCGAAATAGAAAAAGTTGAACCTAAAGATGATCAAAATTTAGTTTTAAATATTGACTTAGGTTTACAAAAAAGAATAAATCAACTCTTTGTTGGACAAGCTGGGGTAGCTGTTGTTATGGGTGTTGAGGGGGATATTATCGCTGGTGTTTCTTACCCCTCTTATGATCCAAATTTATTTGTTGGAGGAATTTCATCTAAAAAATGGAAAGACTTAATTACCGATCTAGATCACCCTTTTACTAATAAAATTATTGGAGGAGCTTATCCTCCAGGTTCGGGTATTAAAATGGGTATGGCATTGGCCTACTCAAAAGCAGGAACAGCTGTTGAAAACACAGAGTTTTGTAGAGGTTACATTAAATTAGGAAAAAGTAGACATAAGTTTCGATGTTGGTCACGTTATGGTCATGGAACTGTAGGATTAAGAAAAGCCATTCGAGAGAGTTGTGATGTTTATTTTTATAATAAGGCTTTAAAGACAGGTATTAATGCAATGGCTAAATCTTTGAGACAGATGGGTCTTGGCGTTAAATCAGGGGTTGATTTACCTCGTGAAAGAGCAGGGATTGTTCCTGATAAAGCATGGAAAAGAAAACGTTATAATCAAAGTTGGTATCGAGGTGAAACGGTTATCTCCTCTATTGGGCAAGGTTATAATTTAGCTACCCCCTTACAAATTGCACGTTATACAGCATTTTTAGCAACAGAACGTTTGCCTACACCACAATTCGTATCTGTTATTGCAGGAGAAAAAGTTGAAAAAAAGTATGAACTTTTTGAAGTGAATAAACAACATTTAAATACCATACGTTTAGGGATGTATGATGTTTGTAATTCGCCTAGAGGAACAGCGAGACGTACCATGTCAAAGCTACCCATAATTGTTGCAGGAAAAACTGGAACGTCTCAGGTTGTTTCCATTCCTCAAGGTGAAAAAAAGAGAATGTTAGAGTCACAATTAGACTATTACAGTCGTTCTCATGCATGGCTGACTACTTATGCTCCTTTTGATAATCCTAAGTATGTAGTAACCGTATTGGTAGAACATGGTGGGCATGGTGGTTCTACAGCTGGTCCAATTGCAGCAGAAATTTATAAGTGGATGGCAAATGAGGGTTATTTTGGAGAGCATCTTAAGGGAAAAATAAAACTTAAAAACTTAACAAAGCAGAAAAAAAAGAAGGGGCATTAACATTAAACTAAGTTTTCACCCCTCTCTTAGTCATATTTAGTTAGAATCTGCCTCAAAATTACACAACGATTGGAGCAAAGATTCATGAAGATGAATGGTGCACAAATGGTTTGTGAAGCACTGATAGCCGAGGATGTAAAGACCGTATTTGGTTACCCTGGTGGTGCTATCATGAACGTATATGACGCAATATATAAGCAAGATGGCTTTGAACATATTTTAAATAGACATGAACAGGCTTCTGTTCATGCTGCAGATGGTTATGCCAGAGCGAATGGTGAAGTTGGTGTTGCCATGGTAACTTCTGGACCTGGTTTTACCAATGCTGTAACAGGCCTAGCTACAGCCTATATGGATTCTATTCCTATGGTTGTTATTTCAGGTCAAGTACCACAATCTTTACTGGGAACTGATGGTTTTCAAGAGATTGATGCTGTGGGTATTTCAAGACCTTGTACTAAGCACAATTATTTGGTACGAGACATTGCTGATTTACCTCGTATCCTAAAAGAGGCTTTTCACATTGCTCGTACAGGACGACCAGGTCCTGTTCTTGTGGATATTCCAAAAGACATTACAGCTGAAGAGGGTGAGTTTATTTATCCTAAATCAGTAAATTTACCGAGTTATTTAAAAGTACCTCAAGCCAAACAAGAAGATGTTGATGCAGCTGTTGAAGCAATTTTAGCTGCGAAGAAACCTCTGCTTTATCTTGGTGGTGGAGCTGTACTTTCTAATGCCAGTGAGAGAATTCGTAAATTGGCTGCACTTGGACAACTTCCTACAGTTGAGACTTTAATGGCATTAGGTGTAATGGGTGCTAAAAATCCTTTACGTTTAGGAATGCTTGGAATGCATGGTAATTATGCTTCAAACATGGCAATGTCTGAGACAGATTTGATTATTTCATTAGGAGCAAGATTTGATGATCGTGTAACTGGAAAACTTTCTGAATTTGCTAAGTATGCAAAAGTAATTCATGTGGACATTGATCCAGCAAACATTGGTAAATTAGTACATGTACAGTATCCAATCATTGGTGATGTTAATGATGTCGTTGACATGTTGATTAGAGGACTTAAGGGTAAAATAAAGCCTAGTCAATATGCTGATTGGCGAGAAGTTTTAGCACGTTATGATGCTTTGTATCCTCAATCTTTTGAAGACTCCGATGAGGTTATTAAACCTCAATGGGTTATTGAGCGTTTAGGAGAACTTGTTGGTGAAAAAGCGATTATTACCTCAGATGTTGGACAACATCAGATGTGGGCTGCTCAACATTTTCCATTTGATAGACCTCGACAGTGGATTAACTCTGGGGGTTTAGGCACAATGGGTTTTGGACTACCTGCAGCATTGGGTGCTAAAAAAGCATTTCCAGATAAAACAGTTATTAACATTACAGGTGATGGTTCAATCTTAATGAATGTTCAAGAGTTGGTAACGGCTTCTGAATACAAGATACCCGTTATCAATGTGATTTTAAACAACCATTTTCTAGGTATGGTTCGTCAATGGCAAACTTTTTTTTATGAAGGACGTTATGCTGAGACAGATTTGAGTTTTCAACCTAATTTTAAAGCATTAGCTGAAGCATGTCATGGAATTGGTTATAATGTTTCCACCAAGGAAGAGTTTGACCTTGCTTTAAAAGATGCTATTGAACAAGATAAAGTTGCTTTTATAAATATTCAAGTAGCTCGTTTTGAAGATGTTTTACCAATGGTTCCAGCAAATGGTGCATTGAATAATATGATGTTACCTAAAATTTCAAATCCAGATAAAGGAGCGAAGTAATGAACGAAGTAAGAAGAGTAATTTCCATTGTTGTTGAGAATGAGAGTTCAGTACTTTCTCGTGTTGCTGGACTTTTTGCTGGTCGTGGTTACAACATTGAGACTTTAACCGTAGCACCTATTCCTAGTACTCAACGTTCTCGTATTACCATTGCAACGCGAGGTGATGAACGAACTATTATCCAAATTACAAAGCAACTGAATAAGTTAATACCTGTTTATGAAGTAGTTGAGCACAGTGAAATGGTTGAAAAAGAAATGGTATTGGTTAAGTTTCCATTGAGTGAAAGTTTAGCTGATATTGAAGTTTTATGTGAAGCATATAATGGAACCATTGTGAATGTGGGAGTAGATATGTGTATTGGAATGGTGGCTGATGAACCTTGTAGAATAGAACACTTTATTGAAGCAACAACACGTTTTAATCCTATTGAAACGGTACGTGGTGGAGTTGTTGCCATAGAACGATAAAGATTATAAAAATAAAGAAGGAGTTGGCATGAAGTTAAGCCAAATATGTGAAGAGATTAATATAGCATTTTCTGGACAAGATATAGATATTCAAGGGCTTCACACACTTAGTGTTGCCACTCCTTTTCAAATTTCTTTTTTTAATGATAAAAAATACCTAGATGATTTAGGAACAACTAAAGCTGGAGCTGTATTTATCTCTTTAGAATATGCCCCTTTCCTTCCCTCTTCTACAATAGCACTTATAACGGATGAACCCTATTTAAAATTGGCAGAAACATCTAAGTTTTTTGCACCTAAAATTTTAACTGTGGCTGAAAAACCAAAGCTTGGTAAAACTTGTGATATAGATATTAAAGTAAGTTTTGGAAAAGGGGTAGTGATAGGGGATAAGGTAACAATAATGGCTGGGGTTTATATTGGCAATAATGTTTATGTTGGTTCTAACACGCTTATTTATCCTAATGTAAGTATTTATCATGGTTCAATTATTGGTGAAAATTGTATCATTCATGCTGGAACAGTGATTGGTTCAGATGGTTATGGTTTTGCCCATACAAAACAGGGTGAACATGTTAAAATTTATCAAAATGGTAATGTTATTATTGAAAATGATGTTGAAATTGGGGCAAACTGTGTGGTTGATAGAGCCGTATTTGGAACAACTTACATTCGTAAAGGTTCAAAACTAGATAATTTAATTCAAGTAGCACATAATTGTGATCTTGGAGAATATTCACTTTTAGCGTCACAAGTTGGACTGGCAGGTTCTACTACAACAGGTAGAAATGTTGTTATGGGTGGTCAAAGTGGAAGTGCTGGACATTTACATATCGATGATTTTACAACAATTGCTGGTAAGGGTGGCGTAACTAAGTCTCTTAAAGGTCATAAAACTTATGCAGGATTTCCTGCAATAGACCATAAAACTTGGCTACGCCTTCAGGCGAAACTGGCTTTTTTTGTTAAACGAAAATAAATTTATTTAGAGTACTTTTCTATGTAATCTTCGAGTGTTTTTTCAGAACTAAGACCTACTTTTAGAACTTGTACTTTACCTTTTGTATCAATTACAGCTAAAAAAGGAATGGCTCCAGCCCATTCTGCATTATCGGCCATATATCTTACTACTAATCCAATATCATAGTTAGAAAAAGTAGTGTAATTAATATGATGCTCTTCTTTATAATTATTAATAGGGTCAATGTCATTATTTTGTACTTCTATTGCCATAATTCTTAGTTTATTAGGATATTTATCTTGAAGTTTTATAAGTGTAGGCATAAGTTCTCTACATGCTGGACATCTTAGACCAAAAAATTCAAGAAATACGACTTTACCTTTCATCCCTTCAATCTCAAATTGATCACCTTGTACCTGGACTTTGTAACTTTCTCCATTGGTATCTGTCATTTCCATCTCTTGAGCATGGAGCGTAATGTTTAGTAATATAAGCAGTGATATGATAATTTTTTTCATATAAATCCTTCGTATGATATAGAATTTTACTATAATACTACTATGAAAAAAGATAAAAAAGTTAAAAGAGGGATATACAAGCATTATAAAGGAAATCTTTATGAGGTGCTTGATGTTGGAAAACATTCCGAAACAGAAGAGTGGATGGTAATTTATCGAACATTATATGGAGATAAAGGTACTTGGGTTCGCCCTTATGATATGTTTTTTGAAACAGTTGATGTTGGGGGAAAAATATTAAAACGTTTTGAATACATGGGGAAAAGTTAGAAAACTCTTGAGGTAATTTTACGAGAGATGAAGCATATGTTGCGTAGAATGCCATTAAATGATTATTGATATAAAAAGGAAATTGAATGTTTAAACCACTTAATGTTTTTAATGAACCTCTGCAACTTTGTTCAAAGAAACCTATGACTGGATTCTATAGAGATGGTTATTGTAATTCTGGCTTGGACAATCAAGGTAGACATACACTTTGTATTTTGGCAACGGTTGAATTTCTTGAGTATTCTAAAAAAATAGGGAATGATCTTTCTACACCAATGCCACAATATGGTTTTGAAGGAGTTAAACCAGGAGATAAATGGTGTCTTGCTGCAGGAAACTTTTTTAGAGCGATGGAACATGGTAAGGCACCACAGGTTTTCTTAGAATCTACGCATATTGCTATTTTAGAAGACATAGATTTAGAAGTTTTAAAAGGTTTTGCTGTAGAAGCTTAGTCATGACAAATAATTTTAAATCGCGTATAAAATCTTATAGGGAACCTCTTTTTTATAATTCAAGAGGGAGTACGGATGCTTATAAACTTTGTGTTCGTCATCTTTCATGTGCTATGAGTGCAGGATTTGCAAAACTTTCAAATGGCTATATGATTCCAAATGATGTTTTGCACCTAGTAGATTTAGAAAATGAAAAAATTCTAATTATTAGCGATGAAATAAAACTTATTGAATTGGAAATATTAAAATAATTTGTGGATTCTTTTTGTGATGATGTTATGAATATTTTCAATGCTATCGGTCGCATCTATGAGTAAATAGGGGATATCTAATTTTTTTAAACTCTCTTCCATATGATTTTGGACGCTAAGCAAATATTCTAGACCTCGTAATTCAATACCATCTAATTTTTTTTCTCCCATTCTTTGCTTTAGGGTTTCCATATTACTAATAAATAGAATAATCAGTTCAGGGAAATGTGATTCAAGTGCAAATTTATTGAGTTCAACTAGATGGTTAAATTCAAAATCACCATTGGCTAAAGCATAACCAATTCCTGAGAGAAACCCACGATCAGAGATGATAAGAGTGTCTTGATTGCTTTTGATAACTTGAGTATAGTGTTCAGCTCGATCAGCTAGAAAAAGTAAAAGTTCTGCTCTTTTTGAAGAGAGAGAATCTTGTAGTAAGATCTCTCTTGCTTGTACACCAAACTTTGTTCCTCCTGGTTCTTTGGTAAGAATTACATGGTCAAATACTTTATTTAGCATTGCAATTTGAGTACTTTTTCCACAAGTATCAATGCCTTCAAAAAGTACATACATTAGTTAAGTCCTTTTCTTTTTGCTTCAACTTCTTCTAAAATAGACTTTGGAACAAGAGGTTCAATACTTCCATCAAATTTTAGTATAGCACGAACAACAGAAGATGAAATGTAAGAATATTCAAGGCTTGGCATAAGATAAATAGTTTCTAAATCTTTTCTTAAACGCTTATTGGCATAACCCATTTGTGATTCATATTCAAAGTCAGTGGCTGTTCGAATACCACGAATAATAATATTTGCATTGAGTTGACTGGCTAAATCAATAAGTAGTGAGTTAAATTTTACAAGGGTAATATTGGGAAGATGTTGTGTAGCTTTTTTAATCATACTTGTACGTTCCACAACAGTAAACAGTGGATTTTTGTCTGGGTTATCACCAATGGCAACAACAATTTCATCAAATATTTTAGAAGAACGTTCAATAATATCTAAATGACCATTGGTTAAAGGATCAAAGGTTCCTGGATAGATTGCTCGTCTTGAATGATTACTCATCTATTTCCATCTTTCATATAAAGTGTTTTCTATGCCTAAAACGTCGTACCATTTCCCAATGAGAAAATATTCCATCTCTTCTAAACTTGAAGAATCAGAATAGTAACCCATAACAGGAGGAGCAATAATGACATTTAATCTAGAAAGTTTAAGCATGTTTTCAAGGGCAATGGCTGAAAATGGCATTTCTCTAGGAGCGAGTAGAAGTTTTTTTTGTTCTTTAATCGCAACAGAGGCAGCTCTTGTTACCAAATTATCTGCTATGCCACAAGATATTTTTGCAAGAGTATTCATACTACAAGGAATAATAACCGTTATATCAACTTGAAAAGAACCAGAAGCAATGGAGGCTGCAATATTTTTGTTGTTATGTAAAGTAACATTCTGATTTTCAAAATGTTCAACGGTTAAAGCATGTTTTGAGGTGATAATATGAACTTCAATATCTTTAGGAAGATATTGGACAAATTTTTTTCCGAGTTCAATACCCGAAGCACCAGTTATGGCAACAACTAATCTCATGTATTTTCTTTTAGATTTTTATATTTAATGTTTAAAAACAATTTTATTATATTAGGAAAGTTTAAATGTGGTACCACAGGTCGGATTCGAACCGACACGCCCTAAGGCAGAAGATTTTGAGTCTACCAAGTCTACCAGTTCCATCACTGTGGCACATTCCAAAAAACGCTTTAAGTAGGTGAATTTGGAGTGCAATTATACAGTGAGATTACTTAAAAATTTGTTAATTATGCCACTGTATCTTTTAAAGATTTACCAACTTTAAATTTAACAGCATTTCTGGCAGGAATTTGAACCGTTTTACCTGTTAAGGGTACTCTGGCTTCTCTGGCTTCTCTATGTACTGTAGAAAATGAACCAAAACCAATAAAACTGACTGTTTTTTTAGCTTTTAATGCCTCTGTAATGGTTTCTAGTATAGCATTTAATGCTTCATTAGCATCTTTTTTAGATAAACCTGATTTCTCTGCTATTGTGTCAATAAACTCTGCTTTTTTCATTAAATCATCCTTTGTATTGTGTTGATCGTCAATTCTACAATTATTTTTTTAAAATAACAAGGAATTCATAAAAAATATGTTAAAAAAGGTTTAA
Organism: uncultured Sulfurovum sp.; assembly: GCA_902727995.1. Lineage (GTDB taxonomy): Bacteria > Campylobacterota > Campylobacteria > Campylobacterales > Sulfurovaceae > UBA1140. The sequence continues at coordinate 19,214 of CACVAZ010000117.1, forward strand.
AAGACACTGTTTTTGGGATTTTTGTTTAAAAAAATGTTATAATTTTTTAAATTTTTTAGGAGTTTTAGTGCATATTTTTATACTAATTATTATAATAATATTTTTATATGGAGCCTTTTCAACTTCATTTCATTCTACAGAAATGGTAGGAAAAATAGGTAAGGCTTACGGTGAGGGAAATATCAAACTTTTTGGGTATTTGGCTTATGTAGATTTACTAATTATTACTTATCCTCTTTATCAAATCTATAAAAATAAAAACTTAATAAATGATATAGAATTTTATACAGGTTGGATATTATTTATGATATCTTTAGTCTTGTTCCAAAGTTTAGTTGTAGATATTTATAATACAGGAACCATAGGTCTAAGTTTGTATGACTTTTTAAATCCTTTTGTTGGAAAAGCTGGAATGTGGCTTTTATGGTTCTTAATTACAACTATTTCTTTAGTATTGATTTTAGATGAAATACCTGATTTTAAAGCATATCTGAATACCTTTAATAAATATCGAAAACTTAGTATGGCTAAAATAATGGTTTTATGGGAAAAAATTGGCTTAGAAATCGAAAATCCATTTTTTGATAAAAAAAGTACGGATAGTATGACTACCATTGTTGCAAGTAGAACAGTGCGTAAAAACTTAAACTTTGATAGTTTAAAGCAAAAAACACCAAGAAAATTAGCTCATAGAAAAAAGACGCTTAAAAAGAAGATTAAACAGTCAAATATGGAAGCGATGATGTTAGAAGATCGTTCACTGGAAGATATTGGCAATATTCAGATTCAAGAAATACCAAGCTTACATGATAAGTCAAACGTATCTGTTTCAGTAAAGGTAGAGGGTAAAGATAAAGAAAATATTAAAAAAAATACTAAAGAAAAAGTAAAACTAAAGCCAAAAGAAAAATCAAAAGAAAAAGTGCCATCTAAACCACAAGAAGAAGAACCTGAAAAGTATACAGAAGAAAGTATTGTAGAAGAGCGAGAATCTACAGCTAAGATAATAGACGAGCTAAAAGAGAATCGTGCTTTGATGGATCAAATTGAAAAAGGAGAGATTGAATCACCTGATGACTTTATATTACCCTATTTAGATTTTTTAGAAGAAGCCCCTCAAACAAAAACAAAAGTTGATGAAGAAGAAATAGACCGAAAAGTACATGAACTTTTGGAGAAGTTAGGACAATTTAAAATTACTGGCGAAGTAATGGACATTTATTCTGGTCCCTTAGTCACTACTTTTGAATTTAAACCAGCAGCGAATGTTAAAGTTTCTAAAATTTTAAATTTACAAGATGACCTTGCTATGGCACTTTGTGCTGAAACTATTAGGATTCAAGCCCCAATCCCTGGTCGAGATGTTGTGGGAATTGAGATTCCCAATGAAAAGTCTGATACGATATATTTAAGGGATATTTTAGAAAGTAAACTGTTTACTACTTCTAAATCTCCTTTAACCATGGCAATGGGAAAAGACATTGTGGGTAATCCTTTTGTTACAGATTTAAAAAAGTTGCCTCATTTACTTATTGCTGGTACAACAGGTTCTGGTAAATCTGTTGGGATTAATGCCATGATTTTGTCTTTACTTTATAGAAATGATCCTGATTCATTAAAGCTTATGCTTATTGATCCAAAGATGTTAGAGTTTTCTATTTATAATGATATTCCCCATTTACTTACACCTGTCATTACCGATGCTGTAAAAGCGATAGCTGCTTTAGCAAACATGGTAGGAGAAATGGAACGTCGTTACAAAATGATGGCTGAAAATCGTACCAAAAATATTGATAACTATAATGAAAAAGCAGGGAAAAAAGGCTTAGATACTTTACCTTTTATTGTCATTGTCATTGATGAACTAGCCGACCTTATGATGAATGGGGGAAAAGATGTTGAATTTTCCATAGCCCGTTTAGCACAAATGGCCAGAGCTGCTGGTATACATCTTATTGTTGCAACTCAAAGACCCTCGGTTGATGTGGTAACAGGACTTATTAAAGCGAATCTTCCCTCACGACTTTCTTATCGAGTCGGACAAAGAATTGATTCAAAAGTTATTTTAGATGCTTTAGGGGCAGACAGTTTATTAGGAAAAGGAGATGCACTTTTTACCCCTCCTGGGTCTAATACCTTAGTGAGAATTCATGCTCCATGGAACTCTGAAGATGAGATTGAAGAAATAGTAGAGTTTTTAAAAGCACAAAGAACACCTGATTATGATGAACGTTATTTGGTTAAAGAAGATCAAGAAAATAAAGTAGGGTTGGGTATACAAGGTGATTTAGATGCACTTTATGAAGATGCAAAGCAGATTATTATTACAGATCAAAAAACTTCGATCTCTTATTTACAACGTAAACTGCAAATAGGTTATAACCGTTCAGCTAATATTATTGAACAACTTCAAGAGATGGGGGTACTTTCTACTCCAAATAATAAAGGACAAAGAGAAATAATACTTTAAATAAAATTAACTTAAAATCTGATATTTATATTAATAATTAAAAAAGTTATATTGTTTTTTTTACTTTGTTATTAATAGTATTTGTCTTATTAATAGTTAGAGTAAGCGTTAAAACATGTCTAAAGCTTGTAACACAATTACACAAAAAAATAACTAAGAGATAAATACTCCTACTTCAAGTGAGATTATAATCACGATAGTATAGAATATGTAAAATTTATTTTAACTACAGGAGACATTAATGTCATTACTAGCCGATTATAAAGCACACACAGCAGAACGTGCCCAGTTAGCTGCAACACCCCTTGCCTTAACAGCTGAGCAAACTGCAGAGCTTGTTGAACTACTCAAAGCAAACCCAATTGTTGATAGCGACTATGCTATGGAATTATTTAAGAATCATATTCCAGCAGGGGTTGATGATGCAGCATACATTAAGGCAGCATTTTTAAATGACATCATTCAAGGGAATGCTTCATGTACTGAGATTGATACCGTTTTTGCAACAGTAATTCTTGGAACAATGCTTGGTGGATTTAACGTAGCACCTCTTGTTTCGGCACTTTCTCATAGTGACCTTAGAGTGGCAGAATCAGCAGCTGGACAATTGAAAAATACTTTACTTGTGTATGATTCATTTAATGATGTAAAAGCACTTATGGATGAAGGTAATCCCTTGGCAAAAGAGATTATTCAATCTTGGGCAAATGCTGAGTGGTTCTACAACAAACCAGCAATGGCTGAAGAAATTTCACTTACAGTCTATAAAATTCCGGGTGAAACAAATACTGATGACCTTTCTCCTGCATCTGAAGCATTTACAAGAGCCGATATTCCTATTCACGCAAACTCATTTCTTATTAATAGAATGGAAAATCCATTAGATAAAATGAAAGAACTTAAAGAAAAAGGTCATCCTTTAGCTTATGTTGGTGATGTTGTTGGTACAGGTTCATCAAGAAAATCAGGTATTAATTCACTTCAATGGCACATGGGTGAAGACATTCCTTTCATTCCAGGTAAGAGAACAGGTGGGGTTGTTATTGGTGATATTATTGCTCCAATTTTCTTTAACACAGCCGAAGATGGTGGATGTATTCCTATTCAAGCACCAACAGGAAAACTAAATACTGGTGATGTGATTACACTTAAGCCATATGATGGTGTCATTGAGTGTAATGGTGAAGTAGTTTCTGAGTTTACAATTGAGCCAAACACACTTCCAGATGAAATGAGAGCTGGTGGACGTGTACCACTTATTATTGGTAAAGGTCTTACTGTAAAAGCCAGAGAAGCGATGGGTATGGATGCTGGAGATATCTTCATGACTCCTGCATTACCAGAAGACAATGGTAAAGGGTTCACCCTTGCACAGAAAATGGTTGGTAAGGCTTCTGGTATGGAAGGCGTTAAACCAGGTGTTTACTCTGAGCCAGTATGTACAACAGTTGGTTCTCAAGATACAACAGGTGCGATGACAAGAGATGAAGTAAAGGATTTAGCTGCACTTAACTTTGGTGCTGATTTTGTACTTCAGTCATTCTGTCACACCTCTGCTTACCCAAAACCTGCCGATATTGTACTTCAACATACACTTCCAGACTTTATGACAGATAGAAAAGGGTTTACACTTAGACCAGGTGATGGTGTTATTCACTCATGGTTAAACAGAATGTGTCTTCCAGATACAGTTGGTACAGGTGCAGATAGCCACACAAGATTCCCAATAGGTATCTCTTTCCCTGCTGGTTCTGGACTTGTTGCATTTGCAGCTGTTACAGGTGCTATGCCACTTACTATGCCAGAGTCTGTAATGGTACGTTTCTCAGGTGAAATGCAACCGGGTATTACACTTAGAGACATGGTAAATGCTATTCCTCATCAAGCAATTAAAGATGGTCTTTTAACGGTTGAAAAAGCTGGTAAGAAAAACATTTTTGCTGGTAGAATCTTAGAGATTGAAGGTCTTGAGCAACTTAAAGCTGAACAAGCATTTGAGCTTTCTGATGCTTCTGCTGAGCGTTCTGCTGCTGCTTGTGTCGTTAATCTTGACAAAGAACCAATCATTGAGTACTTAGAATCAAACATTGCACTTATTGAAGAGTTAATTGCTCAAGGTTACGAAGATAGAGCAACACTTGAAAGAAGAGCTCAAAAGATGAGAGACTGGGTTGCTAACCCTGTACTTCTTCAAGCTGATGCAGATGCAGAATATGCTGCTGTTATTGAGATTAACATGTCTGAAATTACCGAGCCAATCGTAGCTTGTCCAAATGATCCAGATGATGTTAAAACACTTTCTGAAGTTCATGAAGCTGGTCTTAGAGTAGAGGTAGATGAAGTATTTATTGGTTCTTGTATGACTAATATTGGTCTGTTTAGAGCCAATGCAGAAGTACTTAGAGGAGAAGGTGCTGTTGAAGCTAAACTTTGGGTTTGTCCTCCAACTAAAATGGATGAGAAAACACTTCAAGAAGAAGGTTATTACTCTATCTTTGGAATGGCTGGAGCGAGAATTGAGCCTCCAGGATGTTCTTTATGTATGGGTAACCAAGCAGCTGTTAAGCAAAATGCATGGGTATTCTCAACATCCACTAGAAACTTCGATAACAGACTTGGAAAAGGTTCACAAGTTTATCTTGGTTCTGCAGAACTAGCAGCTGTTGTTGCTCTTAAAGGTAAGTTGCCAACGGCTGCTGAGTATCTTGAAATTGTTCAAGACAAAATCAAGCCAGAGATGACAGACGAAATTTATAAATACTTAAACTTCAACAAAGTTTCTAAAGAAGAACTTGTTGCTATGGTTGAGTAGAAAGCTTTCGATATTTTAATATCAAGAATGTTTCCAACTTGTTAGTTGGGAACATTTTTTTAAAACCCTTCTCCTTAAAATCAATCTCCTAATTTAATAAAATTATATTTAATATCTTTTGTGATAAAATAACAGTAAAAAGCTTTTATTGAAAGGGAAAATTTGAATTTTGTTTTTACAACTATTGACCAATGGTCACTGAAAATTTTAGAAATATTTAAACGTTTTCCTCTTGCGATGCTCTCTTCTTTTATAGCGACAATTCTACTATTAATATTAATTGAAATTGGAAAACAAGCTCCTGTAGACTTTTTACTTGTGGCAAATAAGTTAGCGATGGTTTTAAGTCTTGGTATATTTCTTTTTCCTGCTTTACATTTACTTTCAAAAAAAATATGGTTTAAGTTAGTAGGTATAGGACTTTTAGCATTTTATTATTACTATTTACCTTTCAATATTTTAAACTCAAATACTGTAATACAGCATATGCTTTTAGTTTTTGCTCTTTCCTTCATGTTTCTTTGGGCTCCATTTATGGATGTTAAAATTTCTAATCAAAATATTTGGGAGTGGACACAAAAAATTATTCAAAACTTGTTGGTTGGCTTACTCTTAAGCTTGGTTATTTTTATTATGTTTTATGTCAGTATGTATGCTTTGGAAGAATTATTTTTTGTCACTTTAGCCACACGTCACTATGTTCAGTTTGCATTGTTTTTGTTAGGTATTTTTAGTACTGGTTACTTTTTAGGAAAAATACCAAAATATATTATGTTGGTACAAAAAAATAAGTATGATGATTTAGGTCTAGTTTTTACCAAATTTATGTTGACTCCAGCACTCTTAATTTATTTTTTACTTATTTTTGCTTATATTATTAAAATTATTTTAGAACAGAGTTGGTTAAGTATTAATATTGATCTTTTGGCTGTGGGTTATACCTTTGTTGCTATAGGAACGTATATGCATTGGACACCACTATGGGATGATGCAAATCAAAAATTTAGACTGTTTATTTGGGGTTCTACTCTAATGTTAAGTATTACTTTAGGAGTTTCTATTTATTTTCGTATCTTAGATTCTTCATTGGATGAACATTATTTAATCTCACTTTTTACACTATGGTTAGGACTTATTTCACTCTATTTCCTCTTTATTAAGGAAGCCAGTTATAAGTGGTTATTTTTTTCTATTTCCCTACTTATTCTCATTTCGCAATCTCAGCAACTCATTGACGTTTCTTTAGAGCTTTATACAAGGATTTTACCTTTTTTATAGTTTCTATTTTACACATTTAACCCAAACTATGCCATAATGGCTTTATGCAAAATGAACATATTGAAATTGTCATCATTGAAGATGAAGAGGATATTTTAGAGCTTCTTGAGTATCATTTACAAAAAGCAGGTTATGCTACCATAGGGTTTACTTGTACTCAAAATGTTGAACAGTTTCTAGAAGAAGAACACCCTTCTTTGCTCATTGTTGACCGAAATTTACCCAAGGTGGAAGGTTCAAAGTTTATTGCCAAGATGAGAGAAAAAGGGCATGATATCCCAGTTATTTTTTTAACAGCAAAAGATACTGAGCGAGATGTGGATGATGGATTTATTCGTGGAGGAGATGATTATATCACTAAGCCATTTAGAATGAATGAAGTATTACATCGTATTAAAGCGATTTTAAAACGTGTTGGTGTGATAGAGCAAAATAGACTAAAGCATCGAGATTTATTATTAGATTTAGAAAAACAAGTGGTATTGATTGATGAAAGGGTAATTAAATTAACTAAAATGGAATTTAGACTCTTACATATTTTTATCAAGAATGCTCATAAGCCTTTACAACGTGAATTTTTACTTGAAGAAGTTTCTGGGGATTCACAAGGCAAAACTATTAATGTAGCAATTAATCGTTTAAAAAATAAAATTGATCCTGATGGAAGTAAAGAGTATATTATTTCTATTTGGGGAGTAGGTTATAAATTGGCTTAAAAGAGAGTACTTTTGTAACCATTTGGTAACATTTTTATAATAGAATTTTAAAACTTGAAAATTACAGGGAGATTTATCTTATGAATAACATGATTAAAACATTACTCGGAGCAGCCTTTGCTATTGCTGTTGCTTTTTACGTAAACTTTGCCTTTGGAGATGTTCCAAATGTTGGTTTCTTAATGATGGCTGCTGTATTTGGTGCGTACATGGCAATGAACATTGGAGCAAATGATGTTGCAAATAACGTGGGACCTGCAGTTGGTGCTGGGGCATTAACCATTGGTGGGGCAATTATTATTGCCTCTATTTTTGAAGCAGCTGGAGCGTTGATTGCTGGTGGTGATGTTGTTAAGACCATTAAAAAAGGGATTATTGACCCCGTTGCATTTGCTGGTGATCCTATGATATTTGTTTATGCAATGGCTGCTGCTTTGTTAGCTGCTGCACTTTGGTTGACCTTGGCCACAGTGCTTAAAGCACCTGTTTCTACAACACACTCTATTGTTGGTGGAGTAATGGGTGCTGGTATTGCTGCTGGTGGTTTTGCCGTTGTTTCATGGGCAACGATGGGTAAAATTGCTGCTTCATGGGTTATTTCTCCTGTGCTTGGTGGTTTAATTGCTGCTGGTTTTCTTTATATTATTAAATCAGAAATTCTTCATAAAGATAATCGATTAGAATCTGCTAAAAAAATTGTTCCTATCTTGGTGTCTATTATGGCAATGGCATTTATTACTTACTTGACATTAAAAGGTCTTAAAAAAGTATGGGTAGACATTGTAGATATTCTTCCTTTTTTGCCTGAAACAAAAAAACCAACTTTATCTGTAGCTTTGCTATTTGGATTTATTGGTGCAATCATTACTTACTTTATGGTAAAACCACGTGTTTCAGCTAAAGTGGCAACATTAGAAAATGATCGTACAGCGATTAATACACTTTTTACTATTCCACTTATTTTTGCTGCAGCGATTCTTTCATTTGCACATGGTGCCAATGATGTTGCAAATGCTGTAGGTCCTTTGGCTGCCATTTATGATGCTTTGGCACATACAACTATTTCTGCAAAAGCTTCTATTCCATTATGGGTTATGATAGTTGGTGGTGTTGGTCTTTCCATTGGTTTGGCACTCTTTGGTCCAAGACTGATTAAAACTGTTGGTACAGAGATTACTGAACTTGATCAAATGAGAGCTTTTTCAATTATGATGGCAGCTGCCATTACCGTGGTTATTGCTTCTCAACTTGGTCTACCTGTTTCTTCTACGCACATTGCTGTTGGTGGGGTATTTGGTGTTGGTTTTCTTAGAGAATGGATGGACAGAAAAGGGAGTGATGAAAAACGCATTGCATTAAATGCTCAGTTGGAAAAAGTAGAAGGTTTTAAAGCCGAGCTTGAAAATGTGGGAGATGACTACAAAAGAAAATCAGAACTTTTTGAAACGCTTAAATTTGAAAAGAAAAAAACAAAAGTCTTAAAACGTTCACTTAAAGAGACCTATGTTAAACGTGGAATGGTTCGAAAAATTGTTGCTGCATGGGTTATCACGGTTCCAGCTGCTGCAATACTTTCAGCAATTATCTTTTATATTATTAAAGGTATTGGGGCGTAATTTTTATTCGTTTTGAGCAGAACTTGATTGTTCTGTTCTTTTTTTAATCTAAACTTTCTTCAATTTTACTAAGACTCAAAGGCTTATCATGTCTAAAATTTTTCGTACGCTTTTATTTTCTCTTATTTTTTTCACTCATGCACTTTATGCCATAGAAAGTAGTGAACTTCCTAAAACTTTACAAGATTGGACAGCTTGGATACTAGACAATGAAAAAGAAAAAGATTGCCCTATTGACTTTTCTACCAATGAACACATTTGTACCTACCCTACACAGATAGCAGTGCATGTTCATGAACATGGGTTAACTTTTAATATGATGGTGGCTGTGTTTAAAAATCAGCAAAAAATTGAGCTTCCTCATGCTTATCAGAATTGGGTGAAAGAAGTTCACATTGATGGTGAAAAGAGAGCTGTGTTGGGTTCTTCTAAAGCAATGGTTTTTTTAGATGAGGGAGAACACAAGATTGAAGGTACTATAGTATGGAAAGAAGCACCAAAATATTTACAACTTTCATCAAATATGGCATTGATTACACTTTATAAAGAGGGAAAAAAGATTACTACACCTAAAGTAGATGCACAGTCACGATTATGGTTAAGTGATAATGAAGAAGAAAGTAATAAAAAAGGCACCTTATCCGTCTCTATTTATCGGAAACTTATGGATGGGCATCCTATGAAAATGCAAACCAATTTGCATTTTAGGGTTTCAGGAAAAATGCGTTCAGTACTTTTAGATGGCATTGTCTTAGAGGGGTTTTACCCTTCACGTGTTTTAGGAAACTTAGATGCTAAGATTAACAAAGATAAAAAGTTAGAAGTGCAAGTCAAAGCAGGGGAATGGGTGCTTAATATTGACTCTTTTTCTCCTACAAATCTTTTAGAATTGCGTGTGCCAAAACATAGTTTTAAGTATGCCAATCAAGAAACTCTTTCTTTACAAACTGACGCTAGTTATCGTAGCATAGAGATTTTAAATGCTCAGTCGATTGATCCTTCTCAAAGTAACCTTCCTAAAGCTTGGAAAAATTTAGCCCTTTACCTTTTAGAAGAAGAAAAAAGTTTAACTATAAAAGAGTTGTACAAAAGTGTGAAACAGCAAGAGCAAAATGATTTTGTATTAAAACGGGAAGTTTGGTTGGATTATGACGGAAAAGGCTATTCCTTTAAAGACAATATCCAAGCCAATATTTCCAAGGTAAAACGTTTGGAGAGTTCAGGGGTATTTGATTTGGGCTCAGTTTCCATTAATACTAAACCAATGCTTATTAATACACTTAATAGTAGTGAGAAAAAAGGGGTAGAGCTAAGAGAAAAAAATATGGACATAGAGGCTTCAAGTCGTTATGAAAATAATAGAGCTTTACTTCCTGTCAATGGTTGGAGTGAAGCATTTGATAAAGTGTCTCTTTATTTGAACCTTCCTCCTGGTTGGCGTGTTTTTGCTTCGTTTGGCAGTGACAGTCAAAGTGCAAAATCATGGGTGAAATCATGGAATTTAATGGATATTTTCTTAGTATTACTTCTGAGTATTGCTATTTATCAACTTTTTGGATTAAAATGGGCTATTCCTGCAACTTTTTTTCTCTTAATACTTTGGCATGAAGCATCTGCTCCGACGATTATTTGGTTATGGATTTTGGCACTAGTGGCACTCATTAGAGTTTTAGGAGAAGGGAAAATGAAAAAGGTTTTGCAAGTTGTTTTTGCACTCTCTTCGATTGTGGTGATTTTAAATGTATTGCAGTTTTCAGTGTATAAAGTACGAACTACCCTCTACCCTCAATTGGAAAAAGTACCTTATGTCTCGACTTATGCTTCAGAAAAAGACAATGCACAAAGCAGGGGAAGGATAAGCAAAGAGGTGTACCAACAAGAATCTATGGATCAGATGGTAGTGCAAAGTTCAAATTATGCGAAAACAAAAAAGATGATGATTCCCAAAAAGAAACAAATTCTATTACAAAATAAAATTGATCCCAATGCCATTGTGCAGACAGGAGAGGGGACACCTACATGGAATTGGAGTCATCACTCTTTCTTTTGGCAAAGTACTGTTGGTTTGGAAGACAAGCTAGAGATTTGGTTCATTACCCCAACCATGACCAAGGTTTTAAACATATTAAATGTTGTGGGAATGCTCTTTTTATTATGGATGTTTTTACAAGCTTTTTTGAAAAGTTCATTTCAAGGTTTAAAAGAAAAATTGAGTAAATCACAAGGTCTAAAGGCAATGTTTTTTCTTCCTTTTTTATTGCTTGGAACAGCAGAAGAATTAAAAGCCAATGAGATTCCATCGACAGAGCTTTTGCAGCAGCTTAAAGAAAAACTCTTAGAAAAACCTACTTGTTTACCTCATTGTGCGAGTATTGAGCAGATGGAGGTATTGGTTGAAGAGGAGACACTTTTTATAAATATAAACATCTCTGCTGGGCTGGATGTGGCTGTACCTATTTTAGGAAACCGAAACATTTGGCTTCCTGAAGATGTGAGTGTAAATGATAGCGATAAGAGTTATTTACAATTGGATAAAGAGGGTGGTTTATGGGTGATGTTACGTAAAGGGATTCATAAAGTATCTTTGCGTGGTAGCATTAAAGGTTTAAATCAGATTATGCTCATGTCTAAATTACCCATTCATAATTTAGATTTAAAAGAGAGTGCGTTATGGAAGCTTAACAGTGACGATAAGAGTTATATTGAGCTTGTTAATGTTGATAAAAAATCAAGTGAGTCTAGGGAAAAAACAAAAAGTTCGCTTGAACCTATGGTTGAGGTCACACGAACGTTTTACTTTGGTTTACGTTGGTATGTTGAGACCCAAGTGAGATTGTTAAATAAGATTGATAAACCCTATACTTTAAATTATGCTCTACTTGAAAATGAGTCGGTACTAAATAAAGAGATAGAGGTGAATGGGAAAGAAGCTATTTTACAGTTGCATAATAATCATCCTGCTTATCAATGGCGTTCCTCTTTGCCCATTAGTTTAGCTTTATTGTTAAAAGCTTCAGCTCAAAATTCAGTAATGGAAGAGTGGAAAATGGATATCTCTTCCATGTGGAATATGCATCATGAAGGGGTAGAGAGTGAAAAACAAGTAGCCCATAGCAATCAGCTCATGCCAACATTTAGACCATGGAAAAATGAAACCTTGAATTTAACGTTGGAAGCCATCAAAGCTGTTAAAGGAAAAAGTTTAACCATAGAGTCGAGTGATTTAAGCATTGTTCAGTCTCAAAGGTACCGAGATTTAACCCTTAAACTCAGAGTTCAAAGTTCACGAGCTCAGCAACATACGATTGTTTTAGAGAATGTGAAAGAGCTTAGTTCAGTAAAAATAGATGAACAAGATCATTATCTTAAAATTAAAAATGCTGAACTCTCCATTCCTTTAAAAGGAAAAGCACAAACAGTGGTGATTAAATGGAAAGAGGAATCAGGAACTCAGAGTATTTATAACTTCTCTAAAATTAATTTAAATAAAGATTCAGTCAATAGTAATGTTAAGTTACACTTGCCTCAAAACCGTTGGGTACTTTGGACAAATGGACCTCTTTTAGGACCTGCTGTGTTGTTGTGGGGTGTGTTATTAAGTGTATTAATCTTTGCTCTTATTTTAGGACGTGTTTCAAATTCACCATTAAAAGTAAGTGATTGGTTACTTTTAGGGGTTGGGGTGAGTACGAGTTCAGTGATGATTATGATTCCAATTGTGGCTTGGATATTTTTACTACGTTACAAAGAGCAAAAAAAAGAAGCACTACAAGGAGGAATGAGAAACTTTATTCAAGTACTCATTGGGTTGTTTACCGTGGTAGCATTGGCAACGCTTGTAGGGGCTGTATCGGTAGGGTTGTTAGGTAATCCTGACATGATGATAGAGGGTAATAATTCTTATGGACTCAACTTAAATTGGTACTCGGATAGAATAGGTGAAACATTGGCACAGCCAATGGTGGTCTCGGTTTCGATGTGGTATTACCGTGCCTTAATGCTTCTTTGGGCGATTTGGATTTCTTTCTCATTAATTAACTGGTTGAAATGGGCATGGAAAGTGTTTTCTGCTGGAGATATGTGGGTTAAGAAAGAGAAAGTAGCGATAAAGGCTAAGAATGAAGAAAAATAATATTTTAAGTTTGATATTTTGGGTATTTTTATTGAGTGCTTGTAGTAAAACAGTCAATGCATGGAAAGATAATCCTAATAAGGAGTATTTAGAAGTTTATGGAAAAGAAGATTTACCATTGAAGTTAGGAGAAAAAGGAGTAGATTATCGATGTGTTGATTTAGTTTATTCTTCTTCAGGGCATACTAAAAAATGTTATGTGTTAAAAAACTCAGCAGAAAAAATTGATAGTTGGTCATCTAGGCTTTATCAAACGTCAAAAGGTGTTTTGATGGATACTGGTGAAAATATATTAGTTTTTGGAGCATTAACATTATGTGCTATGGGAGCTGCTTGTACGAATTTTGATGTTAGTAAAGATAAGAGTTTATTTGAAACAATATATGGAGATTAAATGCAAGACTTTCTAAACTTCAAAACATTTATAAGTCCTATGGCACTTATAGTCTTTTATTATCTAGGGGCAATTGTTATGCCCCTTTTTATTTGGTTCTTTTCACGTTGGATTATGAAAAAAATTAGCATGATGGAACAAAGTTATCAAGTAGCTAAAAATATGGCATGGGGAACATTAAGCTTTAAACAGAAGATACTTTTTATGGTTTTATTTATAATAATGTTTCTGTTCATGCAACTTCTTTGGCGAATGATGTTTGAATTTTTGATTGCTTATATGCAGATTAGAGAAGCTTTATATACTTAACTTTGATGATGGAACTGACTATTTAAAGTCAGCTCCAATAGCCTCTGAAATATTTGCATACCCATCTGCTTTAAGCAACTCTATTAACCCCTCATTTATCTCTTTTATCATAACTGGACCATTATAAATAAGCATTGAATAGACTTGAACAAAGGTTGCTCCAGCTTTGATTCTTCGGTAGGCATCTTCAGCTGTTTCAATTCCACCAACAGAAATGAGAATGGTTTTGTCATGAAGTTCTTTTCCAATGGCTTTAAAGAGTTCATAGGATTTTTCACGGACTAAAGCTCCTGAAATACCACCAAAGTCTTTGGCATGTTTTGTTACAGAATAGTCGATGGTAGTGTTGGTTGCAATGATTCCTGAGGCTCCTGCATTGACAGCTG
>CACVAZ010000117.1:33426-55844 GCA_902727995.1 uncultured Sulfurovum sp.
AATTGGAGTATTATACTAAAGTTCTAGTAAAAGTAGTGTAGTGAAAGATTTAAACTGTTGATTGAACCTATGTCATTCATTTTAGAGGTTGAGATAAATCGGTAGCTCAAATCTAAATCAACTTGCTCATTTAAAAGATAAGTTACCCCAGTATTTAAACCAAGACCATAGCCTTTGTCTGTATCAGTATTTTTATGTTGGAGTACACCAAGTGAAAAACCAGCATGAGGTTTAAAAGGACTCTTTTTTGTAAAATTTTTTAAGATACCTTTGTCGACTTGAAGCATGAGTGAAGAGAGCTTATTGCTTCCATTGTTAGCATAGTCAAGGTTAAGGCTACTTCTCCACATTCCTTTTTGGATTCCATATTTTAAACCCAATGAGGGAGAGGAAATACTGTCATAGTTTACAAACGAAGTCTCTGCACCTAAAAAAGAATAACTTTTTTCAGAAAAACTTAAAGATGTCAATAATAATGTTAATAATATAATTTTATGCATGAAATTATTATATCATGTGAAAATAAATTCAAGCATAAGTCTAATAAAAATAATGCATTGAAAGTGTGAGATCATTGAGTGAACTAACATTTTTTAGTTTAGAGGTTTGTAAATATCGGTAGCCTAAATCAAAATCTAATGCATCATTATAAATATAAGCAAGACCTGTATTGATACCATAGAGATAACCTTTATCGGTTAATGAACTTAGTTTATTTTTTTCTTGCATCGCACCAAATGAGAAACCTGCATAAGGTTTAAAGGCAGAATCTTTGAAAGTATTTGTTAAAACTCCTGTATCAATTTGTGCAATAAGTGTTTGGTATTTAGCATTAGAGTTTTCGCCATAGTTGTAATTAAAAGAGGTTCTATATTTTCTTGTTTGAATACCATATTTTAAACCAACAGTTGGAGCGAAGTCACCCTCTATGTATGAAGTTCCAGCTTGTATACCGAGAAAAGAATAACTTTTATCAGCTGCTGATAGCGAGATTGAAAGTAATATTAAAGATATATATAGTTTATTAATTGTTTTCATAAGAAAATTATATCTTAGTTTTACTTTAATATTATAGTTTAATAAAATTTAAAAGTTTTTTTGAGATAGCGATGTTTAAACGCATATAACCTCTGCCTTGTGTTCCAAAAAGAATCCCTTGACTTAGTCCCAATTTTTTAGAGATGAAATATTGATGTAAGGCTTCATCGTCTAAATTTAATTCACGACAATCTAACCAAAGTAGGAAGGTAGCGTCTGGGGATTTGAATTTTATTTTTGAATTATTTTCTTTTAATTGTTGCTTTAAAACAGAAATGTTTTCAAGTAGATGCTTTTTTAATGCATTGAGCCAAGCTTCTCCATGAGTGTAAGCAGTTTCAAAAGCTACGTGAGCGAATAGATTTCCTTCTCCTAAGTAAGTAGCTTTGTATGTTTTATTAAACTTTTCTCTTAATTCTTGATTGTCAATACTCATGGTTGAAATAGCCAGTCCAGAAATATTAAATGTTTTAGCAGGACTAAGTAAGGTGATGGAATTCTCGGCTATTTCTTTTGAAAGAGAAGCAAAAGGCGTATGTTTTTTAAAAGAAAGATCACAATGAATTTCATCGGCTATGACCATGACCCTATGTTCTAAACAAATAGAAGCTAATTTTAAGAGCTCTTCTTTAGTCCAAACTCTACCAACAGGATTATGTGGAGAACAAAGGATAAGAAGTTTTGTTTTGGGCGAAATTTTTTTTTCTAAGTCTTCAAAGTCAAAATGGTAATCACCCTCTTGTTCAATTAAAGGGTTTTCGATAACTTTTCGGTTGTTTGCTAAAATAGAAGTAGCAAAAGCACCATAAACAGGAGTTTGAATGATAATTTCATCGTCCTCATTTGAAAAAGTCTGAATGAGAAGATTTAAAGAAGTAAGCACAGAAGGAGAGAAAAACATATGTTCTCTTCTTAACTCTAGGTTATGATGTTTTTTCATCCAATTTATTTGTGCCTGAAAAGCCGAATTTGGCATCTGTTCATAACCAAAGATAGGATGCTCTAAACGCTTTTTAATGGCAGAGACTATGAAGTCTGCTGTGTCAAGGTCCATGTCAGCAACCCAGAGAGGTAGAACATCAGAAGTACCAAACAGTTTTTCACGTTTTTGGTATTTCTCAGAATTACTTTGGCTTCTCTCTACGGACTCTTCAAACATTAAATTTTTTTCCAAACAGACATTTGTGAAAGAGTATGTTGAAATTTACGGGCTGTTTCACGAATAACAAACGGAACATCTTGTGTTTCGACAAGTTCAAAGTTTTTTTCTAAAATTTCTTTGAGTCCTTCTAAGGTGTATTGCTCTTCACCTTTTTCATTTTTAAAACCACCTAACCAAAACTCTTTATTGGTTGATTCTTCTTGCCAAGTGTAAGGAGAAGTTAAGATGAGAACACCATTTTTGTTAAGACGTTCATGAATGTTTTCTAAAAAAAGTTTAGGTTCATACAAACGGTCAATAAGATTGGTTCCTAAAATAAGGTCATAACCTGTAAAGTGGGCTTTTAAATTACAAGCATCTCCTTGCCAAAACTCGACTCTGTCTTTTACCTCAGCAAAGGAGAACTCATCTATGTTTTTTGAAAGAGAGTTATAGATGTCGCCTTCTACTTTTTGTTTAAACTTTACTACTTTTTGTTCTTGCAAATTGACAGCAACTTGAATGAAACGGGCAGAAAAATCAATGCCTGTTACTTCTTCAAAAACATTGGCAAGTTCAAAAGAACAACGTCCTGTCGCACAACCAATGTCTAAGGCTCTGTTTTGAGGGGTATCTTTAGAGTATTCAATGGCAAGTTGAGCTGTTTTGGCTGCAAAGTTTTCGACCCCAAAATACGTTTCTCCATATTGAAAGTCCGAGTATTGGTTTACGAGTTCGTCGTGTTCGTAAATGTTTTCATTTTCTTTTATTTCTATCTTTTCTGTTTTGTCTGTTTTGTCTGTTTTCATTGTTGTGTTTGTCTCCATAGTATTTTCTTCATCTGTTTTTATGTATCTAAAACCAGCATGCTGATAAAAATGCCGTCTAAAGGCATAGCGTGAATGTTGCATCAGTTCATTTCCTGTGGAAGCAAATGAACCTCCTTTCATAAGGTTATGTTTTCCATCAAATGTGGGAGTTGAAAAGTCATCATACATTGGGTGTACTTCAAAGCCTTTGAATCCGTCGATTGGGGTATTTGTCCATTGCCAAACATTACCCATAACATCATAGAGTTCTCCAAAAGAAAACTCATTAACAGGGCAGGGTGAAGCATAGTGTGCAAAATTTACATTGGCTTTTTGTACGTCAAAATTTGGAAAGTCTTGAATGTTAGCACTGTTATATAGATAATGCCATTGAGTTTCTGATGGTAAGCCATACTTGGTTTCTTCTTTTTCAGATTTCCATCTACAAAATGCCATGGCTTCAAGTGCATTGACTTCTACAGCCCAAGAGAGTGGTAAGTCTATTTCTTTGTCTAAAAGACGAAGTTTAAAACTCTTGTCTTCTTGTAGTACCCAAAATGGTGGGTGTTTCGCATTTTTGTTTTTTAAAAAAGCTTGACCTTCTTCATCCCAATATTCTTCTTTTTTATAGCCATCAGCCATGACAAAAGGTAAGTACTCAGCATTTGAAACCAAATATTTTGAGACTTTAAAAGCTTCTACTTTTTTGTTTTTTGTTCCGTATTCATTGTCCCAACCATAAAGATGATGATTTTTATCTTTTCCTAGAACCACGGTTTCACCTTGCATTTGTAGGAGTTCATTTTGGGGAGCATCTGGAAAGTTTGTACAGGGTTGAAACGCTTCAACAGGCTTTATAAATTCTAAAGGCATTTGACGATGAAGAACAGATGAGGTTTCAATGTGAATATGCTCATGTTCAATCCCCATCAAAATAATCCACCATGCAGAATCTTGTGTAATAGGTAAGCTCATAGGCAATGTTTCTATAAGATGAAGAACAAGCTCTTTAACTGTTTGACGGTAAGCACGAACTTCGCTAACTTTTGCCCATTTATAATGCTCTTGGTTCATGTCATCCCAAGTCATTTCATCAACCCCAATAGCAAACATAGACTCAAATTCAGGGTTAATACGTTTCGTAATTACCCCAGCTAAAATGAGTTTATTGATGTAAAAGGTAGCTGTATGTCCAAAGTAAAATATCATGGGTTGACGGCTTGGTTCAGACTGTTTATAGAAAACAGCATCATCCTTTAAAAGTTCAAATACTTTTTCATATAAATTGTAAGATTCTAAAAAATATTTACGTATCTCTTCTCGTTTCATTTCAACAGAAGTACCATTAAGTGTAACAGGAGAGTGTTTCATTGTTCATCCTTTTTCTTTTGAGAAGTATATTAGCTTTTTAGGCTTAGTTTTGTAAGTATTGTTACAGAGTTAAAATTTTATTATGATGATGAGGTTGTATAAAATTTATATAATACAATAGTATATAACAATTTAAACCATAATTATAAAGAGGCTAAGGTGAATTTAGAAGTTCATTTAATTGGGAGTGAAGTGAAAAAAATCCACAGCCAAAACTGTGGAGTAAAACAAGTATTATAGATTTTCTCTAAAGTTTTTAGGCTTCTTCAAAAGGAACCTCATCCAAAGAATAGTCACTTAACTTTTTAAGTAACCATTTATGTTCGTCAGAGTTTTCAATAAAGTAAAAGTATACGCCTTCACCCTCATCGTCATTTTGAATAAGTAAACTGTTTTCACCAGCTGCTGCCCAGTCGGAGAGACCATTGTAAGACATTGTCTCTTTTTGTAAAACAAAGGTTTGGGCTATTATCTCTTTTTCTAATGAATAAAAAAAGAATCTCTTTTGTACAATCTCTTTTAATGTCAGAGAAGAGGGTTGGTTGAGTCTGTAAATTTCATACTCAAAAGTTTGCATGAAATCAGAAAGGAACTCTTTAAACCAGTCCATTACTTTTCCCATACATTGTACGGTTTCTCGGTCATTGTTATCTCGGTCTAAATAAACGGTATTGTAATCTTTACAGATATTGTTGTAATCTAGTCCTAAGCCTATTTTTTTCATTATTCGTATGGCTCTTCGTAATAACCACTTTTAAAGTATTTAGCAAACCACATGGCTTGTTTTCCTCTTCCAAGAGTTGGCTTTTGTACAAACTCCCAGTCTAAGTTACATTCACCAAAATAGTAGCTTTCTGGTTGGTTAAAAAATGCCTGTACTTCTTCTCTGTCTAAGTCTTCACAATAAAAAAGTTTTTCACTTAAATCATTTTTTAAAAATGCAGCACCATGACCTTGATAGTCTATGCCTCCGTTGCTTTCACCCTCAGCATATAAGCTATGCTCTTTTTTTAAATCTACTGTTACCATTTGCTTTCCTTCAATTTTTATTATTGGCATTCTAATATATTTTTGATTAACTTCTTGTAATTTCACAAATTGTTTGTTTATATTGAGGGTTTGATTTTTATTGGGTACTTACAATAAGTTTATCTTCTTCACTTCGCTATAATTCCAGAACATTTTTTACTTACTTAAAGGAGGTAATAATATGCAAGAATTAAAGATGTATTTAGAATTACATAAAAATGAGGAAATTCATTTCTCTGAAATTGTAAATATATTAAAACAGTATGATGGTGAGATATTTTCAGAGGCGATTAGACTCATTCCTAAAGATATTTTAGGAGATGTTGCATTAGAACTTCCTGATCGATATTTTGATGATATGGTTACGTCTCTTGAAGCAAAAGATTTAGTGGAAGCCGTAAAAGAGTTAGAGAGTGATGATCAAGTAGACTTTATGCAAGAGCTTAAAGAACATGATGAAGCGATGGCTTCAGAAGTCTTTGAGAAACTTGATAAGAATGATCAAAAAGAGATTCGGCTACTTGAATCGTATGCTGAAAATGAAGCTGGATCTTACATGCAGGTAGAAGTTTTTACAGCAACGGAAGAAGAAATAGTTTCTGAGGTGATAAAACGTTTTTCTGAACTAAAAAAGTCGAATGTTTTGGAAAATGTGCATAATTTATTTATTACAGCTAAAAATTCAGTTTTACTCTATAGCATAGATTTAGATGATCTGTTGACCTTTGATTTTTCAAAAACATTTGAAGAAAATATTGAGGATTCAAAAGAGCATTTTGAACCGATTGTTTCGGTTGATTCTGATGACATAAAGACCGTGGTAAATTCTTTTAAAGAGTATAACCTTTATGTTATGCCCATTGTGACTAAAGAGGGTAAGTTAATTGGTCGAATTACTTCCGATGACATTCATGATATTGTCAATGAACAAGCCACAGAGCAGATGTATCATTTGGCTGGGCTTGATGATGAGGTAGAAGAAGATGAAGAGATCTTTAAGGCTGGAAAAAAACGTGCTTCATGGTTAGGAGTAAATTTGATAACAGCCATCTTTGCTTCTGTGATTATTGGACTTTTTTCAGACATTTTAAATGAAATTGTAGCATTGGCAATTCTTATGCCCATTGTTGCCTCAATGGGAGGAAATGCAGGTACACAGACTTTAACGGTTGTGGTACGACAATTAACACTTGGAGACATCTCTTCAGATGATGCGAAAAGAATTATTTTCAAAGAAGTAAGTATTTCATTATTAAATGGTTTATTATTTGCTATAATCATTGGCATTATCGCATCATTATGGTTCGATGTGGAAAGCTTGGGGTATGTTATTGCTTTTTCCATGCTAATAAATTTACTTTTAGCAGGATTTTTTGGTGCAATGATTCCTCTTTTTTTAGAAAAAATAAAAGTTGATCCAGCCATTGGTAGTACGGTTATTTTAACCACGGTTACCGATGTTGTGGGTTTCTTTAGTTTTTTAGGTCTAGCGACCATTATTTTATAATTTTAAAGGTTTATTAAATTAAATGAGTTATCTTATACTCTTCTTTCTTTTATCTGTAGGAATTTCATTCCTTTGTTCCATTCTTGAAGCTGTGCTTCTTTCTACTCACATGTCTTACATTTCGGTGTTGGAAAAAGAGCATCCTAAAACGGCGAAACGATTACGTTCTCATAAAGAACATATTAGTCAGTCGATAGGTTCTATCTTAATCTTAAATACCATTGCTAATACCTTAGGTGCTACAGCTGTAGGGGCTCAAGCAGCAAAAGTGTTTGATGGTGATTTTGCTATGGTGATGGTTTCTGTTATCTTAACTTTTTCAATTCTTTTCTTTTCTGAAATTATTCCTAAGACGATTGGGGCATTATATTGGAAATCATTAGCACCCTTAGCTGGAAGAATTATTCAAGTCTTTATTATATTGACTTATCCTATTCTTATTATTACAACGTTTGTGACTAAAAAAATCTCTAAAGGAAATGAGTTAACAACGACAAAAGATGAACTTCTTGAAAGTATGCTCATCTCTGAAGATGAGGGTGTTATTGATGAAAAAGAATCTGATTACATTGAAAATGTTTTAAAAGTCGATGAAAAAGAGATTCATGAAATTTTAACACCAAGGTCAGTTGTTTTTTCTTTAAATGGTGAGAGGACGATTAAAGAGGTTCTAGAAACAGAAGCTGATATCTTTAAATTTTCTCGTATTCCTGTTTGTAATGAGACGATTGAAGACGTGACAGGCATTGTGTTAACAAAAAAACTGTTTCAGCAATCTTTGGTTGACGACTCGGTTACGATTGCAAGTATACAAGATAACATGCATAGCATTCATGAAAGTTTGTCTGTAATGAAAGCCATAGATATGTTCATTAAGAAAAAACAACACATGTTTTTAGTTATAGATTCTTATGGTCAAACTGAAGGAATTTTAACGCTTGAAGATTGTGTTGAAACACTTTTGGGTATTGAGATTATGGATGAAATGGATACCATTGAAGACATGCGTGAATTGGTTAAGATTAATAGAAAAATAAAACGCAGAAAAGAGAGAGATGCTGATTATTAAATCAGCTTCCTTGCTCCTAAAAATAAAAATAAAGAAGTAGCTGAAATTAATATAATTGAAGCTCCTGAAGCCACATCATATTCATAGGAAAACCATAATCCAAACATGGTAAAAATAGAAGAAAACAGTCCAGATAAAAGCATCATAGAGAAGAGACTGTGTGAAAGCTTTTCTGCAATGTAAACAGGAATAGTGAGTAAGGCAATGACTAAGATAAGTCCTACGACTTTGATGGCGACCACAACAGTAAGGGCTGAGAGTATTAAGATGAGTGTGTAGAAAAAAGGTACGTTTATGCCTCTTAAGTTTGCATATTCACTGTCATAAGAGACAGCTAAAATGTCGCGATACCAAAAAGTCATGATGAACACTATAACAGCCAGTAAAATACTCATAAACCATAAGTCTGATTGTGAAACTGCTAAAATAGAACCAAATAGATAAGACATGAAATCTGCTTGATAACCAGGGGTAATGTCAATGAGTACCACTCCCACAGCCATACCCACAGCCCACATGAGACCAATAAAGGTATCCATTCGTTCACGATGTTTTAGCGTAATGGTAGCAATTATAAGGGCAGCCAAAACAGCAAAAACTGAAGCACCAAGAAAAATCGGTAAGCTAAAGTAAACAGCAACACCAATACCCCCATACGCTGTGTGTGCTATACCTCCTGCAAGGAAAACCATTCGGTTTACCACAATAAGAGAGCCTATAATTCCAGCAGCCATGGAGACTAAAAGACCAGCGATGAGGGCATTTTGTATAAAATCGTAAGAGAGTGCTTCTATCATTTTGGATTTACTTCTTTTCTTTGAATTGATTAAAAAGTTCAACTTCACAAAAGTGTTGATCTTTATTATTTACTTGTTCTTTCATAGCAGATATATCATGGTAAGAGAGTGTTTTATTAATGTGTACTACGGTAGTTGCATATTGCATAATAACGGAGACATCATGACTTACTACAATAATGGTGATATAGCTATTTAATGTTTCAAGTAGTTTATAAATTTGTTTTTGTCCTTCAACATCTATACTTGCAGTGGGTTCATCTAAAATTAAAATCTTAGGATGTGCACATAAAGCACGGGCTATCATAACCCGTTGACGTTGTCCCCCAGAGAGAGAGCCTATCTTTTCATTGGCAAATTCTTTCATGCCTACTTGTTCTAAAGCACCCATTGCACAAAGTTTTTCATCTTCAGCATAGCCAAAAAGAGGACGTTTTTCACCAATATGACCCATGAGTACTACTTCAATGACTTTAATTGGAAACTCAGTATTTACATTGGTATTTTGAGGAACATAACCAATTTTGGCTAAGTTTTTTTTAGGCAATTCTCCAAAAGTATGAATAGTTCCCTCTTTAATGGGGTTAATTCCTAAAATAAGTTTGAGTAAGGTAGATTTCCCTCCACCATTAGGACCAATGATGGCTAGAAAATCATTTTCTTGTACAGAAAGATTAATATTCTCTAAGATTACTTGTTTATCATAAGCAAATGAAAGATTTTTTATTTCAATAACGGACATAAGTAGCTACTCCTTTTTAGCAATGGCTTTGGCTAATATTTGCAAGTTTTCAGACCAGTTTTCAGCTAAAGGAGAAGCTTTAATAACTTCAATATTTAAATTATTAGCAATATTTTGACTGGCTTTGTCTGAAAATTCTGGTTGGGTAAAAATGGCTTGTACATTGGCTTCTTTTGCTTTTTCAATGATGCCCACTAAAGCTTTCATTTTTGGTTCTTTCCCATTGACTTCAACAGGCAGTTGTATTAAATCATAACGTTTAGCAAAATATCCCCAAGAAGGATGAAATACCATGAAAGTAGAGTACTTAGGTGTTTTTTCTAATATCTTTTGTATGTCAGTATGTAGCTGGTCTAGTTCTTCTAAATATCTTTCATAATTCTTTTTGTAAAAGTCTGCATTTTTATTGTCTAACTGTACCAATGTTTCATAAATATTTTTAGTAATAATCTTTACATTAAGAGGATCAACCCAAACATGTGGATCTATAGATTGCGTATGATTATGCTGTACACGAGTACAGTTATGATAAGCATAATATTTTTCAATACCTTGTGAAGAATCCATAATGAGCATGTTCTGATTTTGGTTGTGAAATTTTTCAAGCCAAACATTTTCAAATTCAACACCCATAGCAAAGTAGACAGATGCTTTGGATATGTCTTTCATTTGTGAAGGTTTAGGTTGGTAGTTATGAGGAGAGGAACCTGTTTTTACCATAACCGTAACTTCAACCTGTTCACCCCCTATTTTTTCAACAAACAGTTTTTGAGGCACAATACTAACAATAACATTTGTTTTAGCAAAAGAGAAGAGGGTAAAAACTAATAATAAAAAAGAGATTTTTTTCATGAGCTGTCCTGCATTAGAAATTTAGGTGGAATAATAGCATAATTTGGTTAATAGGGTTTATTTAATAAAAAATAATATATTTAAGAGCTTTTAGCTATAATATCTTCTATTTTAGAAACCATATTTATATAGTATATAAACATTTGAAGGAAGTTGATGACTGATCAGAATAATGAAAATTTAGACATTGAAACAGTAAAAATTGAAGAGAGTATGAGGGGTTCTTACCTTGATTATTCTATGTCAGTTATTGTAGGACGTGCGCTACCTGATGTACGTGATGGGTTAAAACCTGTACACCGAAGAATACTTTTTGCTATGAATGAACTCAGTCTTTCTCATAGAGCTGCTTATAAAAAATCAGCGAGAATTGTTGGAGATGTGATTGGTAAATATCACCCACATGGTGACAACTCTGTTTATGATGCCTTGGTTCGTATGGCACAAGATTTTTCTCTTAGAGCACCTCTTGTAGATGGTCAAGGAAACTTTGGTTCAGTCGATGGTGATAATGCAGCTGCTATGAGATATACCGAAGCACGTATGACCAAAGTTGCTGAAGAGTTACTTCGTGATCTAGAGAAAGACACTGTAGATTTTACACCCAATTATGATGATTCTATGTCTGAACCAGATGTTTTACCTTCTCGTATTCCAAATTTACTGCTGAATGGTTCTTCTGGGATTGCTGTTGGTATGGCAACGAACATTCCTCCTCATCGTATGGATGAATTGATTGAAGCACTTTTACATATCTTAAATAATTCTTCTTGTGAAGATTCAGAACTATTGAATATTGTTCAAGGTCCAGACTTCCCAACGGGAGGGATTATCTTTGGTAAAAAAGGTATTACAGATGCTTATACCACAGGTAGAGGACGAATTAAAGTTCGTGCTAAAACGCATATTGAAGAGAAAAAGAGTAAAGAGGTTATTGTGGTTGATGAACTTCCTTACCAAGTTAATAAGTCACGTCTTATTGAGAATATAGCCCATTTAGTACGTGACAAACATGTTGAGGGAATTTCAGAAATTCGTGATGAGTCAGACCGTGAGGGTATGCGAATTGTCATTGAACTCAAACGTGATGCCATGAGTGATATTGTCTTAAATAACCTTTTTAAAAGTACGCAGATGCAGGTTACTTTTGGAATTATCATGTTGTCAATTGTTAATAAAGAGCCTAAGATTTTAAAACTTCGTGAAATGCTTGACTTCTTTTTACGCCATCGAAAAACAGTCATTATTAGACGAACCATTTTTGATCTTGAAAAAGCAAAAGCCAGAGCACATCTTTTAGAAGGTTTAAAAATTGCTGTTGATAACATTGATGAAGTTATTAGAATTATTAGAGAGAGTGAAGACACAGAGATAGCTAAAATCTCACTTATGCAAAGCTTCTCTCTTTCAGAGATTCAGGCACATGCTATTTTAGAAATGAAACTAAGAAGATTAACAGGTCTTGAAGTTGAAAAAATTGAAAATGAGTTAAAAGATCTTTATGAATTAATTGAGTATTTAGAGTCTATTTTAAAGAGTGAAGAGATTCTTAATGGAATCATTGTGGATGAACTCAAAGAGATTGGCGAGAATTTCAAATCGAAGAGACGTACAGAAATTATTGATGATTATGATGACATTGACATTGAAGATTTAATTCCAAATGAGCCAATGGTTGTAACGATTACGCACAGAGGGTATATTAAACGTGTTCCTGTGAAGCAGTATGAAAAACAAAAACGTGGTGGTAAAGGAAAGATTGCTGTTACCACGCATGATGATGATTTTATTGAACAGTTTTTCATCTCTTCCACACATGATACGCTTATGTTTGTCACGGACATGGGACAATTGTATTGGTTAAAAGTCTACAGAATTCCTGAGGGTTCAAGAATGGCGAAAGGTAAAGCTGTTGTAAACTTGATTAATCTTAAACCAGATGAGAAAATTATGTCGATAATCCCAACCATTGATTTTGAAGAAGATAAAGGTTTAGCTTTTTTTACTAGAAAAGGGATTGTCAAACGTACGAATTTAAAAGAGTATTCAAATGTTAGAACCAATGGAGTAAGAGCCATTAACTTAGATGAAGATGATGCCATTGTGACAGCAAAAATTGTAATGCCTGAAACCAAGTGGTTGTTTGTAACCACCAAGAAAGGTCAGTGTATTCGTTTTAAAGTGGAAGATGCTAGAGAGATTGGAAGAGTCGCACGTGGTGTGGCTGCGATTAAGTTTAAAATTGAAGATGACTTTGTTTGTGGTGCAACAACCATTGAAAATGAAGAATCTGAACTCTTAATGCTGAGTGAAAAAGGGATTGGTAAACGAACAACAGCTTCAGAGTACCGAGAACAAAGCCGTGCAGGTAAAGGGGTAATCTCTATGAAACTTTCTGCTAAAACAGGTGACGTGGTTGGGGTAGTACTCGTAGAAGAAGACAAAGACATGATGTGTTTAACAAGTATTGGGAAAATGATACGTGTGGATATGGAAACCATCAGAAAAGCAGGACGAAATACTTCTGGTGTTAAAGTGGTCAATGTAGAACAAAAAGATATAGTAGTAAGTATGGCTAAATGTCCAAAAGAAGCAGCCGTAGATCCAGATGTTGTTAATGATGAGGGTTTAGACGAAATTCACTAATAAAAGCCTTAGATTTACTAAACTTTAGGGGAGTCTTTGTCTCTATGAAAAAGGATATTAATAAGATTCTCCCTTAGATTCCCTTATATCTTGATCTTAATTATGCTCCATGTCCTATTTCTAACCCTCTCTCATAAAAAACACAGTATAATTTCAACAAATTTTAGCCCATAAAAATAAGGAATTATCGCATGAAACAAGTACCCATACTGGTCCTAGACTTCGGTTCACAATACACACAACTTATAGCAAGAAAACTAAGAGAGTCGGGGGTTTACTGTGAAGTAGTTCCTTATCGTGAAAACATCGTAGACATTAAAGCACGTAAACCACAAGGTATCATTTTGTCAGGTGGGCCAGCTTCTGTGTATGCTCCTGATGCTTATAAACCAGATGAAGGTATTTGGTCACTGGGTGTTCCAATCATGGGAATTTGTTATGGTATGCAGTTAATGACTCAGCGTTATGGTGGTGAAGTTGTGGCTGCTGATCATCATGAATATGGAAAAGCAAAACTTAGCATTACTTCTTGTGAAATTTTTGCTGGAATGACAGCTGATGAAACTGTATGGATGTCACATGGAGATAAAGCA
The DNA here is from genome assembly GCA_902727995.1 of uncultured Sulfurovum sp. GTDB lineage: Bacteria > Campylobacterota > Campylobacteria > Campylobacterales > Sulfurovaceae > UBA1140. The sequence continues at coordinate 47,021 of CACVAZ010000117.1, forward strand.
GAAAAAATTCCTGATGGCTTTGAAGTTATTGGTAGTTCTGAAAATTCTCCTTATGCTGCTATTGCCAATGTAGAACAAAAGCTTTATGCGTTTCAGTTTCATCCAGAAGTTCACCATACAGTAGAGGGAACTAAACTTCTTAAGAATTTTGCAAAATTTGTTTGTGGTTGTGATAGCACTTGGAACATGGGTGGTTTTGCTAAAGAAAAAATAGTAAGTATTAAAGCACAAGTAGGAGACAAAAAAGTTCTTTGTGGCGTTTCAGGTGGGGTTGATAGCTCAGTGGTTGCTGCAATGTTACATGAGGCATTACCAAAAGAACAAATTATTTGTGTTTTTGTTGATCAAGGGTTACTGCGTAAAAATGAAGTTGAAGATGTTCAAAATATGTTTAAGCTTTTAGACATGCCACTTATTACGATAGATGCTAAAGCAGAGTTTATGAAAGTTTTAGATGGTGTGGTTGATCCTGAAGTTAAACGTAAAGCCATTGGTGAGAAGTTTATTGAAGTTTTTGATATTGAAGCAAAGAAACATACTGATGTTGCTTTTTTAGCACAAGGTACACTCTATACAGATGTTATTGAATCAGTTTCAGTTAAAGGACCTTCTAAAACCATTAAGTCTCATCATAATGTTGGAGGGCTTCCAGCTTGGATGACTTTTGAACTGGTTGAACCTTTACGAGAAATTTTTAAAGATGAGGTGCGTAAATTAGGACTTGAACTTGGATTACCAAAAGAGATGATAGGTCGTCATCCATTTCCTGGGCCTGGACTAGCGATTAGAACGATGGGTGCAGTTACGCAAGAGGGGTTACACCTTATTCGTGAATCAGATGCTATTATGCAAGAAGAGCTTAGAGCCACAGGTTATTATGACAAAGTATGGCAAGCATTTACGGTACTTTTAAATGTACAATCTGTAGGTGTCATGGGAGATAACCGTACTTATGACAATACGGTTTGCATAAGAATAGTAGAATCAGTAGATGGTATGACAGCTACTTTTGCCCATGTTCCTCATGATGTTTTGGAGGGGATGAGTCGACGAATTATTAATGAGATAGATGGGATTAATCGGGTGGTTTATGATATTAGCTCAAAGCCCCCAGCAACCATTGAGTGGGAGTAAGATAAACTTTTGTATTTTTCAAACCTAATGCAAAAGTTAAGTAGGGTAATAATGAAACATTATCCACTGTATTTTCTTTTATTATAATTGTTTGCTATGGCTTTTAGCCTTTAGATTATATATTTAAAAAAAAGGTGGAGATAAGAGATATGGAACATTTGTTAATTGGACTTATTGTTACTATTGGTATAGCTACCATTGTAAATGTGTATTTAAAAAAACTTGATATTCCAACAGTTATTGGGTATATATTTACAGGCTTTGCCATTGCTCAAATTTTTCATTTTGGAGATGATTCAAAAGAGACATTAGCACATTTAGCAGAGTTTGGAATTGTGTTTCTTATGTTTACCATAGGACTTGAGTTTTCCATTGCTCAAATGCGTTCCATGAAACGAGAAGTGTTTGTTTATGGTGCATTACAAGTTATACTTTCTGGACTACTTTTTACTTTTTTAGCCTTTACTTTTTTTGATGTTACGGTGAAAAATGCCATTGTTATTGGGATGGCACTTTCCCTTTCTTCCACAGCCATTGTACTCAAAGTTCTAAATGAAAGTGGGGAAATACATTCCGAATATGGACGTGTGGTTTTAGGTATTTTACTCTTTCAAGATTTAGCTGTTATTCCGATGCTTTTGATGATTTCAATTTTTACTTCTGCGAATGCTTCAGTACCTGAGCTTCTTTTAGAAACACTGGTTTCTGCAATTATTGTTTTTGCCATACTCTTTGTGGTGGGTAAATATTTTATAGAACGCTTTTTTGACTGGGTAACTGCTTCTGAATCTGAAGAGATATTTTTAGCATCTGTATTACTTACGGTCATCGCTGCTTCAGTATTAGCTGAATATTTTGGTTTTTCTTATTCTTTGGGTGCCTTTATTGCAGGTATGACCATTGCCGAGACGAAATATCGTTACCGAATAGAAGCTGATTTAGTTCCTTTTAGAGATATATTATTGGGGATTTTCTTTGTAACTATTGGTATGCAGATTGACATTGCAATAGTTGGTAATTTTATTTTTATAATTTTAGGGTTATTAGTAGCTTTTATGTTCATAAAAGCGTTGGTTCTTTTTATAATATTGCAATATTTTATGCAAAAACGTTCTTCCATTAAAAGTGCTTTAGCCCTCATGCAAGTAGGTGAATTTGCATTGGCTATTTTTGCATTGGCAAATGTCAACGATATTATTTCTGATCAAACAAATCAAATAATGATTGTTACCATTGTTCTCTCTATGATTTTAACGCCCTTTATTTTAAAGAAAATAAAACCTTTAGCTGACTTCTTTTTTAAAGAGCCAACAGGTTTACGTGAACGTGCTTTGACCTCTACAGGATTTACTGAACATATTATTGTTTGTGGATATGGGGCAGTAGGAAAGCAACTGGTTGAAAAGTTTAAAGCAAGTGATGTTCTTTATGTAATTATTGAACATGATGTTAAATTGGTTGATGAAGCCATTGCAAAAGGTGAAGAGAATATTTATTTAGCCAATGCAGCTCAAAAATCTGTTTTAGAACATTTTGGTATAAAACAATGTACAGCTATTTTTTCTGCTGTGAATAATCCTCATCAAGTAAGGCTTATTTGTGAGAACATAGACTCTTTTGGAAAGAATATAAACTCGGTGGTTACGGTAAAAAATAAATCACAAGAAGAGAGTATTGCTGATTTAAATATAACCCATGTAATTAACAGAAGAGAGACCATAACCGACTTGTTAGCACAACAAATTTGTGCTTTTAGAAAAGTTGAATAAATTTATAAATGAACAACCGTAATTCCAAGGCTTCCTTTGAGTCCATGAAAAGACTGAAGTTTCGGATAAGATTTTAAGTACTCAATAATAATTTTTTTGAGTATGCCTCCACCTGTTCCATGAATAATTTCTACTTCGTTAAAACCAGAAACCAAAGCATCAGATAAAAAGACATCGAGTTTATCGATGGCTTCATCAGCGTAACATCCAAGTAGTTTAATGGAAATGGTACTTCGACCAGATTTTTCTACGTTAACCACTGTTTTAGGCTTTTTTACAACTTTTTTTGCTGAAGATTCTAGGTAGCGAAGTTGTGAAAGAGGTACACGCATTTTCATACCATCAACCTCAATATTGGCTTCGGTATTTCTAATGCCTAAAATTTCTCCTCGTGAAGAACGATACTTAATAGCATCACCTATTTGTAAGACACGCTTGTTAGGTTGTTCTGCTTTTTTGGCATGGATTGAGAGCTTTTTTTGTTTATGGGCATCGTTTAGAAGCCTTCGACCTTCTGTAGACTCTTTTACTTTCAACGCTTCTAAAGCACGTTTAGTCGCAGCATTGTAACGATTTTCTAAAGTGGCTACAGCCTTTCGTTGTTGTTCATTGAGTTTCTCTTCAATATTTTCTAAATCTTCTTTTTTTTGTTCTATAGATTTTAAATCTTTGTCTATTTTTTCTAACTTTAAACGCATTTCACGTTCTAGGGTCGTAGATTTTTCTATAAGTTCATTTAGGTTCTCTTTATCTTCTCCATAGACATCTTTTGCTTTACGGACAATATGTTCAGGTACACCATAGCGTTGAGCTGTTTCAAAAGCATAAGATTTTCCAATACTTCCTTGTAAAAAAGTGTATGTTGGTTGTCGTTTTTCTTCATCGTAAAGTGCTGCTATGAGTTCTACATCATCATCTGAACTCATTAAGGAGGCTAATCTTTTATGATGTGTCGTGACAATAAAAGTTATTCCTTTTTTCTTCAACTCATCAAGCATCACTCTAAACAAAGAAGCAGCTTCATCTGAGTCTGTTCCAAGTTCTATCTCATCAACCCCAACAATAGCATCTTCTTTGTCAAATAGTTTTGCAAACTCAACCATACGTCCTGCAAAGGTAGAGATGTCATTTTTGACTGATTGGGGGTCATCTATAACGGCTTCTATAGATTTAAAGTGACCTACTTCAGTTTTTGCTTCATTACATTTAAAAGGTAAAAGATTTTTAGACATATAGACAGCTGAAAGTAGTGATTTGAGTAGCATGGTTTTACCACCAGCATTTACTCCTGTAACGAGCATCACAGACTTTTCAAGTTTAATATTGACAGGTTTTGGTTTGTCAATAGCAGGATGACAAAATGCTGAAAGATTAACAACCTTTCGTTTTGAGGGCAATATAAAATGGTAGTCAAAGGTACGGGCAAATATGACACGTGCTTGATAGTGGTCAAACTTGTCATATTCACGGTTAATATATCTCATAAATAGATAGTGTGTATGTAAAGTTACTGAAAAATTTTGACAATAACGGTAAATCACTTCTTCTTTACGAGAAAGTAGGGTTGACTCTTTTTCCTTTAAATGTGCAATAGATTGAGGTAAAATATAAAAGAACCCACCTGCCGTACGACCAACCACAGAAGCTTTAAGAACCTTATTAAACCCTCCTCTAACCATAAGTGTCTCTTCACCATTTAAAAAATGCACCTGTGTATCTACCAAATACTCTTTAAGGGTAGAAGAGTGAGCCAAGCGATAGAGTTTGTCTTTAAGTTCAGATTTGTTTTGCTTTAAGGCTTTTTCAATTTCATAAAGTTCAGGTTCTCGTTCAGGGTTAATGTTCCCCTCATTGGTAAAATATAAAATAATATCGCTAATCTCTTCATGAACCTCAATCTCACGAATCCATTTGTTCAAAGGCTCAGGTAAAGAACAAGCTTTTAAGGCATTAAAATACTCTATCATGCTTACAAAAGCATAAATCTCTTCTAAAGAAAGTACTCCTTGTTTCTTCAGCCGATTGAGTTGTTCATCTAGATTTGGAACTTCTTTTATATTTGGAAACTCTATGGTTGAGAGTGCTGAAATGTATTTAAAGTGTTGATTAATATCACCCATCATATCAATGGCTTTATCTCGAGCATAGAAGTTTTTAAAGTTGTTTATAAAGGTGTCTAGGTCTAGTTTTTCGGTTATGGTTTTCATAAAGTAAATTATAGCATAATGCTTTTAATTATTTTTTTTTATTTACTAATAAAAATAAAAGTGTTATAATGAAATACATTAAATTAAGAAGGATACCCTATGGAAAAAGATTTTAAAGAAAAAGTTGAAGAGTCAAAAGAGGCCGTAGCCTCGTTAGAAAAAAGAGTTTCAGAAATAACAGATGACTTAAGTGAAAGCGTTACGGAGCTTTGGGAAAGTTTTCAAAAGAGTCTTCATCAAATTAATACTAAGTTAGAGGATACTTACGAAGATTTAGGAAAAGAGAGTGATGAAGCCAAGTTACAAGCGAATTTGGGTGCAATGGAAGCCAATGATAAGATGAAAGAGATTAAAGAAAATCTTGAAGAGTTTGTAGAAAAAATTTCTACTAATGCACAAACAGGTTTGGATACGGTAGCTGTCAAAGCTAATCTTGCTCAAAAAGAAGCTGAAGATCTTTGGAAAGAAAAAGCACCAGTGATTCAAAAAGAATTTGAAGAATCAAAAGAGAAAGTTTCTCAAATAGCTAGTGAAGCACTCGATGAGATTAGTTCTTTCTTTAATAAATTAGCTAATGACTTTCAAAATAATAAGAAGGATTAAAGGTCTTTTAGTCTCTTGTTATTTTTATTTTTGCTGTTCCAGAAGCAAAATCATAGATGACACTTAGATAAGATTGCATACTCAAATAATATAGATATTCTGTCCAAGGTATACCAAAAATATACTGTTCATAAGGGGTATCTACAAGTTTCCAATAAGATTCCCAGTAAGAGGGAAGAAAAATATTAAAAATTATCATATAGCTGGATATTATAATAATAATAGAAAAAAACGATGAGTAAAGTGCAGGAAGTATTAAGTCTTTTCTAATGATAAAGATTATGAGTATAGCTGAAGTAGTACTCAAACAAAATGCAAAAACTGAATTATATTCGAATACTTGATTAAGCAGTAAAAATGAGATAACGATACTTAGAGATAAGATAAGTGAAAAGTTTTTTCTACGTTTATATATTTTTACATATTTAATGGAAAAAATAAAGTTATAAATAGAAATGGCAATACCAGCAGAAAGGAATCCAAAGAAAAAATCTTCTATAAAGTAGAAATTATTAATGTTAAATAAAGAGGGTGGATTCCAATAATCCATCATAAAAAATGGTTCGAATATGGCTGCAAGTATTCCAATATATATACCGATATTTCGCATTCGTAGCCTAAGCCATTTTGCTTTTAAATAAATATAGAGCCATATTGGAAATATTAATGCTGATATAGAAATATATCCTAAATTATCCACAGGTAGTCCTTTGAGCATAAATTAAGTGAAGATTTATTTTTTGTTTTTTGTAACAAATAATTATAGCTTTTAAAAATAAAAACTAATATATTCATATATTTATGAAATTTTACCCAAAGTAGGAAAATGCAAAAAAGATACATCGGAATTATGTCTGGTACAAGTTTAGATGGGGTTGATGTGGCTCTTTGTCAGATAGATGATGAGCTTTGTATTTTAGAAGCTTCTCATTATGAAGCTTTTAATTTAGACTTAAAAAATGAAATTCTTGATATTATTAATGGAACAACAACCATAAAAGCCATTGGAACAGTTGATTGTAAATTAGCCTATTTTTTTGCTTCTGCTGTGAATACTTTATTGGAAAAAGTAGATTGTTGTAGAGATGACATAACAGCCATTGGTTCACATGGTCAAACACTTTGGCATGAACCAAATGGAGAATTTCCTTTTTCATTACAATTAGGCAATGCTTCTGTGTTGGCTGTAGAAACTGGTATTGATGTTATTGCTGATTTTCGTTCTAAAGATGTGGCTTTAGGAGGACAAGGTGCTCCTTTGGCTCCTACTTTCCATAATTTTTTGTTCTCTTCTTTAAAAGCTTCTGCTGTTGTTAATATTGGGGGCATGGCAAATATTTCTATTTTAGGGGATGAGATATTAGGCTATGACACAGGTTGTGGCAATGTGCTTATGGATTTATGGATAAATAAACATAAAAGTTTAGCTTATGACAAAAATGGAGATTGGGCTAAATCAGGTCAAGTAAATGAAGAATTACTACATCATCTATTGCAAGATGAGTATTTTTTATTAAAATTTCCTAAAAGTACAGGTCGTGAATATTTTAATAAGAAATTTTTAATAAACTATTTAGAAGCCTATGATAAAATATGCAAGAACAAAATATCTATAAAAGATATTCAAGCTACTTTATTAGCTTTAACCGTCCATTCCATTGCCAATGAAATTAAACAGTTTGAAATTAAAGAGCTTTTGGTTTGTGGTGGTGGGGTTAGAAATGTTTTTTTAATGCAAGAGTTACAAAAGGCATTACCTAAGGTATTGGTTAATTCTACGGAGAAATATGGCGTGAATGCCGATAATATGGAAGCAATGATATTTGCATGGTTAGCACATAAACGATTGCAAGAAGAAGTGGTTGATTTAAAATCTGTGACATCAGCAAGAAATAATACAATTTTAGGGGCAATATATGCAAAAGATTAATGCATGGATAGATGAGTTAGGATATAAAAACTATGGCTTAGAGGTTATACCAGCAGATGCTAGTTTTCGAAAATATTATAGGTTAACAGTTAATGCTGAAAGCTTTGTGTTGATGGATTCTTCAGAAGCTAAAGACAGTATGTATCCTTTTATTGATATTTCTGTACGGCTTCTTAAAGCGAAAGTTGAAGTACCTCGTATTATTGCTCAAAATATTAAAGAGGGCTTCTTATTACTTTCTGATTTAGGTTCACAGCATTTAGCTGATATGTTAAGTCCTATGAGTGTGGAACTTCTTTACATGAAAGGTATCTCTGAAATCATTAAAATGCAAGAGATAGATACGACAGGAATGGAAGTTTATGATAAAAATTTTTTAATTTTTGAAATGAACTTGATGGAAGAGTGGTATTTAAGACAGCATAAAAACATTTTTTTATCTGAAAAAGGTTTAGGAGATTTAAGTAAAATATTGGAAATCATCGCTGATGAGGTCTTAGCTCAACCTCAAGGTGTTTTTGTTCATCGTGATTTTCATTCTCGTAATATTATGTTAGACTCAGGGAAACTAGCATTGATAGACTATCAAGATGCAATGTCAGGTGCTTTGACTTATGACTTAGTTTCACTTTTAAAAGATGTTTATACAGAGTTTGATACTCAAAAAATGGAAGAACTTGCTTTGGAATTTAAAGCCTTAAAAGGTTTAACGGTGTCAGATGAAAAGTTTTTACGTTGGTTTGATTTTATGGCTCTTCAACGACATCTTAAAATCTTAGGTATTTTTGCACGTTTAAACATTCGCGATCAGAAAAATGGCTATTTAAAAGATATTCCTTTAACCTTAAAGTATGTTTTAGAAGTGTGTAATAAATATGATAACTTAAAAGCACTGGCTGAACTTTTAAAATGACAGCAATGATTTTAGCAGCAGGGCTAGGAAGCCGTATGCGACCACTTACAAATTATACCCCAAAACCACTTTTAGAAGTGGGAGGAAAAGCACTTATTGTTTGGCATATTGAACAGTTAAAAAAAGCAGGATTTCAAAATATAGTCATTAATGTAGCTTACTTAGGTCAACAGATTATTGATTATTTAGGGAATGGTTCGACGTATGGTGTTAACATTGTTTTTTCCGATGAACAAAATGAGGGAGCTTTAGAGACAGCAGGAGGAAT
>CACVAZ010000117.1:55944-93490 GCA_902727995.1 uncultured Sulfurovum sp.
GATTTAAATTTTTCATCTTATCTAATTAAGCCTGTATTGCGTTCAGACTTGATGGCTGCACTACAAAAAGTCTCTGATAAAGTAGATGGAGGAAGATCTATTCCTTTGCCTTGTGATTGTTATTGGGATTCAAAAAGTAAAACATTGTTTCACAATGATGAATCAGTATTCTTAACAAGGAGAGAGCTAAAGTTATTTGAACTCCTAGTTGATAAAGCTGGAACACCTTGTTCGGATGATGAAATATTTTTCTATGTTTGGGGAGATGAATTTGACAAAGTGATTACCAACTCTTCCATTAGAACATTGGTTAAAAACTTACGTAAAAAAATACCTACAGAATTGATTAAAAATCAATATGGTGTAGGGTATAAAATAAATTTTTAATCTTCTAATAATGTAGCGATATTTTTTTCTAAGTATTTAGCTACAGCATCTTCATCATTTGTTTCTTTTAATATAATATTAGCTTTATCTTTTACGCTATCGAGTGCATTATGGACAGCGACAGCTGTTCCAGCTAATTTAAACATACCAATGTCATTGAGTCCATCACCAAATACAGTTGTATTTTTTGCTTCAACGTTTAGGTATTCATGTACTTTACTTAGGGCATGTGCTTTATCGCTGAGGGGATGAAGAATGGTTAAAAAATAGCAGTTCATGTAGTTTTCAGGAGCTAATTTAACTTCAATACTAGTAGTAAATACTTTTGAGAGATGTTGGGCTAGGGGTCTTAATACTTTTTCTTCTCCCATATAGACAAGTTTTAGGGTGTCTTTTGCACCTCTAATATTTTTAACATAGGATAAACGCTTATCTAAAGTATAGGAGTCTTTTATAAGGCGTTCTTGATGGTAGTTTAGTTGAGAAGGAATTTCAAATGTTTCATTTAAGTATTTATGGTCACTTAGTGCGATGACATAAGGAAATATATCAAATTTTTTACTCTCTTCAATAATTGCGTCACCTATATTTTTGTCTAAAACGTTTAAATCAATGAGTTTTTTTTCTCTGTTGGCAACCATAGCACCATCGAGTGTAATCAAAGGGATATTTAGTTTAAGATCTTTTAAGAAGTCATTGGTCTTTGCAAAGCTTCGGGCCGTTGCAATAGAAAGCATTGCGTGATTGGCTTTTTCATTCCAAATATCTTTTGAAAATTGACTAACAGATTGCGTACTGTGTAAAAAGGTATGGTCTAAATCGGTAATAAACAATTTTTGCATGAAGTATCTTTTTTAAAGAACATTATATCTAAGAATTTGCTAAACTTTGGGCATGGAAATATTACTACAAGTCATCTTTTTTATGCTGCTTTTTGAACTACTTGAGATTTATCTACATAGAGCAGATACTTTAGCCACTTTGATAGACAAATTATATGTTTATTATAATCAATCAATTTTTATTTTTTTCTTAGTACATCCTTCTTTTTATTATGTATTAGGGGTATTACTTTATTTTGATGCTTTTAATTTTTATGGAATGATCATTTTAATTTTAAAAACATTTGATTTATTTTTTAAAATAGAACTTATAAAACAGCGTTATTTTAAAAAAAGTATGGACAGTGAACTTAAAAAAATGATGGGAATGAAACTTACTTTCTCTATGAAGTTTTTATCTATACTTGTACATGTGCCACTTCTCTATATGGGAATTAGCTCAATTTAACAATAACTTGATTATAATGGTAAGACTACAAATACTATAAAATCCCCAAACAGCTTTCAAGAGGACCTATGAGCGAACAACAACCCAAAAAAAATAAGAAAAATAATAATAGAACACATGTACCTGTACAGGGTTATAAAGTAGAAGATTTACAAAAAGAACCAATGGAAAATTTGGTAGCGATTGCTTTAAAAGAACGTGTTGAAAACCCCAATGAATTTAAACGAAAAGATCTTATTTTTGAAATTTTAAAATCTCAAGTATCACAAGGTGGATTCATCTTGTTTACAGGTATTTTAGAAGTTATGAATGATGGTTATGGTTTTCTAAGATCCGAAGATGGAAATTTCGCTAATTCTCAAAATGATACTTACGTAAGTGGTACACAAATTAAACGTTTTGCCCTTAGAAATGGTGATATTGTAACAGGTCAAGTAAGACAACCTAAAGATCAAGAAAAATATTATGCTTTACTTAAAATTGAAGCAATAAATTACTTGCCTCCTGAAGAGTCTAAGAAAAGACCTCTTTTTGACAACTTAACCCCCCTTTATGCTTCAGATCAACTCAAGCTAGAATACAATCAATCTAAACTTACAGGTAGGGTTCTTGACCTTTTTTGTCCTATTGGTAAAGGGCAAAGAGCATTAATTGTTGCTCCTCCAAGAACAGGTAAAACAGAACTTCTTAAAGAGTTAGCACATGGAATTACCCATAATAATCCTGATGCTACATTAATGGTTCTCTTGGTTGATGAAAGACCTGAAGAGGTAACTGATATGCAACGATCAGTTAAGGCAGAAGTTTACTCTTCTACTTTTGATTTACCTGCACAAAACCATGTGAGAACAGCTGAAATGGTTATTGAAAAAGCAAAAAGACGTGTTGAGTCTGGTAAAGATGTTATTATTTTACTTGACTCGATTACAAGACTTGCACGTGCTTATAATACCGTAACGCCTAGTTCTGGTAAAGTACTTTCTGGTGGGGTAGATGCTAATGCTTTGCATAAGCCAAAGCGTTTCTTTGGTGCTGCTAGAAACATTGAAGAGGGTGGTTCTTTGACCATTATTGCTACAGCGTTAATTGACACTGGAAGTAGAATGGATGAAGTTATTTTTGAAGAATTCAAAGGTACAGGTAACTCAGAAGTAGTACTTAACCGTTATGTTTCGGAGAGACGTATTTATCCTGCTATTGATGTAACTAAATCTGGTACTAGGAAAGAAGAACTGATGGTAACGGCTGAAGATCTTCAAAAAGTATGGGCAATTAGAAATGCAATGCAAAATATGGAAGATGTTGAGGGGTTAAAATTTCTTTTCTCTAAAATGAACAAAACTAAGAACAACGAAGAGTTCTTAGCCATGATGAATGAGTAACTAATATACAATGAAAATAGGCGTATTTGACTCAGGAGCAGGGGGTCTTAGCGTTGTTAAATCTCTTCTTGCACATAAGCTCTTTGATGAAATTATTTATTATGGGGACACAGCTCGTGTTCCTTATGGTCCAAAAGATCAAAATACCATTATTCGTTACTCTCTTGAAGCCTTAGAATTTTTTAATAATTTTGAAATTGATTTACTTATTACAGCTTGTAATACCGTATCTGCCTATGCTTTAGCCGAAATGAATGCACAAAGTGCTTACCCTGTATTGGGAGTGATTGAACCTGGAGTATTGGCATTAGAGAATAGCTTATTAAATAAAGATGACAATATATTAATTATCGCTACACGAGCAACCATAGCTTCTAAGCGTTACGAAAATGCATTGAAGAAGCTTGGACATACCAATATTACTTCATTGCAAACAGGGCTTTTTGTTCCTTTAGTAGAAGAAGGTATTTTTGAGGGGAAGCTTTTAGAAGCTACGATGGAGCATTATTTTTCTGAGATTGAACAGCCTAAAGCAATTATTTTAGGCTGTACACATTTTCCTCTTATTGGTGAAAAATTAAAAAATTATTTTAACAATGAACCTCTTTTAATTCATTCTGGTGAAGCCATTGTTGAGTATTTGGAAGCCAGATATGATTTATTTCGAAAAAAAGAAGCAACAGATTTAAAAATATTTGCTTCTGATAATGTGGCTGGATTGAGAAAAATTGCAGACTCTTGGTTATAAAATTCCAACAGCCTCACGAATTTGAGCCATTTTGGCATTAGCAATTTTATTCATTTTTTTTGCACCATCATTTAAAATATCTCTAACTAGGTCAGGATTATTTAGATACATTTCACGTTTTTCTCTTGCTTCAGAAAACTCGTTCCAAATTAGTTCTTTAAGGTATTTTTTAAAGTGACCATATCCTTCTTCTCCTGTATTATAACGCTCTTTTAAGTCAAGTTGACCTTGATTATTTAAAAATAGAGCTGCAATGTTATAAATATGGCAACCCTCTGATTTTAAAGGTTCTCCAAGAGGGGTGGATGAACTCAAAATCTTATTACAACGTTTTTGTAATTTTTTTTCAGTTTCCATAAAAATATCGATGGCATTATCATATGATTTTGACATTTTTTGACCATCTATTCCAGGGATAGTAGCTACTTCATCGTTGACTACATGTTTAGGTAAGGTAAAAATTTCTCCATAATCATTGTTAAATTTAGTGGCAATGTCTCGCGTCATTTCGACGTGTTGTATCTGGTCTTTTCCTACAGGTACTTTCTGCGTATCTAACAATAAGATGTCAGCAGCCATAAGTACAGGATAAGAGAAAAGAGCATGGTTTGCTGTAATGCCTTTGGCTACTTTGTCTTTGTAAGAGTGAGCACGTTCTAGTAGACCCATTGGGGTAAATTTAGAGAGCATCCAGTAGAGTTCAAGTACTTGTGGTACATCACTTTGAATCCAAAAAGTTGTTTTTTGGGGATTAATGCCTAAAGACAAGTAATCGACAGCTGCATCAAAAGTAAGTTGTTTCAAAAGAGCAGGGTCTTTAGAAGTTGTTAGTGAATGATAATTGGCTATAAAAGTAAAAAGTTCTTCTTTTTCTTGAAGCTCAATCATGGGTTTCATGGCTCCAAAATAGTTACCAATATGAAGTTTTCCAGAGGCTTGAATTCCTGTAAGTACACGCATGTTTATCCTTAAAAATAATGTTGTAAGTATAGCTAAAATATTAGTTTAAACTACTTTTTAAACGATTTATAATAGCTTTAAATTTAAACTTAATTTTTTTATTTTATAACGTTTTTTGGTGTTTTATTGTATGATAGTCATATTAAGGAAAAGATTATGAAAAAGATATTAACAATTTTATCAATAGTACCTATAATCGTATTTGCTGGACTTAATGTAGATAAAGTTACGAATACATTATCTAATATTAAAGGAGATAAAATAATTAGCTTTTTTAATGCTAATGGACATATCCCTTTAAATGGTAAAATTAAGCTTACCACATTAAAAAGTGCTGATATTGTACTTTTTGCATCGAAGAAATACAACTCAAAAATGACAATTGTCAATTCATATAAAGAGTTAAAACAAAATAAAAACAGTATAGGTGCCATTTACTTGAAAAAGGGAAGAACTCAAATAGTTTTTGTTAAAGAACGTTTAACGGCACATGGATTAATCTTAAATCCTAAATATAAAAACCATCTTTTGAATGAATGGCAATTAGATCCTAAATCTTTTAGAGATACCGAAGAATAGTATTTTAATTTGTTTTATAAAGTCAAATTTATTAGGGTTAATAACTAATGTTCACAATTAGGCACATTTTTATGTTAAAATACACCTAAAATAAGTGAATAGGAGGAATTATGCTTAGTAAATTTAGTTTTTTTAACAATAACAGAATTTATTTTTATGTTATTATTGCTTATGTGTCTCTTTTTTATTTGCTTTCATTGAGTTATAAAAATATAGAACCATTTCAGGTAAAAGTTAAAAATACACTTTTAAATGAGGCAATGGCTTTAGTTGATGATACTTCTAATAATATATTAAATAGCATTGTAGATAAAAGTTTAGATTTTGTCTCTACAAATGTACAAAGTAAAGAATTACGTCTTGAAAATGAAAGGATATTATCTTTAATAAAAAGTACAGACATTAATTCAATGTTCGTCCTTTATTTTCTAAAAGATGATTACTTCTTTTTATTAGATACCGATAAAAAAGAACATTCTGAGTTAGATGAGGTATTTATTCCAGAAAATGGAAAGTTATTTTCTCAGGTTATTAAGGAGAAAAAGAAAAAAGTTTTTCTTCAAAAAGAGGTTGACTCTTTATCTTTTACTTTGTTAAAACCTATTGTCCAAAATAATAGGACAGTGGCTTTGTTGGTTATAGATTATACGGAGAGTCGTCTTATTTCTTTATTGGATATTTCCGTTAAGGTATTAACCTACTTATTTATTTTAACTTTAACACTTATTTTCATTTTTATATATTATATTATATATACGCGTTATGGTAAATATAAAGTGTATAGAAATCCTCAAACCAATACTTTAAATCGAGCTTACATGGTAGACAACTACGAGAAAATTGATTTTAAAAAATATTATGTTGCTTTAGCAGATATAGATTTTTTTAACAAAATCAACAATCGTCATGGACAAATTAATGGGGATAAAGTTATTATTTCTGTCATAAAAATTATGGCTAAACATTTAGGTAGTCAAGATAAATTTATTCAGTATAGTGGAGAAGAATTTTTACTGTTAATTAATAGAAATTCTAAATCTGAAAAAAATTTACGAGACTTGTTAGAAGAGATTAGAATGTCAGTTAGCAGTGCTACTTTTACAATAGAAGATGATCGTTTTAGCATTAGTATTTCTATGGGTGTTCTTTTAAATACTCAAATAGAGAAATCACTTCGAGATGTTATTCATAAAGCAGATACAGCTTTATATGAAGCGAAGCATAATGGTCGAGATATGATTTCCTATTATGATATCTCTCAACCTAAAAGACTTTATAGAGAAAAATTAAGAGAGATGATTGAGTCAGACAAACTGGTTTGTTATTATCAACCTATTAGAGATTTAGAGACAAAGTCTTTACACCATTATGAAGCATTGTTAAGAATAGAAGACGGTGACAATATTATTTTCCCAGATAAAATCTTACCAGATTTAGAAGACTCTTATTTATATACAAATTTAACAAAAAGAGTGATTGAATATAACGTTAATATATTACGTCTCGATCCTAAGATGATTATATCTATTAATTTGTCTGCAGATGATTTAGTGAATGATGCTATTTTGTCAATCTTAGCACAAAATGCAGATTTAGCAGAACGATTGTTAATAGAAATTCTAGAAAACAAAAGCATTGATTATAAAAAAGTTGAGCTTTCTATTCAAAAACTTAAACTCTTTGGCTATAAAATTTGTATTGATGATTTTGGTTCTGGTTATTCAAACTTAAATCACCTTTTAAAACTTTCTATTGATTACTTAAAAATTGATGGAAGTATTATTAAAGAAATTACCCATGATAAACGTGCCTATACTATCGTTAAAACATTTGCAAACTTTTGTAGACAAAATGATATTGAAGTGATTGCAGAATTCATTGATAAGCAAGATGTGGTTGATATTTTAAAAAGTTTTGGGGTAAGATATGGGCAAGGCTGGTACTTTTCAAAAGCAGTACCTTATGAAGACTTAGATAAAGATCATAAGTAGGGTGCAATTTATTGCACCATTACTTTTTAATCATCATCCATTCGCTGACCACGTTTACGTCCAGAAATATCCAAAGGTACTCCTTCAAAGTCAAACTTCTCTCTAAACACATTTGATAAATAGCGTCTGTATGAGAAGTGAAGTCCATCTGGTCTATTGGTAATAATGGCTATTTTAGGGGGTTTAGTTTCATATTGAACGGCAAACTTAATGCTAACAACCCCTCCATTAACTGTTGGAGGATGATGTCTTGTTGTAGCAAATTTTAGCACTTCGTTAAGTTTGGCCGTTGGAATTCTTGTTTTGTAACGCTCATAGATAGCCACAATATCATTTAAAATTTTATGTACTCTAAGACCTGTTTTTGCCGAGATGGTAATAAGTGGTGCATAGTGTAAAAATTTAAGTTCATCACGAATGTCTTCTACAGCTTTGCTATAGGTTGCTTCATCCTCTTTATGTATGTCCCATTTGTTAAGAACAATAATACAGCCTAGTTTGTGTTTTTCAACAAGGTTTGCAATACGCTCATCAAGTTCTAAAACACCAACAGTAGCATCAATTATGAGTAAAGCAATGTCTGCTTGGGCTAACATCTCTTCTGTTCGTCCGAAGGCGTATTTTTCAATACCTAAGATTTTACCACGCTTTCTAATACCTGCTGTATCAACGAAAGTGATTTTACGATTCTGATACTCTAACGTTTCATCAACAGGATCGATGGTTGTTCCAGCAACGGGGGAAACGACAACACGTTCTTCATTTAAAAAAGCATTAAGTAAAGAACTTTTTCCTGTGTTAACACGACCAATAATAGCTACTTTAATGTCTCTATCTTCTTTTTCAACTTCATCTACTTGAACCATCTCAACAATATCTTCAAATGAAAGTTCACTATCTTCTTCTAGTTGTAAACCTTGATTTTCTTCTTCTCGCACAGGAATATACTCTTCAAGCCATGCATAAAAATCATTCATATAACGGTTATGACTTACAGACATGGGAAAAGTTCTCTCAGCACCAAATTCTAAAAAATCCCAATAACGAATGGACTCATCTTTATCATTGTCTATTTTGTTGACAACCAGTGCAATGGGTTTGTTTAGGCTTTGAAGTTGATAAAAAAGTTCTTTGTCTTCTTCTTGGGGAATATTTTTTCCATCAACAAGATAAATAATCATGTCAGCTTCATCAGCAGCACGTAAAGAGAGTTTTTTAACCGTAGCAAACATTTCTGTACTGTCGTCAATTCCTCCTGTATCTATGACTTCAAAGTCACGGTTTCCTGAAATGGTAACTTGTCGTCTTTTGATGTCACGGGTTGTACCCACAACATCAGAGGTAATGGCATCTCTTTGTCTAAGAAGTCTGTTAAATAGGGAACTTTTCCCTACATTTGGTCGCCCTAAAATAGCAACCTTTTTTAGTTTTGTCATATTATTATATCTTTCTGCAGGGTCAGCTTTACCAACCATTTAATTGGTCGAATTATAGCAAGTTTTTAATTATTGGTTGATGTTAGGCAAATTTTCAACATAAAGTGATTGAGAAGGAAAAGCAAAGTCTGAATTATTATCTTCTATAATTTTCATTATTTCTAAGTTTACCTCTTCTTTTATTTCCATATATTTAGCCCAATTAGCCGTATTTGAAAAGGTATAAATAAATATATCTAAAGAACTATCATTAAAAGCAGTAAAGTTGACGAGCATGGTCTCTTTTTGGGCAATACCTTCATGGTTTCTAAGCATTGTTTTAATGTCATTAAGAATTTTTTTCATTTGTGGACTTGTTGTTGAGTAAGTTAGCCCAATAGTCATCTTAATACGTCTTACCCCTCTTCTTGAAAAATTTTCAATAGGACTGTTAGCAATGACTTGGTTAGGTAAAGTAATAAGGGATTTTCCAAAAGAGCGAATTTTAGTTGTACGCATTCCAATGTCTTCAACTGTTCCCTCTACACTACCAATTTTTATCCATTCTCCAATTCGTATTGATTTATCAAGAAGTAAGGCAATTGATCCAAAAAGATTTGCTGCTGTATCTTTAGCAGCCAAGGCAAAGGCTAGACCACCAATCCCTAAACCAGCCACCAGACCTCCTACATTGATACCCCATACTTGTAGCACAGCACCTAGCCCAATAAATAAAACAATTCCTCTAATTATGGTAAGTATGAAATTTCCCATTTCATGTGCAAGTTCAGGATTAAAACTTTTGGTAAAATGGTAAATAGCTCCTCTTAATGCATGGGTTAGAGCAAAGATTGCCCAAAATAAGTTGTAAACAAGCATGGCATCTATAAGTTGTGCAATAAATGTTGTTTCTATAAAAAGCAAGGCAAAGAAAAGACGAACGCCAATAATAACAAAAACGAAAGTAAGGGGTCCTTTTAACGCAGAGAGTATTCGGTCATCATAATAGGTTTGGGTACGTGTCGTAAGAGGTTGTAGAACTTTAATAGCTAAGGTTGCAAAAAGTTTACGCAAAGTTAAAAAGAATAAGAGTGAAAAAATGGCAGCTAAAATATTTGCCAAAGGTATATTGAAATACAGTTCACTAAAAAAAGAGACTTCTTCTATTTGATAAAGATGATTTAACCAGTTTTGAACTTGAGGAAAAAAATTGATATCAAGTTTTTCAATGATTTCTTGGGTTTGGGTTACATTGTTGTCATTCATCTTAATCTCTTTTTTAAATATTATTTTATCTAAAAAAGTAGATATAATGCTTCTTTTAGTCACAGTTTTTGTACATAAACTTGATTAGATATAGTTATAAAAATAATAAAGGAATATTATGAACAAAATATTAATATTGTTGGGCTTTTTACTTGCATCAAGTTTTTTACAAGCAGAAACAATTAAGGCTGATTTCAAAGTAGAATTTGGGATTATTGGTGAAATAGGAATTGCGAATGCAATTTTAACCAAAGATGATAGAGTTTATGAAATTAATGTAAAATTAAAGGCAACAGGGATTGCTAATACGCTATCAGGAGGAAGGAAAGAACATCATATCTCTAAAGGACATATTGAGAACGGTGTGATGGTATCAGACTATTATCAAGTGACTAAATCTCATGGCTCAAAAATGACGACTAAGCTTTACAGTATTAACCATGAAGAAAAAACTGTTAAAAAAGAGTACAAACGTTGGAAAAATGGAAAACTAAATGTTGATGAGACGGATACTTTAGATTTTTATTCTGCTGATGATTTATTAACGCTTTATTTTAATTTAAATAAAAAAATAACAGATAAAAGGATTAGTAAGAATTATACTTTTAAAGCAGTTGGTGCTGAAAAGCAACAAGGGGAAGTTGAAGTGCTTATTCCTAAACAACTGAAGATTAAAGACTATAAAGAAATGTTAGGAGAGAGTGATGACTCTTGGTATGCAAAAGCCATTGTGCATCAAGATATTTTTTCATCTGATAAAGGAGAATTGTTACTTCGTATTGGAAATGATGGTATTACCCAAAAAGCTGTCTTAAAAGATTTAATATTTTTTGGAGATATTAGAGCTGAGAGAATTTAGTTTTCTCTCCTCTTTAATATTTTTATTTACGTTTAGGAAGTTTCTTGAAACAGTTAAGACATTTCTTACTTTCTTCTCTAATAATACTAGACTTTCGAGCGATGGTTTCTCGAAACTGAGGTCGATAATGACGAACAAGTTTTCGTAGTTTCTCATAGGATTTTCCTTTAATTTTAACTACTTTTGCTGTCTGTTTTTTGACATATCGTCCAGGATTTACAGCACGGTTTTTCTTATACAGTCCAAAGTGTAAATGAGGTCCTGTACTACGTCCTGATGTTCCGACGTATCCAATGGTTTTACCTTGTTTGACATAAGAACCTCTATGAATACCTTTAGCATAGCTTTTCATATGAGCATAAAGTGTTTTAAGTCCATTGGCATGTTGGATTTCTATGGTTCTCCCATAACCACCTTTCCAGCCTTTAAATACGACTTTCCCTTTTGAAGAAGCCACAATTCTTGAACCAGAACGTGCAGCATAGTCAATACCTAAGTGAGGACGATAACGTTTATGAATAGGATGATAACGCCTGTGACTAAAACCACTTGAAATTCGCTTCATATTAGGAACAGGTTGAATAAAACGGGTGCTATAAGTACGTTTGTATTGTGTACCTAAAGAGTCATAATACTTTTCATTGTCCATTAAGAAGCCGTAAAAACGTTGTTTGTTAATTTCAATAAGACAGGCATCAATTTGTGGGCTAGTGTAGGGTTTGTTGTTTCGATAGCGTTGGGTATAAAAAATGATAATTCGGTCACCCTTTTTCATTTTATGAAAAGGAATACTTTTTGAATAAACTTCTTCAAGCTCTTTTCCATAGAACCATGTTTTAGTCGCTTTATATAAGTCTTTTTTAAAACCATATTTCATCTTTATGGAGATGGTTCTTTCAATCAAGTCATAGGGAATTTCTACATATTTATAGCTATAACCCTTTTTTGAATTTTTTAATTGAAGCATTAGTTCATCAGAAACAGGAATATTTATGGTCGTGATTTTCCCTTTTTTTCGGTTAATACTGTAACTTTGACCAGCTCTAATTTCTTGAATAAGTTCTTTGTCTTCTTTGTGCATATTATAATAAGTTTTTTGAGGAATACCATGTTTCTTTAAAAAACCTAAAAAAGTTAGTTTGTTACTCCATTTGTATTCTTTAGCTGAAATGTTTTGGGTAAAAAGAAGGAGGGAAATTAATATAAGTAGTACTTTTATAGGCATATAATATCTTTTTGTAAATTTTAAAACAGATTCTAACCGAAAGGTTCTTATAAGTATGGTAAAATTCCAAAAAAATTAAAGGTTATATTTGAAAAAATATATTTTAGGCATGGATAGGGGTATTTTATTTATGCTTTTAGCTTCACTCTCTTTTGCATTTATGGGTGGCTTTGTTAAAGTGTTATCGCAAATATTACCAGCCGTGGAAGTGACTTTTTTTAGAAATATTTTTGGGGTAGTTTTGGTTGGTTTATCCATTTATAAAATACCTTTAAAACAAACAGGTGGAAAATTTTTACTTTTAGTTTTTCGAGGTTCAATGGGCTTTGCTGCTCTTTTGGCTTATTTTTATTTGATTGCTAACATTCCTTTAGGTGAAGCCATTACTTATAATAAAACTTCTCCCATATTTGTAGCCATATTTGCCTATCTTTTTTTAAATGAAAAACTTGGAAAAAACGCTATTTTAGCTATTTTACTTGGGTTTGTAGGCATTTTATTTGTGGCTCAACCCACAGGAGGCTCTTTTGATAAATATGATGTTTTGGGTATTTTTTCAGGCATAGGAGCAGCTTTGGCATATACCTCCATACGAGAACTTAGAAAATATTATGATACCCGTGCCATTGTGATGTCATTTATGAGTATTGGAACCATTGCTCCTTTGATCTTAATGCTTAGTACCCCTTATGTTTCAGTCTCTTCAGATTTTGATTGGATGTTTTCTGAGTTTAT
Organism: uncultured Sulfurovum sp.; assembly: GCA_902727995.1. Classification (GTDB taxonomy): domain Bacteria; phylum Campylobacterota; class Campylobacteria; order Campylobacterales; family Sulfurovaceae; genus UBA1140. The sequence continues at coordinate 68,782 of CACVAZ010000117.1, forward strand.
CATGCCAAAAGGCATTGAATGGTTTTATGTGACAGCTGTGGGACTTTTTGCGACTGCTTCACAGCTACTCATGACTAAGGCATATGAGTTAACCAAGGCTGGAATTGTAGGAACAATCTCTTATTCTAATATTGTATTTGGGGTGATTATTGGGCTTGTGTTGGGTGATGCTCTACCTAATATTTGGACATTTTTAGGTATAATATTGGTTATCAGTTCGGGTCTTTTAGTGGCTCTTGCTAAAGATAAATAAAGAGGATTAAAATATGAAATTAATAGCTGGACCTTGTGTATTGGAGAGTCGTGACACGGTCATGAGAATTGCTGAATCATTAAATAAATATTATGAAGATTGTACTAAAGATTTTTATTTTAAAGCCAGTTTTGACAAAGCAAATAGAACTTCACTGAATTCTTTTAGAGGGCCTGGGCTTGATGAGGGCTTGAAAATGCTTCAAGAAGTAAAAGAGCAGTTTGGTTATAAGTTATTAACTGATGTTCATGACTATACCCAACCAGCCACTGTAGCTGAAGTGGTTGATGTCTTACAAATCCCTGCTTTTCTCTGTCGTCAAACAGATTTACTGGTCGCTGCTGCGAAGACAGGTGCTGTAGTGAACATTAAAAAAGGGCAATTTTTAGCACCACAAGCCATGGAGCATTCTGTTGCAAAAGTACTTAAAACACGTGGTTTTGAGGGTAAAGTTTCATATGAAAATTCAGAAAAGTACAATGTCTGGTTAACAGAACGGGGTTCAAGTTTTGGTTATGGTAACTTGGTAGTAGACATGAGAGGCTTAAAGCAAATGCGAGAGTTTGCTCCTGTAATTTTTGATGCAACACATTCAGTTCAACAACCAGCTTCTGGTGGAGCAACCTCTGGAGGAGACTCTGCTTTAGTGCCTTATCTGTCACGTGCAGCAGCAGCCGTTGGGGTCGATGGTTTCTTTTTTGAAACACATTTTGACCCAAGTATTGCGTTGAGTGATGGGCCCAATATGATAGAATTAAAAAAATTAGATGCCTTAATGAAACAAATTGAAGCGATACAATCTATTGTTGAATAGCTTCGATTTCATCGAACAAAATAAAAGATTAATTCGTTATAATCATTTAAATTTATTTAAAAGACAAAAGGATGTTGATGACAACAGTTGAAGGTAACTTACAAGTAGATACACGCAAAAAAGTAGCAATTATTAATGCGAGGTTTAACCATTTTATTACCGATAGATTGGTAGAGGGAGCTGTGGATGTGTATGCAAGACATGGTGGAAATGCTGATGATTTAGATTTAATTTTGGTTCCAGGTGCATTTGAAGTACCTTTTGCATTAGATAAAGCTTTGGCTTCTGGTAAGTACGATGCTGTATGTTGTTTGGGGGCAGTTATTCGTGGGGCAACACCTCATTTTGATTATGTTTCAGCAGAAGCAACAAAAGGAGTCGCATCAGCAACTATGAAACATGGTAAACCAGCAACTTTTGGGGTTTTAACCGTAGATAGCATTGAACAAGCCATTGAACGTGCTGGTACAAAAGCTGGTAATAAAGGTGGCGAAGCAATGGCTGGGCTTATTGAACTTATGAATTTATATACGGCTTTAGAGGTGTAAATAGTTTATGTATGTCGTAGGTTTGATTTTATCGAACGTTAATATGTTGTTCGATTAAATCGAACCTACGGTATTTTGAATATATATAAAAGTTCAAATTTTGAATTTTTATATACATTTTAAAAATGTAACGAAGGTAAGAATAAAATATGGCAACAAGACATCAAGCAAGAACAGCAGTAGTAGGACTTTTATACGCCTATGATTTAGGTAATGAAAATATTTCAACTTTTACAGATGATATTTTAGAAGAAGATAAAATAAGAAATAAGCAAAGGGAATTTTCACATACTCTTTTTAATGGAACAATTGAAAACTTAGTGCTTATTGATACTGAAATACAGAAGCATCTTAGATCTTGGGATTATAAATCAATTGGTAAAGTGGAAAAAGCAATCATGCGTTTGGCTACTTTTGAGATTATGGTTGAGGGAACAGATAAACGTATTATTATTAATGAAGCCATTGAGTTGGCAAAAGTTTTGGCTGATGATAGGTCTCCACATTTTATTAATGCTGTATTGGATGCAATAGGTAAAGAAGAAGCAGCCAATATTGAGAAACCTGAGGAGATTGAAGTACCTAAAGAGAAACCTGAGTAGCTTTTAAAAAGGACTACTCGGAGAATTCCCAATGGGTGTTCCTAAAGTTGGATGTTGATTCTTCTGACCATTTTGTCTAGGAATGGGTATTCCTAAAGATGGATTATTAAATGGGTTCGTTGAAATGGGTGTAGGGACGGTTTCATTTCCTGGCATAGGAATGGTAACGGCATCTTTATAATTATCTATTTCATCTTGTGGAATGATTTGATCATCATAAAATTCTTCATTATCAAACATAGAAAGATTGGCTTCTTTTTCTCTTTCTAATTGTTCTTCATCCGATATGTATTCTGCTCCCTCAGGAATGGTTCTTGTTAAATTTTTTTCTTGACTATGATTTAAATCATTCTTAAGTGTCTCATTTTTGGTTGCTACTTCTTCTTTATCCCTTTCTGTAAGAGGAGGATGAGGTATGCGTGTGTAAGTTGGAACATTGCTTGTATTTCTTTGACTGTTCTCTTTGTCTTCTTTAATCATCTTATAGGCATAAAACCCCAAGCCAATGAATATAACCACAGTTATGAGAAGTATTTTAAGAAAAATCGTAGATTTTTTTTCATTATTTTGCATTTTACACCTTTTAGTAGAAAGTCTACTAGACCTTAATTTAAATTATGCTTTTCCTTTTATAAATATTTAGATATAAAGTGATTGTTGAGTATAATCACGAATTATTAAGATAAGGATAAATATGAGTGCCTTAAATAACAGAAGAATGACCATAGATGAAGCAGTTGAACTAATTGAAAAAGCAGATTTAAAAACTTTAGGTCGCATGGCTTCAGAAATGAAAGCCAAACTTCACCCTGAAAAAATCACTACTTTTGTGGTTGACAGGAATATAAACTATACTAATATTTGTTGGGTAGACTGTAAGTTTTGTGCATTTTACACGCATGAAAAAAAAGAAAATGCTTACATCTTGACTTTTGAAGAAATTGACCAAAAAATAGATGAGCTTTTAGCTATTGGTGGAACACAAATTTTGTTTCAAGGTGGGGTTCATCCTAAATTACAGATTGAGTGGTATGAAGATTTAGTAGAACATATTGCTGTTAAATATCCACAAGTAACGATTCATGGTTTCTCTTCTATTGAAATAGATTACATTGCGACACGTTCTAAGATTTCTATTTCAGAAGTGATAAAACGGCTTAGAGATAAGGGTCTAAGTTCTATTCCTGGTGCTGGAGCTGAAATATTGTCTGACAGAGTTCGGGACATTATTGCTCCTAAAAAACATGATAAAGACCAATGGTTAGAGGTGCATCGACAAGCACATAAACTAGGTGTAAAGTCAACAGCTACCATGATGTACGGAACAGTTGAGACCATTCGCGAAATTGTTGAACATTGGGATTATGTCCGTCAACTCCAAGATGAAACAGATGGGTTTAGAGCATTTATTATGTGGTCATATCAAAGTGACCATACGCAGTTAAAACGAGAATTACCCACCATTTCTAAAACAACCCCCAATCAGTACCTGCGTTATTTGGCTGTGGCTCGTCTATTTTTAGATAATGTACCAAATATTCAAAGTTCTTGGGTCACACAAGGAAGCTACATTGGTCAAATGGCATTAAAATTTGGAGCAAATGACTTAGGTTCTACCATGATGGAAGAAAATGTAGTTTCAGCTGCTGGTGCTGCGAATTCGATGAATCAAGATGAAATGATAGAGCTTATACGTGACATAGGCGAGAACCCTGCTAAACGTAATACGGCCTATGATATTTTGGAGCGATTTTAAAAAATGACAAAAAATTTACTATTAAAAAAAATAATAATACTAACATTACTAATTCAAGGAACATTAATGGGTGCAAACCTAAGCCAATTAAAAATTAAGAACACAGACGTACCATTCATATTTGAAGAAGATAAAAACTTACCAATAGTTTCCATGCAATTAATTTTTAAAGATTCAGGTTCACTCTCAGACACGCAAGATGGTTTAACACAAATCTCAGCTTCCCTACTGAATGAAGGAACTAAAAAAGAGGGTTCTGTTGGTTTTGCAACAAAGCTTGAAAACAGAGCCATTTCATTGAGTACTCATGCTGGAAATGAGACTTTTGTCATAGAAGTAGGATCGCTTAAAGAAGCGTTTCCTTACGCCATTGCACGTTTAAAAGAGTTACTTAGCGATCCTAATTACAGCGAAGAAACATTGGGAAAAATTAAAACACAGACCATAGGGGCTTTAAAAAGAAAAGAGAGTGACTTTGACTATATCTCAAACTTAGAACTAAAGAAGATGCTTTTTGAGGGTACTCCTTTGGCAAAACCTAGTGAAGGAACTGTTCAGAGTGTTGAAGGAATTGAGCTTGTAGACATTGATAAACATCTTGGTAATCATTTAGGCGTGAACAATGCTATTGTAGTCATGGGTGGTGATATTTCAGAAAAAGAGGCTGCTGCATTTGCTACAGAGGTTTTGTCTTTGCTCTCCAAAGTAAATTCAAAGAAAATAGAAACAATGGAAGCTACAGCTAAAAGACAAGTTAAAGAAAAGATTCTTAATAGTGAACAAGCTTATGTTTATTTTGGATCACCGTTAAATGTTACTTATGATTCAAAAGAGCGTCACTTAGCACAAGTGGCATCATTTGTTTTGGGTAGTTCTGGCTTTGGTTCACGTATGATGGAAGAGATTAGGGTTAAAAAAGGTTTGGCATATTCAGCTTATAGTCGTTTTAATATTAATAAAACACACGCTTATTTTTCTGGTTATTTACAAACCAAAATAGAAACAGGAGAAGAAGCTATTTCTTCAGTCAAAGAGGTTGTTCAAACTTTTTTAGACAAAGGTATTACAGCAGAAGAACTTAAGGCTTCACAACAATTTTTGTTGGGTTCAGAACCTCTTAGAAATGAAACACTTTCTCAGCGTCTGGGTCAGGCTTTTCAAGAATACTACACTAACAAGCCATTGGGTTCGGCAAAAGAAAACTTGAAGAAAATAGAAGCTATTACTCTAGAAGAGATAAATGCTTTTATTAAGAAGCATAAAGAGATAGCTGAACTTTCATTTTCAGTGGTCACAGGGAAGAAGGGATAAACTCTTTAAGTAATCCTGCTTTAGAAAAATAATATCCTTGGGAGTAATCAACTCCTAAGTTGGTAATTATATTATAAATATTTTCATTTTCTACATATTCAGCAATGGTTTTAATGTTTTGTTTTTTGGCAAAAAAGACAATGGTCTCTACTATGTCTTGTGAAAATGAATCCTGTTCAATATGTCGAATTAAACTACCATCAATTTTGATATAATCAGGTTGATAGGCATGAATACGTGCAAAATTAGATTCTCCTGTACCAAAGTCATCAATGGCAAGTTTTACACCCCATTTTCTAATTTCTTGAATAAAATGCTTGGTAATTTCTTCATTGGTAATTTTTTCATCTTCTACGAATTCAACAATAATTCTATGTGCTTCCGTTTTATACTTTGTTAAAAGAAGAAAAAATTCGTCTCTTGTTCGATGGTCTTCTATGTCTATTGCTGAGAGATTTATGGAGATTTCTATGTCCATATTAAAAAGTGCTCGAAATGAATTACGTAGTACGGTAGAGCTAATTTCATGATAGTATTTACCTTCTTTGGCTATTTCTAAAAAATGACGAGGGGAAATGACGTTGTTATTGTTATCAATGAGTCGAACGAGTGATTCATACTTCATGATTTTTTTTGTTTTATTTTCGACAATGGGTTGGAAATAAGAGACAATATTGAAAGTGGCTATGGCTTCTTTTAGCATAATAAATCTATTTAATTTTTTGTTTGAAAGTTTTGTGGCTTCTTCTAAAAAATTTGTAGCAATAATAAATTCTTCTTTACTTGCTAAAATTTTACTGAGTCCCATTCTTGCATTGTCCAGTGCATTTTCTCCATAGGCTAAGGAACATACAATTGATAGGCTATAGTCTACAATACCAATTTTGATTTCTTCATGGTTGATTTTCTGTTGAAAAGCTCGAAGTATTTCACTTGTCTTTTTTTTGTTTAGAAAGCTATGATCCTCTTTTATAAAAGCAAACTCCCCATTATTAAGAATATAGATATTGTCAAAGTTACATTTTGAGGGCATATATTTCAAAAGTTCTTTGGCAAAAATTTGTTGAAGTTTTTTTGTGACTTGTTTTGTAAAAGAATGCTTTAGATAGGTAAACTCTTCAATTTTTACAAGAAAAAGAATACATTGTTTATGTTGTTTTAAATAGTCACTTAATTGTTTTGAATGATGAATAATATCGGTTACAGGAATGGAAAGGCTAATAAACTCTTCAACTTTTCCATTGATATTGACAATGGGTTGTATGGTTGTCTGTAGATAGTAAAGTTCACCTGATTTTGTTTTATGTTTTAGAAGACCTTTCCATATTTCTTTCTTATAGGCAATTTGATTCCAGATAGACGTAAAAAAATTAGGAGATTCTTTTTGAAAGTTAAAGAGACTATGGTTCTGACCAATTAATTCTTCTTTTTGAAAACCAGATACTTTACAATAGGTTTCATTAACATAAGTGATTATACCATTTCTATTTATTTTTGAAATGATTGCTGATGCATTGGTAATATTATGGTATTCCTCAATAAGATTTTGTTGTCGTTTTTTTTCTTTAATTTGCTCAATTTTATTTTCTAAAATTTCTTTATTCACTGGTTTTTGTAAGTAGCCTTGTACACTATAATTAATACTTTCTTGTAATAAGACATTGTCAATATAAGCTGAAAGAATAATAATCGGAACTTCTTGATTAGTGGCTCTAATCATTTTAATAAAATCGCTACCATTTACATTTGGCATGGATAAATCTGTAATGATTAAGTCAATTAAATTTTCTTTAAATTTCATAAATCCATCCAGACCATCTTCAGCAAGAATAAGTTTAGAACAGAGTTTTTTGAGTAGATGAGAAGTAATTGTTCTGGTAAGTTTATCATCTTCAATGTAGAGTATATTAAATAAGGGTTGATTTAATATTTTGGATCTAATAATGCTCTCCTTTACCTAAAGTAGGGTATTTCTACTTGAAAGAATTTTAGTTAAATATTTTAATTTATAATGCTTTTTGTCAATAAACTTGATTCTTAAATAATGATAGGTTACTTAACGGTACAGCATTTTAGTGTTTTATTTTAAATCTTCATGTATAATAAAAAAAATAAAAAGGAGTGTAAGTGAAAGAAGCTAAAATATTGTTTCAAAAATTAAAAATAGTTTCTCTTTTAGATTTAGCATTGTTAATTCCTTCCTCTTATAATAATACGACACTTGCTACCCATATTGTGATGGGGGAAAGACAAACATTTGAAGCCAAAGTTGATGAGGTTAGTGCTGTTAATGGAAAATTACGGCTCTCTTTTTGGTTACCTAAATTTAAGAAACGGATCTCTTCCATGCTTTTTCGTGTTACCCCTTATCATTATCAGGTTTTTACACTGGGTTCAGAACATTATATTCAAGGGAAAGTAGAAGAATATAATGGCTCTTTACAAATGAATCAAGCAAAATCACTTAAGAGAATAGGGGAAATCATTCCTAAATATACGAGTGTTGTAAAAGCGAGTAGTATGCGTTCTTTAATCGAACACTACATAACGGAACAAAGTTTGTATGCTGAGGGCTTAAATGACTTTGAAGTTCGGACACTTTTAGGCTTACATTATCCTAAGTATTTAGAAGAGATAGAGAATTATGACAAAGAAGTTCTAAAGTTTATAGAAGCTTTTAATCATATGAAAAAGCTAAAAGGAAAACGCGAAGACTTTCCTGCACTTGAAGCATTAAGAGGAAAACTTAGTCCTTTTGTCAATGCCTTGCCTTTTACGTTAACGAAAGAACAACAATTTGTTATTGATGAAGTACAAGAGGATTTAAAAAGAGTAGATAAGGCAACTAAGCGTTTGGTTATTGGTGATGTAGGTTCTGGTAAAACCATGGTTATTTTAGCAGCAGCTATCATAGCTTATCCGTCAAAATCCATACTTATGGCACCCACTTCATTACTGGTTATTCAACTCTATGAGGAGGCGATGAAATATTTACCAAAGAGCGTAAAGATTGCTTTAGTGATGCAAGGAAAAAATGAGGGGGATTATCTAAATGCTGATTTTATTATAGGAACACATGCCATTCTTTTTAAAGAGGACATGCCTAACGCTTCACTGGTTATGGTGGATGAGCAACACCGTTTTGGAACCAAACAAAGAGCTTTACTTGAAGCCATGATGGCTAATAAACAGAAGAAGCCTCATTACTTACAATTTTCGGCAACACCCATACCCAGAACCCAAGCCATGATGCAGTCTGAACTCATAGATGTAAGTCTTATTACCTCTACCCCTTTTGAAAAAGACATTAGCACTAAAGTAGTGGGAAAAGAAGACTTTCCTGTAATGCTAGAAGCAATCAAAAAGGAAATAGCAGAAGATCATCAAGTTTTGATTGTTTATCCTTTGGTTGAAGAAAGTAAAGAGATTCCCTATCAATCACTTGACGAAGGACGAGGATTTTGGGAAAAAAAATTTGAGAATGTTTATGTAACGCATGGAAAAGATAAGAAAAAAGAAGCTGTTTTACAGGAGTTTAGAGATAAAGGAGAGATACTTTTAGCCACTACTGTAGTTGAAGTGGGTATTTCGTTACCAAGGCTTACACTTATTGTTATTGTGGGTGCAGAACGTTTAGGCTTGGCGACACTTCATCAGTTACGTGGTAGAGTGGGGCGTTTAGGATTAAAAAGTTATTGTTACTTGTTTAGCAATAATAAAAAGAATAACAGGTTACAAGCATTTACCCAAACGCAGAGTGGTTTTGAAATTGCCAAACTAGATTTGCAGTTTAGAAACTCTGGTGACATTTTAGATGGTACGATTCAAAGTGGTATGCAATTTAAATGGCTCAATTTAGCAGAGGATGAACATCTTGTCTCTGTAGCAAAAGGAAGAATAAATAACTTATGAGAATTATTTGGTTTACACTAGGAGGCGTTTCACTTTTTTTAGCATTTTTAGGGGTACTTTTGCCCCTTTTACCAACAGTACCTTTTTTGCTAGTCTCTGCATTTTTTTTCGCTAAATCTTCAGAAAAGGTGCATGATTGGCTAATAAGTCATAAGTTGTTTGGAACAATGATAAGAGATTGGCATGAAAGAGGTGCGATTGCTTTAAAGTCGAAGTATTTTGCTACGGTTTCTATTGTTTCTGTGGTATTGATTTCTCTTTTATTTGGCGTAAAATTAATGGTTATTTACCTACAGATTTTTGTTTTATCTTTAGTTTTGCTATTTATTTGGACGCGTCCTAATAATTAAGAGAGTAGGGTGTATTAAAATGCACCCTCTTAACTATTAATAAAGACCAAATTTTCCATCAGCCCTTTTATACATAACTCTCATAAGACCATCATGGTCATTAAAAACGATAAATTGTCGCTTATTTTCAGCTTTTAATGCTTCAATGGCTTCTTCAAAATCGAGTGGTTTATGAAGTTCTAAATCCATAGGGACAAGTTCAATATCTTGGGCGTCAAGTTCAAGTACAGCTTCTGCTTCATCGCCTAAATCTTTAAAGGACATAACCTTGTGATCTTTAATTTTATCAGCATGTCTTCTTAATGCTTTTTGTGCTCTTGCAAAAGCATTGTCAGTGGCTGCATAAACATCTTGATCACTTTGCGTAATCACAATGGTATTTTTGTCTTTTAAGTTTAGGACAAGTTCAACTGACACGTTTTTCTTTGTCTTACTGTCAGCTGTAATAATGGTATTCGATGAGATAATATTTAAGTTGTATTTGTCTAGACTATCAATACTTTCAGAGATATGTTCTCTAATAGAATCTGATAATTCATAATGTCTTCCCACTATATTTTTGCTCATAATTTATCCTTTTGTATTTAATAACTTCAAGATATAACTTCTTAAAAGTCAAGCTCTTTAGGTACTTTAATTGTACACTTCTATGGTTAATAGATAGTAAACAAAACTAAATTTATTACCATAATAACTTAAAGCTTTTGGAGTGTTCTTCTGTGAAAAGTAACGTTTCGATTTTGAGGGTCATCAAAGTCTTTATAGCTTATGTAGGTGTCAATTATTAGAGAGATGGTATTGTAAAATCCTCCACTATTATCACTCCATGTTGCATTTAGATTACTTATTCCCCCTGATGGATCAATGGAGGTGTTACATCCATTTAACAAGCTATTGTTTCCAATGTATTTAATATTGATTTCTACTCCATATCCAGCAGTAGTATCACCAAAATGGTCAGTAATTTTTTCGAGGCAACTATTAGTAGTATTCCTATCATAATAGAGAGCATAGAAAATTGCTAATTCGGTGTAACTTCGTGCCAATAAAGTAGCTTGTTCTTTTTGGTATTGTGCTGTTGTGGCTTTAATGGTCTTTGCTGTAACACTCATAATCATACTTGTAATAGAAGCCATAATAACAATCACAAAAATAGCTGTTATCATTGAAAAGGCTTTTTTATGCTTAGAATTTATCATCGTATAATCGCTTTCTCTTTGCAGGTACTAATATTGTATTTTTGACCAATGTTTTCAGAAGCACAGAGTTTGAACTGAATAACTCCACCATTTTCGGTAAATTTGAAGACAGAAATATTGGTAGCCATGCGTTTTTTAATTCCACTGGTATAACGTTCGCCATTCCATGGTTGGTAGTTATAGTAGAGATAAAGATTATAAAGTCCATCACCTACAGGGTCTTCATCTATGGGAACTAAAGCATAAGCACTCCATGCTAGTTTATAGCGTTCACTAATGATGATAGGTTTATTGTCTACAAAGGTAAGGTTGGTGTCCTCATTGTTTGTCACCCGAAAGATACAAGCAGTTTTACTAGGATCAATAAGCCCCATACAAGAAGGGTTATATTCGGTATCCTCAATATAGTAGTTTGTTTTTTGGGAGAAAAGTATGGCAGCAGCGTGACTATTGTCACTCATTGTAACTTTTCCATTGGAGAGATTGTTCATAATATTCGCTGTCTTACTCAATTGTGAAGCAGGTGTTGTGACGCTAAAACGATTGGCTGTACTGTAATCGGTAACACCTGACCATCCTGGTGTCTCCGAGGCAGAAAAACTGTCATTGTCATATCCTATCCATTCAATGGTTGTAAAGTTATTATCATATTTTGGAATGTTTTTAAGCATAATCCAATCCGTATCTTCGACAAAACCTGTTTTACTAGAATCTTTGGCAACACTTGTTCCTTGGATGCGATAGGTTAGACGGTTAACAATTTGATTGGAGACCAGTTCTGTTTTGGTTGTGACCTTATACATAGCACGTTGTGTAATAAGATTTTCATAGACTTGAACAATAATGGAAGAGCTAATAGAGGCAACAACCCCTAAAATTACTAAGACAAAAACAACTTCAATTAGACTAAATGCAGGGTGGCTTTTTTTTATCATAACTCTATTTCTCCTTGTGGTTCGAAGGTTCCAATATTACAAGAAAAGGCTTCTAGACTAATGTTCTTGTCAAGTTCTTTAACGCCACTCTTGGAAGTTAGAGCTACTTTGATGTGTTTAATATTACTAGGAACACTACTTGTCAGTGCTAATTGTCCTCCAATGTTTGTCTGTACCGAAAGAACAGAATTCACAGGAGCATCTTTTCGGTAGGAAACCTTGGTATGCATATTGAGTCCAATATCCACATAATCCCCAATGTCTGCTGTACTATCTTGATTGTTGTAAACAGTAATACCTAAATTACTATTGGCATAATCATCGACATCATCAAAGTGAGTGAAATCAGACTCATTCATGTCACTATTTGTGCTATTGAGGTCAGGACCAAAGCTAGGTGAGGGGGTATAAACTTGACTTCCTCCTACAAGTGAAATTCTTCCTGATACCCCTTTGAGTCCTGCAATGCTTCCAGCATTAAAATTAAAAGGTGTTATCGTTTGCTGGGTGTCCAAAATGGGAGATGTTCCAATGGCAAGATTGGCATTGGCTTCATCCCAATTCATAGATAAAATGACTCCTGTCTGTGCAGCAGCAGCAGCAATGGCTTCTTGTTGGAGGGCAACATTACTACTACGAATTGATTGTTGAATTAGCATGGGACTTGAAAGTAATACAATTCCAATAATCACCAAAGCAAAGATAAGTTCTATCATTGCAATGGCAGGTTTAGATTTTTTTATACTGATGCTTTCTTTGCTCATTTTCTTTACCAATCCATTTTACCATTAGCATCAATTTTTTTAGTAATTTCAGCCTGATTTCCCTCAACTCCAATTCCTGTTAAAGCTGAAATATCTTTAATTGCTAGTCTGAAGAAAGGAATACCTGCACTGTTGTCTGTGTTCTTGTGGTAGCGTAACCATGGTTGCGTATTTATCTCTATTTCAGTTTTAGTTAATGTTTCAGGAACACTTTTACTGTATTTGACATAGATATTATTAATTCTTCCATTTAAAAATGAAGGAATAATTGCTGGTTCGATTTGAAAATCACTATTACTACTGATTAAACTGCTAACATTACTATCTAGCTTACTATTATGTTCACGATCAACGTACCAGCCTAAATCAGTTTTTTGTGTATTAAATCCAATGTTTTTAAGGTTCATATCATTGTCACACCAAGATCTATTTTTAGAAATTTTACAATAAATCTCTACCATCAGTGGGGTATGAATTATTTTTTTAGTGGTTTCAGGATAAACTTCTTTATCGGAGCGAATACGTGCGTAGAAAAAAGTCCTTGTTTGGTCAATGATACCTGAGTTCTTTTTGTGCAAAGCTTCTTGCTCTTTGCCTTCTCTCATTGACTTACTTGCCGTTGAATTGGCATCAAAGGCAACAAAATTAACTTGTATTGGATTCGTGGCTTCATTATAATGTTTTTCCATATTATAAGAGACTTTTAAACTTGTATTTCCCTCATTTTCATCTAAAAAATCATTGGCTTTAATGTGAATATTTTTAAAATAACTTACATCTCCATTAAGTCCATTAAGTTTGACAATCTGTTGAGGATAAACAGGCGTTCCGTTGGAGGTTTTAATCTCTACTTTTCCTTGTTCATCACTATAGTTTTCTTTAAAAGTAGGTATAAAATTTAAAGAAAGTTCAACATCGTTAGCAAGACAGCTTTTGCTAAAGTTAGTTAGCTTTTGTCCATTCTTATCTTCAGCAATAATCGTACTGCTAATTTCTACAGCCATTTCATCGCTATCATTAAGATTATTGGTGTAGAGGTAAGCTCGTCCATCTTTGTTGGAGTTATTGAACGTCATGTTTGTTAGATTAAAGGCATAGGGTTGAAAATGTATTTTTAAATCCTTATAACTATCTCCTTCATTCGATGCAATATTACACCCTACTTTTCCACTACTATTGGGAATATTACTAGCACTGTTTAAGACACAGCCTATATTATTTAGGTTTTTGTTAATATCTGTCCAGTTAACATCTTCGATGTGCAGGGTATATTGTCCAACATTGGTATGTGTGAAAGTTGCATTGATTTTGGAATCTTTAAAATTGTATTCTTTAGGGTAGTTCTTTTCATCAGCACATTGCATTGTGCTATTTTTATTAAAAATAAGGGTGCTGTTGAGTTCTTTAGCATTATCTGTTTCATAATTTTCAATAAGGTTAGTCGTTCCATAGGGTGTTGCTTTGGTGAAAAGAGTGTAATTATACCCCGTGCTTAAATTAAGATAGTCATTCTCCAAGTAACTGCTATCACGATAAAGAGTATTGTTAAATTCATTACTCTCTTTGATGCTTACATGAAAATGAGCTGGACGTATGGCAAAACTATGTGAGTAATTACTCGACTCATTTGTGGTTAGTGCTTTTATGGCGTAATCATTTGAATTGGTATAGCTACCATAAACTAAAGTTCCATTTTCATCAACAAGATAAGAAACACGGTAGTTTGCCAATCGAGTTGCTCTATCAATCTTAATATCTTGCAGGACATCATAACGGTTACTACTGCTATCTCCTAGATGAACATATTTTGTATAGAGAATATCATTCGTTAGCGTAGTATTTCTATCTAAGAGTTCCACTTTAAGAGTTATATTCTTAACCATTTGAGGATCATCATTTTTGTCATATCCTACTAAACTGTAGTCAAAAGCACGACCTGATATTTGAGTGTAAAGATTTTCTTTAAGCGACTGTGGATTGTTTTCAACGTCCTTGCTATTAGTCCGTTCTACAGCAAAACGAAGTGTATCATCCCCTTCAATAGTTGCCATCATCACTGTATCATCAAGTAAAAGATTAAATGCATTTGAAAGCATCACATAGAATGTTTCACTCCCCTCTTTTAGTGTATCTCCTTTGACATAAATGGTAATGGTTTGTTCTTGTGTTCCTGCTGGAAAAACAACTGTGCCACTACTTGGAATATAATCACTATCACTCATTGCTGTTCCATTACTTGTGGCATATTGAACTGATCTATTTGTTAATCCAACCTCACTTAGTCGTAAAGTAAAGGTAAAGGCTTTTGTCCCACTGTCTCCCTCGGTATGGCTAATGTCCTTAAGTAAAATAGTAGGAAAATTATGAAGGGTTTTCATGCTATAATCTTCGACTTCTCCATCAAGTGCTGAACCTGTTGCATTTAACTCTTGTTGTGAACTGTATCTGAAACGTGCATAAATATTTTCACCATTAAAATTAAGCTTAGCCACATCAGAAGCGTTCACTTGAAGGTAAATGCTTCCACTAGAACCATCAACATCTTTAGCAATCTGTTCTGAGACGGTAAATTGACCATCTCTATTCCAATCAATCCATGCATTAAGATAGCCAGAACCTTTTGTTTCTATGTTGATGTTGTTCAAAGAATTGAGCGAAGTAATTTGATAGCCTTGCAGTGACACAGTTCCTATTTTTACGCCATCATCTTGTTCATCTAAATTAGCATTTACTGATGGTTTTCCATTATTTTCATTGCTTACTCCATTCCCTAAGTAAATTGTAGGGTTACCATAGCTAGGCAAGGAGTGTCTAGCACCATTGCTTTCTAGTTTGGTTGGATAATTTTCAGGTAAATCTCCAAAATCAAATTTAAACTCTGCATCCGTACACATTGCTCCATCATTAAGACTTACTTTGGTACTTTCTGCAAACCATACAGCTTCTGCTGAATTGGCTACATCGATTCGATAAATATTACCACTCTTGTTGTCATAGATATAATAAAATCCACTAGCATCAAAAAAACTTGCACCAAAACCTCTATTGCCTACTAAAGAGGTGTCTTGTTTTGATAGTTCTTGACCTGTTAATGGATCTATTTTATAGAGGTACTTCGTACCATTTCCATTATTGACAGCATAAAGTTTATTGTCTTTAGGGTTAAATCCCCAATCAGCAGTAGTTAAATTAAAACTTAATTCAAATTCTCTAATTTTTGTAAGATAAGTTAATGATTTTGGATCAAGATCTATAACCACAACCCTTTGACCATTACCATTAACCTTTAGATAAAGATGACCATTATTATCTACATCACCAACATAGGAATCAAATCCATCAAGTCCTGATATAAGAAAGTCTTCAGTTATCCAGTCTCCTTGCTTATCCATACCAATTCGTGAAATCGTACCATTTTGTGTTGTATGGTTATATCCCCAAAAATAACCATCTTTTTTGTTAAACCCTAAGGCATTGATATTATCATCAGATACATTATTTTTAATCGAGGTCATTTCTCCATTTGCAAGATTTAGAGCATTGATATCAGTTGGTTTATTTTGAAACATAAAGGCTGTTTGTAAACAACCAATGGGATTGCTCTCTTCATTGTCATCATTTATAATGGTAGCTAGAGCAGTCACGGATTCAGGAGTAAAAATAGCATTGCTAATATTGGTTAATTCGAGCGTAAAAGTTTCATTGTCTTCAACTTGAGTATCTCCCTTGATTAGCACTGAAATACTTGTACCATTAGCATCTTTAGGAATGATAATACTCTCTCCTTGGGCGATTGAATCTTCTTGATAGTCTTCTCCTAGCATGGCTGTATTATCACTCAATTTGTAGCTAAAGCTAATCTCTTTGGGGGCTGGTCTATTGAGTACAATGTTAAAGAACATCTGTGTTGTACTTGTATCTCCTTCTACTATAGAAGGATTCGATGCAATACTGATTGAAGCATTTTCAATGGCTATTTGTGTACCATTACAAGAAAGCCCTTCGATGTCTCCGTCTGCATTGGTAATGGCAGATGGAACCAATACACCTGTTTGAAGATTTACTTTATAAAGTCTTTTTCCATCAAGGTCATCTCGTCCTTCATCTTCTACATAAAGATTACCATCACTAGCAAAAGCCAAACCTTCAGCATCAGCTAAATTTTGTAATCGAGTTACAAAAGTTGTCAATCCTGTTTTTAGGTCAATACTATAAAGTGGTGGTTTGAGATTAGAATAATCATAGTCATCAATAGCATAACCTAAACCTGTAAGAGGATCAATTGCCAAACTTGATAAGTCAACATTGGTATTTTTAGGATAACCATCAAGTACCGTCCAATTGTCAGGGTCAAATGCATATAGTTTAGAGTCATATTCACCACTAATAATGTAGAGTATTTCTTTGTTTAAAACAGGGTCAAAGTAAAATTCAGCCCCATCCACAGCTCCTGAAATAATGTTGTTTTTAACTTTTTCAGTAGCACCACTGTTTACATTTATTGTGTATAAATCACTTGGTCCAGAATCATCACTATTTCCTTGAAAAGCATAAAAAGTATGATTACTCGCTCTATAAGCTGAACCCTCACCATTAAACTGTTTGTCGATATTAACAACAGAGGCAAAAGGCAAAGGATCTCCATTGGGAATCATAGAGACTTTATAGAGTTTTTTATTATTATCAGTTAGTGCATAACAAGTGGCTGATGAAGTTTCGCTTGATGGGTCTGAACAGTCATTAAACTCTACATGAAGGTAGGGTGCTTTTGATGAAGAACCATCATAAGAATCAGCAACACGTTTTCCATTTCCTGAGATAATAAATGCCATGGCATTACCATTATTCCATCCGTCTTTATTGACTATTTCTTGAACAATACTCTTTAAATCACTTGTTCTCTGTTCAGAATCTTGTTTGTTTTTATTCATCCATGCTTCAGGTGACCAAGATACAAAGGCTGTTGTTTTATTTCTATTGCTTATATTATAAGCCGTAGAAATAAATTGAGATGCATGGTTCGTACTTTCTCCATAAATGGTTAAGTTGGTAGAGTCTGAATCTTTTTCTTCTGAGGTAAATTGGATGTAGGCATTGGTAATACTCGCTCCTTTTGGAATAGAGAGATTTTGAAAACGAAGTCCTATTATTTGTTGGTGATCCTCTTGTGTCATCTCTAGGTCACTGCTTCCAATGTTCATGTTCCCATTACTTACTCGCTCTTCAGCATCGTCATCATCATCAGATATTTTTACTTCAATTGATGAGGGATTTTCGGTACATGCCAGTTCACTAATTATTTCATCATCATTCATAATAGTGGCTATGGCAGTTACTGATTCAGGAGTAAAAGTAGCATTGTCTATGTTGCTTAATTTTAGGGTAAAAGTTTCATTGTCTTCAACTTTAGTATCTCCTTTTATTAGTACAGAAATACTGGTAGAGTCAGCATTTTTAGGAATGCTAATGGTTTGCCCTTGTGCGATTGAACCTTCTTGATAGTCTTCCCCAAATATCGCAGAATTATTACTTAAGGTGTACTCGAAGGTAATTTTTTTTGGAGCTGGTTTATTTAGTATTATATTAAATAACATTTCTTTTAGACCACTGTCTCCTTCTGTTATAGAAGGATTTGATTCAATGCTAAGGGAAGGGTTGTCAATAAGTTCAATGGATGTGGTGATTTTAAAGTTGGATTCAACAGTTTGTCTTTCTGCCCAAAACATATCAAAATTATAGGTATTTCCAATGACTAAATCTAAGTTGTCTAAGTTAACAGACTTTTCTTCTTTACCATGAATTCCTCCAATATCAACAGCCAATTTATTATTAATAAACACCCAAACATCATCATCCCCAGAAAAGGTAAATATTTCGCCACCTTGATAGGTAAATTGAGAGTGTATTTCATAGGTCATATGATAATTATGTTCTTGTCCCTCATTGCCAAAAAGCTGATTATCTAAGGGAAAAAAACCTTCATAGTTCACGTTTGAAGTTTCGCCCATAGGATTAGTCTCACTGTCATAAACATACACATTGTTTTGTTTTTCTAAGGTAATGGTATAAGGCATTGATTGATTAACTCCTGAAACATCATTGTACCATTGATTAAAAGTATTGTGAGTTGTTGAGTTTTTTGTAGAATTATTAAAAACAGGATTTCTATTTTCATCAAGTTGATCTTGTACCATTCCGTAGTCTAATCCAGCAAAATTCCAATTATTAAATTCTGCATAAAGTTCAAAATCGGGGTGAGAACTTTTAAAGTCTCTTAGAGTACCCGATAAGGTAATGCTTTGAGAATAAAGGGTCAAAGTACTAAAAGAAAGTAAAAAAATTAATTTAAAAATATTTTTCAAAATTAAATCCTTTTTATAATTTTATTTTAATAAAAGTATAATAGGCTTTTACTTCTTTTTAGGTTAAAATTTATATATTAAATATATAAATTAATAATAATTTAAGTTTATTAATCCATTTTACCAATCCATTTTACCTACGGAATGCACTCCTGCTTTGGACTTGATGATGTTACCTGACTCTCCAATTCCTGTCCATTGGGAATCATCTTGATTGGTACAATTTACTACATAGTAAGGAGGCATCCCTTGTGGATGATAATCGAGTACAGGATCGGTTCCAATGCTTATTTTAGTACTAGGAATAGTACAATTGTTAAAACTAGTAAGAACTACACCATTGCGTCCTGAGCTAAATTTAACAGGAATGGGGGAAATGTTGACAACATTTGGATTGGGAGTGAGGGAAGTGACTTCTCCATCACTACTTTGGTCATGGTTGACCGAAAGATACCACCCTTGTTGTTTTCTTGGACTACTTTCTATGACCGTATTATTTAAAATGCCTGTCTCTTGACAATAGGCTTTTGGGGCATTACAAAAGATATCGACATTCAAAGGGGTGCGAACTACTTTAGACTTTTTGAAGTAAATACGTGGATAATTTAATAGGTCAGAAGCCACTTGAGTAAAATAAAAATTACGTTCAATGCCATTGAAGTTTTTCTCTCCTTTAGGAACATGCTGCGTACTCTTATTGGTTTCACTGTAGGCTGTATCGGATTTCACATGAATGTTGTCAAACTTAATGTTGATGGGATTAATGGGCTGGGTTAAATGTTTTTGAATGTTGTAGCGTAAATCTAACTCGACCGAACCATTTTTTCCATCAAGAAATTTATCTGCTGTGATGTTTAATTCATCAGTTACGTAGGCAAGAGTGTTGTAGTTTGAAAGATTATAGTCTTCATTGTTAAAACGTTCCATACGTATGATATTGACCTCTTCACGGCTATGGTTCCCTTCTATTGGAGCTGTTAAAATGGTTTTAGGAGCAGTAATGAGACCATCTTCACTTTTAAGACTTGCCAAAGGGGTGAGTAAAAGATCTTTTGCCATACACGAATGGCTAAAGTTACTGGTACTAACATTATTTTTTCCTTGTGCCACAATCTCTCCTTTGAACTGCATTCCTGTCTGGTAATAGTTTTGGTTTAAAGGACTCATGTAAATAAAATCAGGATGGCTATTGTTGGGTAAATTATGTTGTGCTAAATCGACTTTAAATTGAAAAGGATAAAACGTTAAATCAATTCCATGTTGCTTGACAGCAATGTTACAGCCTGAACGCTGGTTTGAATGGAGTGTTGCAGAAGTACTTTTTCCTAATTCACAATCACCTTTTACTCGGTCTACTTCTGCCCAGTCTTCATCCTCTGTTAAGGTTACATGGTATTTCCCAACATTATCATGCATAAAAGTTGAGCTATTAAATACACCATTAGCAAAAGTAATGTTTTGATTAATTCCTGTGGTATTAGCACAATGTGTTAATCCTGTATTGTTAAAATCAAAAGTTTCTGAAAAACTTTTATTGTAATCAAGAGCAGAATCATAGCTAAGATATTTGGTTGCAACCATAGAAAGATTATAATCATAACCTGCTGCTACTCTTAGATTGTGATTGGGATATTCGCTGGAAATTTTTTCACTGTTTCCATCAGAAATTTTGATAAAAAAACGTTCAGGACGAATGGAAAAATCATCTTTAGCATCATTGTAGGCTATGTTTGTAAAAGCATTAAAACAGGTTTTAGGTGCTGTGTTACAGTCTGCTTGAAGAATTCCTCCTTGCTCATCGAGCCCATAAGTAATGCGAAAGCGTACGTCTTTATGAGCAGGGAGCATTGCTAAATCGTCTATGGCTACATTGACCCCTGATAGGGCATTAATACGGCTAAGAGCAGGATTGTTTTTAATGTGATAATAGTTACGGTAAAGTACTTTTTGGTTTACGTCATCAAGTAATTCTACTTTGATGGTCACGTTGTCTAAAGCTTTTTCTTGGGTCATGTTTTCATCATAAAAAAGTACAGAATAATCAAAATCACGACCAACTATTTGTGTGTACCAAGCATTTCTAGCCTCTGAGTTAATAATAGGATTGAGTCCTGAGTTGGTTCTTTCTATGTTAAAAGTACCGAGTAGTGGTTTAAAACTTGAACCAAAGTAAATCGCATAATCTTCAACTTCTCCATCACTTGCTGATTCTGTAGCATTTAATGTGGCTGTGGATGAATATCTAAAACGCAGATAAGTTTTTGTATCTTCGATTAGTCCATCGTTAACATTAACACTAAGTGTATGTGTTCCTGTTGTTAATGCTAGTCCTGTAAAGATTTTTTCACCAATATCATCAAAGTCTCCATCTATGTTGTAATCAATCCAAGCATTTAAATAACCAGCTTTTGAGACTTTTATTTTTAAGTCATGACTTGTATTTAAATCTAAAAATGCTCCATTTAAATTTGATCCATTTGCTAAATTTACCCCATCGTCATCATCTGTACCATTTAGATCATCTCCTGTTGCGTCTACATTGTGGTAGCTATGAATATCATGGTCAACTTCGGTTCCCATGAAAATACCATTGTCAATATTATGTCTAGGTGTTCCATAACTTATGGGTGCATCACCACGGTCTGTAAATACCAGTGAAGCTGTGAGACAATTTGTTCCATCATTAAAGTCTGCTTCTTGGGAAGCAGATAAAAAAAACTTTTCGCCTGTGTTCAGATTAAATTCAAAGAATCCATTTCCCAAACTGTCATTGGCAAAAAATCGTCCATTAGCATCTGAAAAAGTTGAATCGAATTGGTAGCCTGTATGAGGAGAACCAAGGCTAGAGACAATACCTGTTGCTACATCAATTTTAACCAATGCTCCTCCATCAATAATCCCATGTAGGTATTTACCATCAGGTGTAAATGAGAAGTCCAATAACGAAATGGCTTTGTCTAAGGTAATTTCACTAACGCTTTTATCGGATAAATTGATTTTGAAAATTTTCTCATAGTCTTGTCCTGGTCCAGAGATATAATATTCATTGGCATAAATAGCCCCTGCAAAAAGTTGCTTTGTCGTTAAAATGCTTGGTAGTTCAGAAATGTTTCCCAAACTAATCACTTTTCCTGTTTTACTAATTTTTACCAACTCTTTTTTATAGAGTCCAAAAATATAGTTACTGATATTAGTATCCCCCGAATCGGCATAAGCTAAGGCATTATACATTTTATTGCTACCCTCTGAATCAAGTACGATAAAATCAAAAGGGTTCTTGGTGGTGTCAACTTTATGAAGCCACATTTTATTGGTAGAAGTAGGATTATCTCTATTAACAGAACTCGATATATACATGCTATCATCACAAATAAAAGGAGCATCTTCACCCTCACAACCACAATCTCTTAGTGTTCCATCAATATTTTTATTAGAAATGGTATTTTGATATAAATTTGTTACTTGATTATCACCCATTTGACCTTGAAAAATATAAAATTCATCATAATAACCTGATAGCGTAGACATGGTTATGTCATCTGTAATATTCTCTATGCCTCCTGTGTAAGGATTACTTCCTTTTAGTTCACCATTGATGTAGAGTTTCATACCTTGACCTCCAAAAGTAAAGGTGACATGAACCCATTGGGTGTCACTGTCTCCTCCATCACTATTAGTAAAAAAGACTTCATTGGTATGAATGGTATTGCCATTAAGATGCACATCAATGCTTCCCTTATGCAAGTCACCTCCTACACGAATGGCTTCAATGTCAAACAAGCCTTTTTTGAAAAGCCATGAATCACTTGCCCAAATGTTATGATGGTCGTAAAGTAACATGGACACCGTACCTTCTGTTAAGGCATAGTCTGCATGATGAGGTATTTTTAAGCCTGAGGATTGATAGCCGTTAAGCGAAGTACACATGTAATCTTTATCATCATCGGTCATAATTCCAGTAGCCGTACCAAGTGCATGGTTTACTGTGGGAGAATTGTCTATTTTCCACTCTTCATTACCACAGTCATCAAATCTGAACTCTCCGATGTTTTTTATAGAAAGAGGCGCTAAGTCATCATTTAAAATAATGATTGGAACCGTATTGCTACCATCAATACTTATGTTGACTTCATTATGAATTTTAAAATAGAAAGATTCATGGGATTCTAGTTGAGTATCTCCCTTAATACTAATTGGAATGCTAAGCGTAGTTTCTCCTCCTGTAAAAATATGTTTATCTAAGAGAGTTTCATAATCATTATTGCTAGATTCAGCTGAACCGTCAAAGGTATAAAATTCAATAGAGGAGTTCGGTAATGCAGGTTTATCAAGGCTTAAAGTGATGTTCAATTCACGCTGTGTGCTGTTACCCTCATAAATTTCATAGGAAGGCATGTCAATTTTGATGCTAGGAAGTGAACCATCATCATTTATAATGCTTATTTGTATTTGCTCATTTAGTCCACCCCAATTTAGTTTATAAAGATTCCAAAAACCAATATGAAAAACTTCATCATTTTCCATTTTTGTGTCCCCATTAATAGGAACTTTTATCGTAAAATATGTTTCTCCACCTGTGAAGTTGACATCATTTTGTGTATAAATATAGTCATTATCCCCCCATTGGTTTTCTGCTGTTTCATTCCATGTCCCATAAGTAAAAGAAGAATCTACTAACGCTGGGTTATCTAAAATAATATTGGCTTCTAAAAATGTTTGACTACTATTTCCTTCTACAATAGAAAGTGCACTATGTTCAAAAGAGATAACAGGAAAATCACCATCATCATCCCAAATTCGTAGCTCACTTTCACTATTATCAATATCAGGACTTCCTGAAATTACCAATTTTAACGCTTCATTATGTTCTATTTCTAGGTCTCCTATAATAGGAATTTGAATAATTTTTTCTTCATCTCCTGTTATAAACAGAACATTTCCTGCAATAGGTGTATAGTCAACATTAGGAGTAGCTGTATAATATGAAGCCTCTGCCGTTTCATAATCAATAGAAATATTTGGTTCACCCACAGGCAATGGTTTATCTAAAAATATTCTACAAGATATATTATTATTATCACCAATATTTCCTTCATTAGTACTCTCACAACTAACATTGACAGTAACAGACTTATCCACATCATCGTCAATAATTGTTCCCAAAGCTTTTCCTGTACCTGTCACAGAATAGCCACTCGTTGGGGTAGTAATTTGCAGATAAAAGTACTCATTGCTTTCATGAATGGCATCATCTAAAATATCAATGGTTACAGTTTTAGAAGTAGAAGGGGACAGAGAAGTAAACCAAATAGCTGTGAATACATTACTACTTTTAGCTGTGTAGTCCGTACCTGAGATAGCTGAACCATTTATGGTTTGATAATCAATGTGAACGGGAGAAAAGATTGAAAGGGGAAGTTCATCAACCGTAACGGTGAAGCTTATGGTTCCTTCACTCTCATTAACAGAAGCATTGGAAACCTGTACTCCTACGTTGACACCATCAGCAAAAAGCAAAGCAGAGAAGAATAAAGAGAATGAAAAAAAAACTTTTTTATAAAAAGAAGCCATGGCAATTCCTTTAAGAAATATTATATGACTGGATTATAGTATATTTATAATTTCTTAAAGATTAATTTATATTTTATATTTTATATTTATTTAATTATACTTTTCTCTTATAAAAAATCATTTTACCACTCAAGCTTACCACTTGATTTTGTATTTGATTTCATTTTAAGAATGTTTCCTGTGTTTCCTACTCCTGTCCAAGTAGAACTGTCTTTGATAGTACCTGAGATTATGTAGTGGGGTACTCCATTCGGTACTCCAGCTTTGGAGATTCCTGAATAGTAACGTAGTTGAGGGTCAGTATAAATATCAACTCTAGCATCTAAATCATT
>CACVAZ010000118.1:0-5725 GCA_902727995.1 uncultured Sulfurovum sp.
TACAACCAAGCTGGATGTAAAACATCTGAATTTGAACTTTCCATTGTTGAAGAGCCAAATAAAGAAGAGTTTTTAGACTTTGAAAAGAAATACCTTGACTTCTCACGTGATGGAAAAGTAGGGGATGCTGATATTTCGGCTGAACTTAAAACAGACATTCAAGAAGCATTCAAAAAAGTTTATGCAAGTATCTTTGAAGGTTCCATCATTCGATGTGACTTCTTCGTAGTCGATGGCGAAGTGTTGTTAAATGAGATCAATCCTATTCCTGGATCAATGGGAAATTATCTGTTTGAAGACTTTGAAGGAATGGTAGGGCGTTTAATTAATACCTTACCTAAAGAGCATAGTATTAAGATAGATTATTCATACATTAACTCTATTCAGTCTGCTAAGGGTGGAAAGACTCAATAAGTATGGAAACTATTAAATATTTACCCATTGGTGCTAAGATTTCAGACAAATATGAAATAGTTGATGTTCTTGGTGAGGATGATTTTGAAATACTTTATCTTGCTAGAGACTTACGTAGAAAGGGAAGTTTTTTTGTACTAAAAGAGCTTTTTTTAGAAACATTTTCATTTAGAGAAGAAGAATATGTTAGTACAAAAGTTGAGGCTAGAGGGGTTTTTAATAAAAGAAAAAAACAGATTATTGAAGAGTTAGAGACTCAAAAGTTAAATCTTAAGCAGGATGAGATTAAAGTTTATGGTTATGAAGAAGATAATGACAGTATTTATACTATTATGGAATTTTCAAACAATGCGAGTTTAGAAAAATATTTACAGTTTGCCCCTAAAGGTGAAAAGTCTTTACCTTCCTTAAATGAACTTATCGCACAAGAGAATAAAAAAGAAAGAGACTCTTCTTTCTCTCTAAAAATATTATTGATGATAATAATCCTTGGAGTCATTGCTTTTTATGCTTATGAGTACTTTCAAAAAAATAGCACAAATAATGGCTTTGAAAAGTTAGTATCATCAGCATCTTCAAATGATTTAGTATTAAGAGAGAGAACTAAGTTAAAAGAAGAGATGCCTACAGATAGGTTTAGACAGAAGATTGTTAAAGAGGCTGAACTTGAAATTCAGCCCGTAAAACCTAGTATAGAGATAGCAGTAAATAAAGAGGATGAAGAAAATCTTTCTGTGAAACCTAAAATCTTTAGTGAAGAAAAACAAGCTGTTCTTGTTAAACAACTTATTGCTCAAACTACACCTATTATAAGTATGCCAATAGTTGAAAAAAGTGAAAAAAATATGAGTCAAATAAAGGTTGAAAGTCTTGAAAAAGTGACTGGCTTAGAGCTGAATAGTACTCTGCGAAAAGCTGAAAACAAAGTTTTACTTATAACACGCATAAAAGTTTTTTTAGATGCCTATATTAATGCTTCATCTAGTGCGTCTAGCAGTGAAACTTTGACCTACTATGATGAGGAGGTAAGAAGATATTTTAAATTAAGCAATGTTAGTCATGAAGTTATTCGTCAAGATCAAGAAAGATACAATAAAAAATGGACGGATAGAAACTTTAAGATTGTTGACTTTAAAATAGTTAAAACATACCAAAAAAAGAACATAAACTTTTATGATGTAAAAACAACCACAGCATGGACGGTGAGTAATAAAAGAGGTAAGAAAGCCTCAGGTAAGAGTCAAGGCTTAATGACGTTAAAAGAAGTGAAAAATGACTTTAAAATTACTTCGATTTATACATTGTAACGATGAAAAATTAAAAATAGTTAAAAGTTACCTTTAGTAGCTACTAAGGCACATTTGACTATGATTTATATTAAAAATAATTAAGGTACTAAATAAATGAGTAAATTATTAGACATAGATGTAAACAAACAACTTGTAGAACTTTTAGAAGCACATCACATGGAAGTAGGACAGACGGAAGAGTATTTTTTTGTTGAAGGGCTTTTTCCTGGAATTGTGGCTCAGGCATTTGAGATGGAAGATTTTGGTGAGTCATTTGTGGTTCAAGTTGACTTTACCCTTTTGTTTCCCAATGACAGTTTTGTTGAGTCTTTTGTAGCACAAGCAGCAACGCATGAAGATGCCATAGCTAATATTTTTGAGCAGTTTGAGACTACAGTATTGCATACATTCATCATGGCATTTTGGGCAAAAGCTAAAAAAGTTGAAAATGGTGTGGGTACGGATATTTGGAATATTAACGGTCAAAAATGGGAAGCTGTTATTTCAAATTATGGATATAGAGGTTATGAGGATTTTGACAGTGTTATTCCTGAAATTGACACGATGTATGATGCGATTAAAACGTCCATTGAAGCATATCCTTTAACCAAAGATATTTATGCTGTGAGATCGGTCTATACCAATGGAAGTAATGAGCAACAGATAACTGAGGGTTTAATTAACAATGAAGAGTTTCCAGCACTACAAAAGGCCGTGTCAGAGTTGGCTTGGAATCGTTCAGATAAATTCTATTCGGTACGAAACTTGGTATTACTTATGAAGCTTAGTGAAGGTGCTGAAGAGCATATTAACCAAGAAGAAGTATAGGATTTTATGAAAATATTTCTTCTTGAAGATGACCTTATGCTCTCGGAAATTATGGTTGAACATCTTGAAGAATATGACTACAAAGTTACAGCTTTGTATAATGGTGTGGAAGCAGAAGAGCTACTTTTTGAAGAGAAGTTTGATCTTTTGCTTTTAGACGTAAATGTCCCTTTCCTTAATGGCTTTGAACTTTTAAAAAATTTGCGTGACTCTGGAAACAATACTCCTACTATTTTCATTACTTCCATGAACACTTCTTCTAATGTTTCAGAAGGGTTTGCTTTGGGTGCAAATGATTATTTGAAAAAACCATTTGAGATGATAGAGCTTAAAGCCAGAATCGAGAATATTAAAAGACAATTTAATATAGACCGTTTAGAAGCTGTAAAAATTTCAGAAAATATTTTTTATGATGTGTCACGTTATGTCTTGACCAATAAGAAAAAAGAGACAAAACTCTCCAAAAAAGAGGGAGAGTTTTTAGCCTATTTTTTACAACATAGAGCTGAAGTTCTTTCATCTGATGAGCTAATGGTTAATATTTGGTCTTATGACACAGCTCCTAGTTCGGCAACCCTTCGTACTTACATTAAAGCTTTGCGAAAACATCTAGGGGAAGATGCCATCTCGACTATTCGAGGTGTTGGTTATGTATTTAATTAAAGAAGAGAAGCGAACACTTATACAATTTTTGCTACTTTATTTGGGTTCTTCTTTTGTTTTATTTGCTGTCATTGCTTACCTTTTTTATCAAAATGAATCCAAAGCTTTTTATGATAAAACACGTAATATCATGCAGATAAATGCTTCGTTACTTTCTTCTAAGATTATTCATGCACATATGAGTGGCAATCCTTTTTCTTTAGAGAAAGTAGTGAACCTCTATCAAGGTAAAATAGGGTTTTATGACAAAGAGAATAAAGTCATTACCTCCTCAATAAGAGATTCTATTGACTTTGAAGAAAAAGTCTACATGGACAAAGAAAAAATGATTTTAGTAGACAATAGTACTTTTGGGCATTTAGGGGTAAAAAATATTGTGATTGAAAAAGAAGGAGTGAGGGCACATATGCGTGATTTACAGTATAAGATTCTTTCTTATCTTTTTCTCATTTATTTGTTTTTAGCAATTATTGGTTATTTTTTAGCAAAACTTTTCATCCGACCCATACAGATGAAAAGAATACAACTTGATAATTTTATTAAGGACAGTACCCATGAGTTAAATACGCCTATTACAGCTTTAATGCTCTCCATTAATGCTCCAAAATTAGAAAGTCAAAAAAACTTAGAACGTATTAAACTCTCAGCAACAAGGGTATCTGAAATTCATAAAGATTTGACTTACCTCATGTTAGAGAATCCCAAAGAGATTTTAGTGGAAGAGTTGTATTTAAATAAAATTTTGAAAGAAGAGCTTAGTTACTTGTCGCTTTTGGCAGAGAAAAAGAAAGTTGCCATAGACTTAGAGGAGAAAGATAAAATTTATTTCAAAATAGACAAAGAGAGCTTTGTGCGTTTGGTACATAATTTAGTTAACAATGCCATTAAATACAATAAAGTAAATGGGCGTATTAAGATTAGTATGAAAGAGGGTAAATTGATTATTGAAGACACAGGCATTGGGATTCCTAAAAAAGACCAAGTCGCTATTTATGAACGTTTTTACCGTGCAAGTAATCAAGTTGGTGGTTTTGGTTTGGGGCTAAATATTGTGCATAAAGTTTGTCAGGTTTATGATATCGACATTTCATTTAAGTCAAAAGTAGAGGTAGGTACTACTTTCATTTTGATATTTTAAAATGCTTTAGCTTTACGAATATTTCTTAAATGTTCATTGTAAGAAGATGTAAAATCATGTACCCCAGATTGGTTTTTCATAAAATATAAATAGTCTGTTATGGCAGGTTTTAGAGCAGCTTCTATGGCTGTTATGGAAACAGAACAAACAGGGTAAGGGGGTAGCCCTTTATTGGCGTAAGTATTAAAGCCTGAGGTATCGGTTTTAATGCGTTTTGGGGTGACCTTAACATGAGAGTACTTTCCATAGTTTAGTGTACCATCCATTTGTAGAGGCATGTCTATTTCGAGACGATTATAAACAACAGACGCGACAATGGGCATTTCTTGGTTGTTAGCAGCTTCTTTTTGAATAACGGAGGCAATGGTTAGAATTCTTAGCCACTCTTTTTTATCATATTTTTGTAGATGTTTGATGGCAAGTTCTTTGTACTTTTTTTCACTTTCGCTTACAAGAAAAGTAATAAGTTTTTTTTCAGATATATTTTTAGGTAGATGATAGGTTTCAGGTATGATTCCAGCTTCTTTATAGCTTGAAAACTCAGCATAAGCACTTTCTAATTTACTTAGATTTAGTTTTTTTCGTTTTGCCAATTCTTCTAAAAATATGGGGCGTGTTTCACCAGGAATGAGAGTAATCACATCTATGGCTTCTTTTGCTGTAGAGAGTTTTTTTAAAAACTCAATACGACTCATTTGTTTAGTCCCAATATGTAACGTACCACTTTTTGGGGGATTTAAAGCATAAGCCAAAAGATAAGTGTCTAAAAAAGTTAAAGCGTAACCTTGTGCTTTTAAATGGCTAATGACTTTTGTAATTGACCCTTGTGGTAAAATCACTGTCTCTGTAGTTTTGATGGGCATACTAAAGTAAAAAATAAGTGATATAAGTAGTAAGATTATTAACATTAGAAGCTTAGATAATAATGAATACAATAGTTTAAAAAATTTCATAAATAATTATACTCATTTATTGTTAATAAGCGTCTTTTTAATATCTTCTAATAGTTTTAGATAAGCTTTTTCCATACTTTGCATCATACTCTCAATGTCATTATTATTGCTTACGGTGGTTTCAAAAAGTTTAATTTGACTGATATTATTTTTTAGATTTATTATTTTATAATTTGCTTTTAAGATTACTTTCTTATCTGAGGGAATGAAGCTTTTAATCTCAACGATGACTCTTTTTTCTGTCTTATTGTTACTATCCCATGGATAGAGATGAACATTTGGATTGTTCATGGATTGTTGTAAATAATTAATGAGTACTTCTGTTAATTTTTGATCCATAGGGATTAGCCATTGGGCTTTCTCAATGAGTTCAATTTGATAGGGAGTGACTTGTCGCACAATTTTATCTTCGTCTAGATATTTGGGAACGGTTACTTTAA
>CACVAZ010000118.1:5825-22276 GCA_902727995.1 uncultured Sulfurovum sp.
CTTTTGGTATGTATGATGGCATAGATCTCAGATTCAACAGTTTTAGATTGGGGGTTAAAATGGCTTGAAATATCAATAACATGACCTACTTGAAAACCGTTGAACTCAATTGCTGAATCAATTTCAAGTTTAGAAATACTTTCGTTAAATTTAAATTTATAAATTTTGTCATGTATGCCTCTCATAAGATGTTTTGCTTTCATCTGATTGAGGTTTTTGTAAAGTGGAAAGAGATGACCTTTTTTTAAGGCTAAATGTGAATTTTCTATTAAACTTTGTGTGGGGGTATAAATGGAAATCCCTCCTCTAGCTATTTGGGAGAGTGAGGCAACATCTACATCAAGTTTTCCTTTTGAAATGTCTACTGAAATTGAAGAGGTAGTATAAAATTTACTTTTTATATTAATGTATTTAATATACTCTTGATTTACAAAAATCATAAAATTTATTTTCTTTCCATCAGGAGCAATGCCCACGCGTTGTATTTCTCCTATTTTAATCATACGATAGTAGACATTTGAACCTTTTTTTAGATGGTATGATTGTGGTGCTGAGAGTAAATACGTTTTGCCTTCAGCATCTTTGGCTGGGGCTTCTTCTAAACCATTAAAATGTTTTTTTGTTTTTTCACTTTTTGTTGCTTTTAGTTCAATGTAGGAACCTGATAATAAGGTATCAAGACCTGTAACCCCACTGGAATCTACATCAGGATGAACAATCCAAAATTTTGCTGATTTATTTAGGTACTTGGAAACATTTTTATTCATACGTATTTGTACGGTGACACCATTTCCTTCTTGTGAAAGTGCTACAGTTTTAACTGTACCTACAATGACATTACGAAGTTTTACATAACTTTGTTTGGCGACTAGTCCTGCATTTTCTTTAAAGTCTATGGTAATAAGAGGACCTACTTTAGAGTAATATTGAAAAGCTAACCATAAGGCAATAATCATGGCAATAAAAGGAACCATCCAAATGGTTGTGAGGAGTTGTATGCCTTTTGAATCTTTGATTCTAGGGGTGTTATATTTATTATGAGGCATGTAGGGCTTTTCCTTTTTTATAATTACTTTTTTTATTGTGATTTACTATAAGACGTGTGTCAAAAGAGAGTGCTGAGAGCATGGTAAAAAAAACCATGAGTGCAAAAGCTGTGGCAGCAGTTCCAGGATAAATTTGTATACCTGAGAAGTGAATGAGTACAGAAAGAATGACGACTACAAACACGTCAACCATAGACCAAGGACCAATAGACTCGGTAATGTATAAAAGTTTATGCTTATCTAGGGAAGAGGAATGGGTTTGATGTTTGGATGTAATAAGTAGGTAAGTAATAAGTAAAAACTTTAAAAGAGGAACGACCACTGAAGCCACAAGAATAATAAGTGCAATGGGGTAAGAACCTAGTTCCCAAAGATGAATGATTCCCCCTAAAATAGTACTTTCAGAGTTCATCCCAAATTGCTTAGTAATTAAGATAGGATAAAGATTTGCAGGGATATAAAGGATTATGGCTGTGATTAAAAATGCCAGTGTTTTGTTGTAGGAACAACGTAGAGAAGCTCTAATCTTAGTATGGCAACGTCTACATTCTGAAGTTAAGGCATTGTCATAGTTGACTGTTTCACAGATATGACAGCGAATTAGGTGTTCATTATTCATCTTTGTATCCGTAAGTTTGAGCATGAAGTAGCCAAAGTTCATGAAAGCTTAAATTTTTTGTAATGATGATGTCAAGAATGAGCATAAAGAGAAAAGCAACAAAAGCAATTCCCAATTCTATGTTCGCAATATCAAAAAGTTTGACCATTGAAACTAAAAGAGAAATAAAAAAAATATCTACCATATTCCAAGGTTTTAGATGAGCCAATAAAATAAGTAAACGTTTGGTTAAGTAAGGGGCTTTTCCAATTTTCATGAAGAAGAGCAGTACAAAGGTCGACAATAAGATACTAATGGGAAAAATAACGATAATAAAAAGAAAGAGTAAGCCGACCACATACTGTTCATGTTCAGCTAAAACCATAAAAAGTGAGGTTAAGGTAAGGCTTTGTTCAAGCCCTTGAATGTTAATGTTAATGATACTAAAGTTAAAGGCAATAAACAAAGAAATACCAGCTGTAATAACCAGTGCTAAGCTTTTGTTGAGCATGTCAGCATCTTGTTGATAGAGTAGGACATTGCATTCATTACAAAAGGCTTTTTCATTTTTTGTAAGTGGCACTTTTTCATATAATGTATGACACTTTTTACAGATGATAAGTTTGTCCAATTCATGTTCTTTAATCATATGTAAATTATAGCATATTTTTATGTTATGATTTTATATGAAAAAAATAGCCATAAAATTTTCGATGAATGAGTTTGATGATGTTAAGTCTCTAGCCCAAGACTTACAACGTTTTATTATTGAAGATGATTATAAAATTACCTCAATAGCCAAGAAAATCATAAGTAATGAACGTATTGTGTTAGACATTGGCATGGAAGATGAGATGCCAGAGTTCATAGAGTTTTCAGAAGAGCTTGATGAACAAGAAGTAGAGTATGAACTCTATAAATGGGTCAATGGTGAGTGGAGTGAATCTGAAATTGATGACTTAGAATTAAGCAGAATCCCTGAATGGATAACAGCTCTTATTGGTCTAAATATTATTTGGTATGGCGTTATGACCATTTTACAGTTCTTTTTTATTTATGATTGGTATAGCGAAAAATATGAAATGGGTTTCCTAGCTAATTTACTCAGCTCTTTTTTTACAGCTTTAGTTCCAATTTATGGTTCTTTAGTTGCCTATTGGTCAGTTACAGAATTGGGAGATTGGGAAAGTTACAAAGCTTTTTGGGCATTTTTTGTGTATTATGTGCCTTTACTTGGGTTTATTTTGTATCTGATTTGGATGATTATTAAAGCTTTTTATGCCGATAGATGGTATCGGTTTTGGCATTCTGAGTTTAATTAAAATTTTTTTAGGGGGGGTAAGTGTCTTATGTAATAATTAAATGGCGGACAGTGAGAGATTCGAACTCTCGGTACCCTTACGAGTACGCATCCTTAGCAGGGATGTGGTTTCAGCCAACTCACCCAACTGTCCGTGGAGTGAGATTATAGGGAAAAGCTCCTTAAAAAAATATAAAATAGTGAAGATTTTTTAAATAGCAAACATTTTTTTATAAATTGTCTGAATATTACCTCTTTCTTTATAGTCAATCAAACCACCAAACTCTATTTCTAAGGTCTGTTTTAAGTTTTTATTTTCTAATGCACTACCTAAAGCTTTATTTGTATTGCTACGTATATACACAGGTAAAATAGGAAGTCTATTTTTAAGTGCAATTATTCTAAAGCCCTCTTTAAACTCTATTAATGATTCTTCGGTTTTATTTCGAGTTCCTTCAGGAAAAATAAATATAGAAGAACCCTCTTTAACAGCTTTTTTCGTATCAGAAAAAAAACCAGACATTTGACTTTTTTCTCTGTCTAATAAAATAGAACCAGCATTACGTACAAAGAGACCAAAGAAAGGTGAATTATAAAGTTCTTTTTTGGAAACCCAAACCCCAAAAATATTGGTATTTTTTAAGGCTACTTCTAACACAGGAGGGTCAATAATCCCTCTATGATTACAAATTACTAAATATTGTCCATCTTCTGGAATTTTTTCTCTGTTTAAAACTTTAACTTTTATGTTCAATGCTTTTAATTGTACTTCTGAGTATTTCGTACGTAGTGCTTTCTTTTCTAAAGAATTTGAAACTCTTTTTAATTTAAATCCAAATGAATTGGTCAAATACAAAGCATAAATACTTTGTTTAATGGTATTGAATGTCATATAGTACTTTCCTTATTTATCAATTAAAAAATATAACCCATGTCTTCAAGACCACCACGTGACTTAGACCAACCCTTTTTCACAGCAACATGCAAATCTAAGTAAATTTTTTTTTGAGAAAAAAGCTCGAGTTGTTGTCGTGCCAATTTCCCAACACGTTTAATTCCTTCACCTTTATTTCCTACAATAATACCTTTTTGCGTCTCTTTTTCAACAATAATTGTAGCATAGACACGATCTATGCCTTCTTCTTCATCTATTTTTTCAATCGTTACATCAGACTCATACGGAATCTCATCGGATAGATTTTCAAAAATTGATTCTCTTATCAGCTCTTTATATATATCTCTTACAAACTCAGTTGTTGTAATGTCTGTGTCAAAAAGGGCAGGAGAAGTTGGTAAATATTTAACCACTTCATTAAGTAAAGGTGTCTTACCTACTTTTTTATTAACAGAAAAAGGAATAATTGCTTCAAATCTATCTTGATATTTTTGATACTCTCCTAGCTTTTCTAAAATTTTAGCTTGAGGTACATGATCCATTTTTGTAAGCAATACAATATGTTTGGCTTTTGAACTCTCTTTTAACGCTAAAAACTTTTCATATTCATCAAGTTTATCTGTAATCGGTGCTAAAAATAAAATAAGATCAGCATCTCCCATGGCTTTTAATGCTTCTTCAAGCATGAATTCATTGATTAAACGCTCTTTTTTATGAATACCTGGGGTATCAACAAAAATAAGCTGATTATCCTCATGCATTACAATGATGTTCATTCTTTTTCTCGTCGCTTGTGCTTTTTTGGATACCATTGCCAATTTTTCACCCACTAAAAAGTTTAGTAAAGTACTTTTACCTGAATTTGGTCTTCCAACTACAGCAATAAAGCCTGACTTTATTTCTTTAATCATATTTTTTCATCCTAAATCTGCACCAAGGCTACAGCCTTCTATTTTTTCTACACGTCCAGTGTGTCTTCCACCTTCAAACTCTGTGCTACAAAAGGCATCTAAAATTGTTTCTAAGACACCTTTTCCGACAACACGCTCACCAAAACATAAAATATTGGCATCATTATGTGCTCTCGTAGCATAAGCTGTAAAAGCATCATGACAAAGCCCAGCACGTATACCAGCTACTTTATTTGCTGCAATAGAAATACCAATACCTGTTCCACAGACAAGAATACCATGACTACCTTCATCTGCCAGAACGGCCTCAGCACATTTTTTAGCAAAATCAGGGTAATCTACCCTATCAGCAGAGTCAGGTCCCAAATCAATAATTTCATGTCCTAACTCTTCAACATAAGCTTTCGTAAACTCTTTAAGTGCGTATCCTGCATGATCTGTTGCAATGTAATATTTCATATTTCCCTACTAATATCTTGGTTTTTCTAACTGTAAATCATCAATAAATGTACCTAGTCTATCCCAACGAATACTCTTTTTTTCTGTGTCCCAAGAAAAATAGATAAACCAAGGTTGACCAATAACTAACTTATACGATACAGAACCCCAAAAACGGCTATCTGCTGAATTGTCCCTGTTATCACCAACCATGTAGTAATGATCTTTTTCAACTTTTTTATAAAAAGCATTCATTTTTGTACCTGTATTACTTTGATACATGGCTTTACCTAATTCCTTAACATAAATAGGATTCATGTCATTAGGTAGATTGGCAAGATTGGCAAAAGCAGAATTTCTTTCTGGGTCATACTGAATTCCTTTATACTTATCCATATAAGGATTATCTACCCAAAGTTTACCTCTAAACTCTTTTATTTTCTCTGCTTTATAATTTTCTTTGATGTAATCATCCCCTTCTATAAAGTGAACATAAAGGTGTTTGTCTTGATAAACAATTTCATCACCACCTGTAGCCACACAACGTTTTACAAAATGGGTTTTTTCATCTTTAGGATAAAGAAAAATAACAATGTCTTCACGTTTTGGCTTGTCACCCTCTATGAGGTGTCCATTGTTATTAAAGTCGGGAAGTAAAGGAATTTGAAGCCAAGGAAGTACAGGAATGGGTGTTCCATAAGAAAATTTCTTCGCAAATAAAAAGTCACCAATCTGTAACGTTCTTTTCATTGAACCAGAAGGAATTACAAAGGACTGAATGACAAAGAAAATAAGAAAAAGAACAATAATAATTGTTCCTGTCCAAGTACTTGAAAATCGATATAATTTATTTAAAAATTTCATTAATTACCTTCGTTTAATTGTTGTTTTTCTTTTGCAAATGCTTGGGCTGAAATAAGTGTATTTTGAAGTAACATTCCAATGGTCATGGGCCCAACACCTCCTGGAACTGGTGTGATGTAGGAACATTTTTTTGAGACAGCATCAAAATCTACATCGCCCACCAAACGACCATCCTCTAAACGATTAATTCCAATATCAATCACAATAGCACCCTCTTTTATCATCTCTTCTTTTATGAGATTTGGTACACCTACACCTACAATAACAATATCAGCTTTTGAGGTATGTGCCTTTAAATCTTTTGTATAAATATGGGTTACTGTAACCGTCGCATTGGCATTGAGTAATAAAGATGCCATAGGTTTACCCACAATGTTTGATGCACCTACTACTACGACATCTTTACCTTCTAGTTCAATGTTATATTCTTCAAACATTTTCATAACACCTAAAGGTGTACAAGCCACAAAACTTTCTAAGTTGGAAACCATTCGTCCAACATTATAAGCATGAAATCCATCTACATCTTTCCTAGGGTTAATAACTTCTAAAATTTTTGTAGTATCTATATGGGGAGGTAATGGCAATTGTACTAAAATACCATGAATATGAGGATTATTATTCATCATGGTAATAATTTCTATAATTTCATCTTGCGTAATGGTATCAGGCATTTTATGAGCGATAGAATAAACGCCCACATTTTTACATGCTTTTTCTTTCATGCCAACATAAGCATGACTGGCTGGATCATCACCCACAATAACTACAGCTAAACCAGGAACCATTCCTTGTTCAGCTTTTAAGATTTCTATGTCAGACTTTACAGCGTCTTGCACTTTTTTAGATAAGGATTTTCCATCGATAAGTTGCATTTTTTCACTTTGAACTAATTTTTTGGTATTATATCAAAAAATCTATTTTAGAGAGGTAATCCTCATTTTGAAATTCTTAATAATTATAAGCCTATTTTCTTTTTTTATCTATGCTTCAAACAGCGAAAGTAATATAGGTATAGAAGACGAAAACCTTACTGTACAGACTTCAGATAGTTTTCTGTCTTCTGTTGAATATGGAAGAATACTTTACAAAAATCCACGAGGTATTTCTTGTTCTCAATGTCATGGATCAGAAGGTAAAGGTGGACAAAAAATTGCAAAATATTATGACAAGAAAAGAAACCCAAAACTTTTAAGAGGGGTAAATATCACTTCTTATTCGCTGAAAGATTTAAAAGCCAGTTTAAAAAATGAATACCGTGAAGAGAACAAAAGAAAACGGCATAAAATCATGCCCATGTATTACTTAACGGATGAAGAAGTTCAAGCTATTTTTGATTATTTACAGTATTCTAATACACAAGGAAAAGAATAAGAATGACTTTATTTATGATTAACTCTTATTTTTGATATAACTTATACATTTAAATTAATTTATTTAAAAGAAGAATAATAATATAATAAAATATAATAAAAAAAAATAAAGGCTCAATAATGATAAGAAAAGTACTATTAACGCTGTTTTTTGTATTGATAGCTAAGACAACACTCCATGCAAAAGATCTTCATTTTGAACTTAGTCAAATTGTTAATCAGGCATTTGAACAAGAAGAAGCAAAAAATAAAGTCATTAACTTAGCTGCCTT
Source organism: uncultured Sulfurovum sp. (assembly GCA_902727995.1). GTDB lineage: Bacteria > Campylobacterota > Campylobacteria > Campylobacterales > Sulfurovaceae > UBA1140. Next base: position 13,523 of record CACVAZ010000118.1, read on the forward strand.
AAATAAAATGTTGTCTCAGCGTATGGCAAAAGATGTGATTCTTATCGCCCAAGGGATTGAGGTAGATAACTATCATAAAGATCTTATGGATTCAGCAAAGAAGTTTGATGACTTCATAAAAGGAATGCTCAAAGGTGATGCAGATCTTAAAGTACCAAAGCAAATCGATAAAGAAATTTTATCAGAGTTAAATGAAGTACAGGTCGTGTGGAAAGATTTTTATGTTGCTGTCAAAAAATTTTATAAAGATAAAAAAGTAAATAAAGAGGCTTATACTTTTATTATTAGTCAAAATGAAAAACTCATGCGACTTTCTCATAAATTAACACAAACTATTCAAAGTAAAACAATTCTTAATACACATGACAATCAAGTCGTTGTACACACACTAAAATTTGCTGACCGTCAACGAATGCTAACACAAAAGATGTTTAAGGAAAAATTTCTTGTTTATAGTAAGGAGGATGCAGAGCGAAACAATGTCCGATTAAGAGGAAGCATTATTCTCTTTAAAAATGGTCTTGAAGGACTACTCAAGGGTGAAAATAAAAGAGGACTTACTAAAGTAACTAGTCAACCAATTCAAAAAAAACTTCAAGAGATGCATAAGCTTTACAAAGAAGTAGAAGATGTCTATAAAAAACCAAATGTTGACCTAAAAGAATTAAAATATCTTGCCCAAATTGATAAAAAGTTAATGAACTTATCAGTGGAAGTTGTAACTATGATTGAAAATACATTAGTATATTAAGAAAGGAGAGATAAATGTATAAAAAAATAATGATTATAATAAGCCTTAGCATGGTAACACTCTTAACTGCAGAAGAAATAGACAACACAACAGGGTTGATTGCTGATAAAGGTTTAGGAGATGTTAAAGAAAATTGTACTGTATGTCACACAGGTCGATTTATTGTGGTCAATGGTGGTGACAAAAAGTTTTGGAAACGTAAAATCCATATTATGCAAAATGCCTATGGGCTGTGGAAAATAGAAAAAGCCCAAGAAGAACGGATGCTTAATTATCTTTCTAAAAACTATTCTAAGAAGAAAGAAGTTTCTATAAACGAATAGTTTCTTTTTATTCCCATATTAAATATGGGAATAGATTAAGTATAGATTTCATGTGTATAAAGTGAAGTTGCGTAGTTTTTTCCATAAGTTTCTTGGACATAACTTTTGATTTTATTGGCAAGTTCACTGCTACAGGCTACCTCAATTTTAATATTGCTTATTTCAAAGAGTTCATTGTTTCGTACCCCTCTGTCTCCTCGACCATGAACTTCAGATACAGTGTAACCTGTTGCCCCTAAGTTCATAATCTGATTAGTTAAAGGACTTTCTATACTCGCTTCTATAATAAGAGTATGAAAAAAGATTTGAATTTGAGAGGTTAATCTTCTATTTGGTCAGTGCCATAAAAAGCACTTCAATTTAGAACATATTTACAAAATTTCAAAAGCTTTAGATATAGATATTTGTGACCTTATTAAAAAGTAATCTTACGACGAACAAGAAAGTGTAACATTCTTATAATGCTCAGGCGTCTCAACAGCAAACTTTTCAAACTCAGGTAATTCATCAAAAGGATGTTGAGCAATATAAAGTAACTCTTCTACTCTAGAAAAGTTACCCCCTTTAGTCAAAGCAATCGCATCTTGAAGCATGTAGTTTTTTAAAACATATTTTGGATTTGTCTTTAGCATGAAGTTTTGACGTTCTGTATGGGTACGCGTCTCTTTTTCTAAACGTTTATCATAAAGAGTTAGCCAAGTATCTAAGGGGACAGGATTCATAGCCAATTCAAAAATTGGCATTCGTTCACCGTCATAATGACTTAGTGTTCTAAAGAAAATGGTATGGTCTATGTAAGCATCTTGTAAGGTTCCTACTAAATTTTCAATAAGTTCCATGTCTTCATTTAGCTCGAACTCTAAACCCATTTTTTGACGCATAACTTTGATGTAAGCGTTAGGGTAAATGAAACTACCATAATCTTCCAGTTTCTGTTCCATCTTTTTCACATCGATAATAGGAGCTAAAGCCTTAGAAAATTTGGTTAAATTCCAGTAAGAAATATTGGGTTGTTCTCCATAAGCGTAACGTCCTGCTTTGTCCGTTGAGTTACAGACAAAACCAAAGTCAAAATCATCCAACATTGAAAAAGGACCATAATCTAAAGTTAGCCCTGCAATGGACATGTTGTCCGTATTCATCACCCCATGACAAAAACCTACCCCTTGCCAATGAGCTATGAGTTTGGCTGTACGCTCGACTACTTCAGAAAAAAATTGATAGTATCTATCTTCTTTATTTTCCAAATGAGGGTAGGACTCAGTAATGGCATAGTCTGTTAGTGATTTTAGTTTGTCGTACTCTTTAAGGTATGAAAAATACTCAAAAGTACCAAAACGTATCCAACTAGGCGAAAGTCGCATGATAATAGCACCTTTTTCAATGGTGTTACGTAATAATTTAGTTTGCGATCCAATAATACCCAAAGCACGTGTCGAAGGAATACCTAGATGATGCATCGCTTCACTCATGAGGTATTCACGAATGGAAGAAGGCAAAGCTGCACGACCATCGGCTGTACGTGAATAGGCTGTTTCACCACTTCCTTTGGTTTGAATGTTCCAGCCATTAATGCTTCCATAGTTTATGGCTCGTCCATCTCCTAAACGTATGGCGTAATGACTAAACTGATGCCCTGCATAACACATGGCAAAAGTTTTTGCACTCTCTGGTATAAAAGTACCATTTAAGAGTTTTAAAAAAGTAGCATCATCTTTTCTTACCTCATCAAGGTCAATTAGCTCAGCCACCTCAGGGTTAAAACTAATAAAATAAGGTTCATTCAATGGTATTGGTTTAGTTAGCTCATAAAATTCAGGATCTAAAGAAAGATACTTAGTTTCAAATTGAAGTTTGTCAAGTGTCATAAAGTAAATCCAATAGAATCTGTTTCTTCAGGGGTTAAGATGACAACAAGTTGTTCTAGTTCAGGATAGTTAGAAGCCAAATCTAAAATGTACTGAAGCACAAGAGGTACATGTTCGATCTGAGTTGTTTTCCCATCACGAATACTCAATCTAGCAAACTTACCCAATTGCGTAAGACTTCGTTGAATGGCTGTAAAGTCAACCCAACGCATGAATGTTTCATCATCTACTTCTATACCTTTTAAGTTTTTAAATAGCTTGATAAAGCGTTTACGTTCTCTTTTGTCCAGTGCTACATAAGCGTCATAAAGTAAAGAGACTAAATCATAGGTCAACGCACCTTCTCTTGCATCTTGAAACTCAATGAGTACCATTTCATCATTCTCATTTATCATAAGATTTTTTGAATGGTAATCACTATGAACAAATGTTTCTTGTGGTTGAGCCAATACTTCTTTGGCAATAAGCATGAAGCTATCTAAAATCATTTTTGCTTCAACACACTCTATTTTATGACCTAAGTATTTTTTTAAATACCACTCTAGCATAAGATTCATCTCTTCAATTAAAAAGCCCATGTCATACAGTTTCATATTTATGGTCGGTGCTTTTTGCATCTCGACTAAAGTTTTAATGGCTTTTTCATAATAAGTTCTTGCACCAGCATCAATACACTTGTCAAAAAGATGGGTTGAACCTATGTCATCTGAGAGCATAAACCCTTTATGTTGTTCAAAGGAACGAGCAAGAGGGGTAAGCACCTTTGTTTCTTTCAGTCTTAAGCCAATACCAAGCATTCTAGGAACAAGTTCTTTACATTCTGAAGCATCTAGTACTAACATTTTTTTAGTTTGATTTTCAATTCTATAATATTGTTTAGTACTAGCATTACTATTTACTATGCTAAGGGTAGGTTCTTCTATACCTAGCCATTCTACCCAGCCTTTTAACTCTTTGTGCATTATTTTCTCCTCAAATATTGATGCAATATAGCATACTAAACATAAGACTTCTTAGTTTAATTTAAGAATTAAAATACTTTATTTTTAGAGCTCCTTAGAAGCTAAGTATATAACTTGTTACAATTTGATATGATTTGATAGAATTTTAGAAAAATAAAAACTTATTTATTTCTAAATAATATACAAAGAAATTTAAATGCAAAAAAAATTAGACAAAAGTAACACAATAACTTTTCAAAATAATTATCCTTATTTATCAAAACAAAAATCTAAAAAATGCTTTCAAGCCTTACTTGGAATAGGTGGAAATATAGGAGATGTTTCTCGTCGATTTAATCATTTATTTTATCACTTAAAAACTTCACCTTTTGTAGATATTGTTGAAACTTCACCGATTTTAAGAAACCCACCTTTTGGTTATTTAGAGCAAGATGACTTTCATAACTCATTAATAATTGTGAAAACCTGTTTACGACCTAAAGCACTTTTACGCTATATTTTGCATGTAGAAAAAAGGTTTGGAAGAAGACGCTCTTTTCCTGATGCTCCTCGTACTTTAGATATTGATTTAATATTTTACGAACAAGTATACATGAACTCAAAAGAGTTAAGCATTCCTCACCCTCATTGGGCGAGTCGGAATTCGGTCACTATTCCTCTAACTTATCTGAAAACTAAAATCTAATGAGTGGTTATGTCCAAAAATGAAGAAGAAAAGCTTTTAACTGTTGATGATATTCGTGCATTAAGAGAAGAAATAGGATTAATACATGGTTCTTTAGCAAGAGAGGTACTTGAATATACACCTCTTATTAAAAAAGTGCTGAAGAGATTTACCGATAAAGGCTTAGACAGAGTTTGGACAGAAAAGCTATTGGCTTCTTTACTTGGTTGGACCTTTGAAGAAGATGAAGAGATATTGGTGGCTTATGTATTAGAAGAATTAGATTCTTTACTTAATGTTGAAGAGGAAAGAAAGAAGTTAAGTAAAACCATACGCATCATCGTAGGTGCTACAGGGATTGGTAAAACATCTTTAGTAGGAAAATTGGCTGCACGTTACCGATATTTTTTAGAAAAAGAACATAAAGTAGGTTTGATTAACTTTGACCGAGAAAAAGTAGGGGCTAAAGAGCAGTTAGAAAACTATGCTGATGCTATGGAGATACCTTTGGTAGCCTTAGTAGAGTTTTTAGAAGATGAATATGATGTATTATTTATAGATACGGCTGGGAGTGCTGGAAGTAATGTAGAAGATTTAAACAATTTAGTTTCGCTTATAAAGAGCAATACGGACTATAACCTTGAATTTTCTTTAGCCCTCTCAGCGACTGCAAAGAAAAGTGATTTAGAACAGATAAATAAAACTTTTGAGCATTTGAATATAAAGAATTTTATTTTAACAAAGTTAGATGAAACGACAGATTTGTCCGATATGATGAACTTTTTAATCAATGAGAAAAAGCCTGTAGCATACATCTCTACAGGGCAGAGAATACCAGAAGATTTACAAGTGGCTACAAAAGAGTATATTTTAAATCAATTTATGCAAGAGAATTGTTAAGTAAACATAATGGAAAAGAAAATGGAAAAGAAAAAAATATTGGTCGGAATGTCTGGTGGAGTTGACTCTACGGTTACAAGTATTCTCTTACAAGAAGAGGGATATGAAGTCGTGGGTGTGTACATGAAGCTACATAATAAAGCAGGTTACCATGAAGAAAACTTTGAAAAAGTAAAACGTGTGGCTAAGTATTTAGATGTTGAAGTGCATTTTCATGATTTGGCAGCTGAATTTAAAGATGAAGTTTATGACTATTTCATAGACACTTATAAAGAGGGTTTAACACCCAATCCTTGTGTTATGTGTAATCGAAATATCAAGTTTGGTGCTATGGTTGATTTTGCAGACAGTTTAGGCATTGAGAAAGTGGCAACGGGTCATTACATTAAGTGTGATGGTAATTTTTTATACATGGCAGAAGATGAGACAAAAGATCAAAGTTATTTCTTAGCACAAGTTAGAAAAGAGACATTAAAGAAGTTGGTATTTCCTTTAGGAACATGGCTAAAAGATGATGTAAAAGAGTTTGCTTCAAAAATCCCTGTTCTCGCTGACTTTGCAACGCAAAGAGAAAGCTCTGAAATTTGTTTTGTGGAGAATGACTATACTGAAGTACTTGAACGTCACATGAACATTGACCTTGAAGGTGACACGGTAGATGTGGATGGAAAGGTAGTGGGTAAACATAAAGGTTACATGCATTATACCATTGGAAAAAGAAGAGGTTTTACGGTAGATGGTGCACATGATCCACACTTTGTAGTGGCTATCAAACCTGAAAAGAATCAAATTGTTGTGGGAAAAAGAGAAGCATTAGAAGTAAAAAACTTTGGGATTAAGCAGATTAATCTTTTTGAAGAAAGAAGAGAGTTTAAGTCCACGGTAAAAGTGCGTTATCGAACTTCTGCAATTCCTTGTAAAGTAAAGATAAAGGGTGAGACAGGAATGGTAGAAATGGAAGAAGCTGTATTTGGTTTGGCTTATGGTCAAATAGCTGTTTTTTATGATGACGATAAAGTGATAGGCTCTGGCGTTATTTGTTAAGTTTAAACACTCTATAATTTTATAACTCTTTAGAGAGTAATTCAAAAATAAGGTAGATTATGAAAACAAATATATTTATAAGTTTAATATTTTTGTCTTTTATCGGATGTAGTAAAAAAGAAATGACACCAATACAGAAAAAAGTTGAGATTAAGAAAGTTAATAGTGAACAAGCTGATATAAAAAAAGTTAAAGAGCAAATGATTGAAGAAGAAATGGTTGAAGAACAAATCAATGTAGCTACCAATGAGTTTGTACCAGAACACATTAGACGTTCAAGTATCGAAGTAGTTAAACACTATTAAGAAAACTATGTTAAACTAGGAACAGCTCAAAAGGATTTTTTGATGCTGTACTACATTTGGGATAGACCCATATAATGTAAATTTAATTCACGCTAAGGAGCTTAGTGATGAGATACGATTATCTTATTTTTATTGGCAGATTTCAGCCATTTCACACAGGACACGAGCAGGTCATACGACAGGCTTTAAAATTATCAGACAGAGTTATTGTTTTAGTCGGTTCAGCTTATCAGCCACGTACCGTTCGTAATCCTTGGGATTTTAATGAACGAGAAGCATTACTGCGTTCAGCCTTTTCAACACAAGAGAATCGAAAGATTCTAACTTTTCCTCTATTAGATTATACCTACAATGAAGCATTATGGATTAAATCGGTTCAACAGATTGTTTCAGGGGTTGTACATTCTAAAATTGCCTCAAAACCAAGAATCGGACTTATCGGTCATCAAAAAGATGGAAGTTCAAATTACTTAACTCAGTTTCCCCAATGGGAACGCATAGAGGTAGAAAATTATGAAAACATCTCTTCAACCAATATCAGAAAACGCTATTTTAACAATCAAGAATTTACAAATTCACTGAATAGTAATATAGCAATAGCTCTTGAAAAATTCAAAACTACCAAAGCTTTTGAACAAGTAGCCAATGAATTCCATTTTGTCAAAAAATACAAATCGGCTTGGGAAAATGCTCCGTATACTCCCATGTTTATCACCGTGGATGCCGTAGTTGTTCAAAGTGGTCACATACTCTTAATAGAACGAAAAGCTCAACCTGGAAAAGGGCTAATGGCACTACCTGGTGGATTTTTAGATGCGAATGAAACACTAAAAACAGCCGTCATTCGTGAACTTCGAGAAGAGACACGCATCAAAGTACCTGCCCCTGTTTTGGCTGGAAGCATTAGCAAAACAGCAGTTTTCGATGACCCCTATCGATCAGCAAGAGGTCGAACCGTAACCCATGCCTACCTGATAGAACTGCAAGGGGATAAATTACCAAAAGTAAAAGGTGGTGATGATGCAAGTAAACCATTTTGGGTGCCCTTTGCCGAGGTACAGCCTGAGATGATGTTTGAAGATCATTTTCATATTATTCAAGCAATGGTTGGGTAGGGTGCGTTTCCCAACGCACCTTTACATGGCATACAAAAACATTTAAATTTTAAATAAAATATTTGGTGCGTTGGGAAACGCACCCTACACGTTCCAAACCGAAAGACGGTAAAGAACATTTATCATAATAGAAGGATTTTCTATGAACACAAAAAACATAATACTCAACACAGACAGCTACAAATCAAGTCACTATTTACAATACCCAGCAAAAAGTGAGTACGTTTCATCGTACATCGAAGCCCGAGGTGGAGATGTGGAAGCTTCACTTTTCTTTGGACTTCAAGCATTTATAAAAGAGTACTTATTAACACCTTTTACACAAAATGACATAGATGAAGCCAAAGCCATATTAACAGCACATGGTGTACCTTTTAACGAAGAGGGGTGGCAATACATTTTAGATGAATATAATGGATATTTACCCCTTGAAATCTCAGCCGTTGCAGAGGGAATGCTAGTCCCTTTAAAATGTCCACTAGTACAAGTCATTAATACTGATAAAAAAGTACCTTGGTTAACTTCTTACATAGAAACAGCATTGCTTAGAGCCATTTGGTTTCCAACTACCGTAGCAACCATTTCATATAACATTAAACAGATAATCAAAAGATATTTAGATGAAACCAGTGACAAGGCCAAAGCAGAATTACCCTTTAAACTACACGACTTTGGAGCTAGGGGAACATCAAGCGAAGAGTCGGCAATGTTAGGTGGTATGGCTCACTTACTGAATTTTCAAGGAACAGATAATCTATCAGGAATTATGGGTGCTAGAAAATACTACAGAGCCGATATGGCAGGTTTTTCCATTCCAGCTTC
>CACVAZ010000119.1 GCA_902727995.1 uncultured Sulfurovum sp.
AGCATTTCTTTGTCCATTTCGACCAGAAACTTACTTGTTTCTTTGGGGTTTATGGTCGAAATTATAGCGTATTATTGGTTTAAAATGACTAAATATAAGGGTTTTGTTTGTTTTTCAGGGTTGACTAAGTATAGAAAAACATAAGGTGAAAAGCTTCACCTTATTTAACGCTAATAGATAGAAAGAATCCCCTTAGATTCTTCCAGCTGCCTGAACTACCCAAGTAGTTCTCCATCGTGTTTTAACTTTTTAGGGACACATGCCTAATATGACAAAATTAATACAAAGGCAGAAGAAAAAAGTGATGAACTTGAAGTGTTGGTATTGCTTATTGAAAAGTATGAAGAAAAAGCTTGGGCAATTAGTGAACCAGACCCCATAGAAGCCATCAAACTTCGTATGGAACAGATGCACCTAAAGCAACAAGACCTTGTGCCTTACATTGAAAACAAAAGCAAAGTATCTGAAGTTTTAAATCGTAAAGTTGGACTCTCTTTAAATATGATTTATAATTTGGCTAAAGGGTTGCATCTACCGTTAGAAGTTTTGCTTCAACCTGTGAGGAAGATGAAAGTAGGATAATGTGGGTGAGGACGTTGGGAAGCAATCAAACCATATTCACGATTTCGTTCACCTGAACATTCCTCCTAAAAGTTTGATTAAAAAAACACTATTTTTCTCTTTTTTCAGTTATTGAAAAAAGTGAAGATTTAATCACTGGGGTGTAAAATCCAGGTATATTTTCGCTTTATTCAAAAAAACAAGTAGATGTAGTATAATAATAAAAACCAAAGAGAGGAACGAAATAGATGTATTCAATTAGATTAGATGTAAACCCTTTAATATATGAGCATATTATGTTTTTTTTAAAAAATCTTCCAAAAAATATGATAAATATTGATATAGAAAAGAGAAAACCTGAAAATAAAACAGATAATCTCTATACTCATGAGGATGAACTAAGCAACTTTCAGGAGCTTTCAAATATTTCACTAGAAAAAATTTGGAACAACAGAGAGGATGAAGTCTATGATAGATTCCTTAAATAAATATGATGTGGTTGTTGTTAAATTTCCCTTTGCAAGTAGTCTAAAATACAAAGCTAGACCAGCAGTGATTGTATCAACTGAGTACTACAATAAAAATAGTAGAGGAACTTACCTTATTTTAGCTATCTCCAGTCAAGTTGAAAGCAGATTAGAGATAGAGGAGGAGATAACTTTTTGGAATGAAGCTAATCTTTTGAAGCCATCTATTTTTAAATCTTCTATTGCTACTGTTGAGAGGGATTTTATAATACATAAATTGGGTTCTTTAGCAGAACAGGATATTGAAAAGTTGGATAAATTTTTGGATGATATTATCTAATCACTCCTGCGATTACGTTCACCTGACCTCTATATTCGGGGTGTAAAGTTGGGAGTTATTGGACTTAGACGCTTTTAAGAAATAAAAATTTTCATTAAGTAGTATAAAATATTTATATTAATATAATAAATTAATATAAAGAGATGAAATGAACAATATACCTAAATCAAAAAAAAGTCGAAGATTAATATACGTAGATGCTTCTGGGATAGAAAACAATAAAATTTTTAAAATAAGTTTGTATGATAAAGATAATAATGCAACTTTCACTTTACAACTCGATGAGATAAAAAATAATAGTGAAGCTGAACAGTATGCGATATTCTATGCAATATTGTATGTTAAAAAATACAACTATTTTGAATGTCATATTTTGTGTGACAATCAAAGTGCTGTCAATAGTAAAATAATTCAATTTTTATCAAAAGAGTACGCTATTGGGATTAGTTGGATACCAAGAGAAGCAAATGTTATAGCAGATAAAATAGCCAAATTAGAGCCAACATTAAAAGAGACGGAGTGGAATTTATTAAAAGTTTTTGTTGAATTGGTGAAAAATCAGTGTCATAATGCAAAATATACACAAGTAGAACAGAATAAAGAGATAAGTGCATTGAAAGATAAAATAGAAAAACAACAAACCACCATAGAGCTACGAAACAATAAAATATCCAATCAAGCCAAACAGATAAATGCTTTAAGAACCACAAAGGAAAAAGTAAAGTAATAGTTTGATTATAATTTTGAGGTGTATAACCACACGGTACTTTTATCTCGTTCCCATCGCTCCGAGACTGTGCAAGAACTCCTTCCAGTCTCAAACATTTCCACACCTATTTAACAACTTTTCTCCTCTAAAACCATAAAATCCTATAGTAGCAAAAAAATAGAGCGAAATATATAAAATCATAACGATATAAGCCACTATTTCAACCTTTATATCTTCAATATTACCATCTTTTATCGCTATCATTAGTTTTCTAAACAGAGCTATCCCTATAAGATTAAGTAGTCGTCTAAAATTATAACTAAACATAATAAGAGCATTCTCACCAGATACCTTCTCCTTGCCTCTAACTAAAAAATGACTCCATCCTAAATGTTGTTTGATTGTACCAAAGGGGTGTTCAACAATTGAACCTCTTCTTTTGATAAGTTTCTTAGCTTCATCTGTTTCCATCTTCTTATGATGTTCTTCTAGGATATTTTGATGCTCCCACTTATAGATACTTTTAGTAGCTGTCTTTTTAGGTAAACAGTTATCTCGTAGTGGACAGATTTTACACATAGCTGATGTACCTCTATATACAAGGTTTACTCTACCTCTTTTCTTTTGTGTGAATATTGCCTTTTCTAATTTTTGATTGTTTGGACAGAGGTAACAATCCTCTTTTTCATCATAAGAGAACTTATCTTGTGTATATAGACCCGTTTTAGCTTGTGGGTCATTTTTTTTAGGAGTAGGAATGTAAGGTGTAATATTGTTATCAAGTGACTCTTTTATCTCTTTAGCGTTATAGTACCCTTTATCTGCAAGGATTTTTATCTCCTCATTTTGGGTTATCTCTTTTGATTTTATTCCCATATTACAGAGTTGATTTGAGTCTTGTCCTACCGAACTTATATCTGTTGCAATAATAAATTTAAATTTAGAGTCTACAGCTATTTGGACATTATATGCCATAAGATTATGAGCAGGTTTCACCATAACTTTTGCATCAGGGTCAGTTCGATTATATTGGGTTACTCCCATCTCTTCAAGTAGAGCTAAATCCTTATCTAGTTTTGCTTTTCTTTTGGTGATTTTTGGAATACTCTTTGTAGGTAGTGGCTTTAAAGCTCTCTCTTTTTTCTCTTGTGTATCTGAAAACTCTAGTGTTTCAAGGTAAGCCTCTATTTTTTCATCTATCTTTTTTAGGTCTCGCTCTACACTCTTTTTCATAATCAGTTGATTCTTTGAAGCATTCGCTCTTAAAAAAGCTCCATCGACTGCTACAAACTCACCTGTTATTAACTCTAACTCTTTGCACAGTAGTACAAACTCTCTAAATACTTTTTTTAGTGCTTTACTATTCTCTTTTCTAAAGTTGGCTATAGTCTTATATTTTGGTTTTAATCCTGCACATAGCCACATCATCTCAATATTTCTACCTATCTCTTGTTCTAATTTTCTTGAACTTCTTATTTTATTGAGGTAGCCGTAGATATAGATTTTTAGTAGTAGTTTTGGGTGATAGGCAGGTTGTCCATCTGATGAGTTTAGAGCTGATTTTGTAAATCCCAATTCTACCATATCTAAGAGTTCTACATAATCCTCTATTGCTCGAACTTGATTATCTTCACTTACATACTCATCTATACTTGCTGGGAAGAACGACTGCTGTTTTCTATTCTCTCCACTTTTATATATATTCATCTATAAAACCTTTTTAAAGCCCTATTTTTAGGTGTTTATCTAGTGATATTATAGTGTTTTTTTGGTTTTAGGTTGGTGAACTTATGTGGGATAGTGAGCTTTTTTGCTCACTATTTAAGATTTACTTAAAAAAGTTCTTGCACAGTCTCTCCTGCGTGGGAATGTATACGAGAGTTGTGTATTTTATTAGTTTTTACAACTTTACATAAAGAGGCAAGAGCTAGAAGTGCCTATCTCTATAGCTTTTTAACCGATAGATTGGTAGAACTCTCTTTTAAAACCAAGGTTAATGTGGGTTTTTATCATGGTAATAAAACCGAAACAGGGAATGGATTGGCTAGACTTTATGGTTTGACTAATGGTATAGATATGGCACGATTTAATCAATTTAAAATGACAGGTAGATTTTAACCATGATAGCCAAAAGTTTTAGTGAAGCGATTGTTCAGATGATGTTGATTTGATTATGCCTTTTGTTGTTAATATACCAAAAGATTTATTTGTGGTTTGGCTCAATAATGAGGGAAAACTTGAGCAAGTACATTATGACCACACTTGTAACAGCACCTTTGGGCTTCTTCAAAGGGGAGAGCATCAATGGCGTTAAGTTAAGGAAATAATAAATTCTTCTAAAATATAAACCGTCCTAAATTAGGGACTTTAAAGTTTAAAAATAATTTAAAAAGACAAGATGAAGAACTTCACCTTATCTAAGCTTAAAAGAATCCCCTTAGATTCTCCCCCCTGCTTGAACTCCCCAAGTAGTTCTCCATCGTGTTTTAACTTTAGACAGACCAGCTAAAGCAATAATAACAACAGCTGCAAAAATTAAGAACCCTGCTGTGTATCCATCAAATGCACCTTTTGACCAACCAAGTGTCTTAATAAGTGCCGTACCACCAAGACCACCAGCTGCACCAACAATACCTGTCATGATTCCAATATCTTTACCAAAACGTTGAGGTACCAGTTGGAATACAGCACCGTTTGCCATACCCAGGTTTGCCATGATTAAGAAAAGCACAAAAATGGCTAAGAAAAATGGTAACTCAATCGTTGCTGTAATAATTACCATAAGTGCAACCATTCCATAGAAAAAGTAAAGTGCTTTAATTCCACCGATTCTATCAGCTACTGTTCCTCCAAATGGACGTAAAACAGCTCCAGCAAAAATACACAATGCTCCAAAGTAACCAGCAACAACTTTAACATTGGACTCATCTAAAATGTCCAATCCAAATGCTTCCATGTCAACACTATAGGTGTTCATAAGATAAACTTTCATGTACCCTGCAAATCCAACAAATCCACCAAAACTAATGGCATAGAAAAGGTTGAACCACCAGGTATCTTTGTCTTTAAGCAGTTTTCCATAATCTTTTAATTTTTTAGGACGTGCTGTATACACAGATGAAGGAGCATCTTTTGCTAAAAATAAATAAGCCACAAAAGTAATAATCGCCATAACAGCACCCACTAAAAATACAGCTTCCCAACCCCAAATTTCTGCAATTTTTGGTGCAAAAAGGAAATCAATAACAACCCCAATGTTACCAGCACCAGCAATACCAAGAACAATTCCTTGAAGCTTAGGAGGATACCACTGACCAGCCTGTGGAAGTGCCACAGCAAATGATGCTCCAGCAAACCCAAGTCCAAGTGCAACAATAAGCAATTGATTATACGTAATGCTACTCCCTAAAGTATAGGCCATTAACAACGCACCAATAACCACTAACTGTGAAACCAAAGCTGTTTTCTTTGGTCCAAATTTATCAACCCCAAATCCCAGTAAAATTCTAAGAATCGCCCCAGATAAAATAGGAAGAGAAAGCAAAGTTGCTTTTTCTCCAGCTGTCATAATATGTCCAGTTAACGCCAATGCTTCAGAAATCTCAGTGCTCAATGGTCCAAGCATTGTCCATACCATAAAACTCATATCGAAATAGAGAAACGCCATGAACAAGGTCATGCCATGTCCTTGTTCTTTAAGTTCCTTAAATCCTGCCATAATAAATCCTTATTTTGATTATTCCATATAATTATAGAGAAAATAAAACTAAAATTTAATACATTTTATGATTAAATTTTAATCAATTATTTTAATTACTAGCTTATTTTTTTGACTACAATATAGTTATTAATGAAAGAATAATGAAAGAATGAGGTTCAAATGTCAATATTAGAGAAAGCACTAGAAGCAAGAAGTAAAAAAGTAAATAAAGTAGAAACAACCAAAGGCCTAAAACTACCTATGGAGGTACATGCCAAGCTTGAAAGCATTGCAGCAGCTGGGTACGAAGGGTTAGCAAAAGAAGATTCTGCTTACTTCTTAAAATGTTTTGGTCTTTTTGACAAAGGTGAAGACTTTATGCTTAGAGTACGTGTTCCAATTGGTCAACTAAGCTATGAACAAGCTGTTTGCATTGGAGAGGTGGCAAAAAAATATGGAGAGGATTACATAGACCTTACCACACGAATGCAAATAGAGCTACGTTATTTACAAATAGAAGACATTGCTAAAGTATTGGCAGAACTTCAAGAAGTTGGTCTTTCTACTTTTCAAACGGGTGTAGATAATCCTCGTAACATTGTGGCTGACCCCTTAGAGGGATTGGCCTTTGACAATATCATAGATGTTACACCCATAGTCAATGAACTTCAATCTTTGGTCATAGAAAACACCGAATGGATCTCAGCTTTACCTCGTAAATTTAACACAGGTATTTTAGGTTCACTCTCTAACTCTTGTAACATTTTTGGACATGACTGCTGTTTTGCCTTAGCCAATAAAGATGGTGAGTTTGGATTTAACATTTACCTTGGTGCAAGAGTAGGCATACAATCTAAAGATGCCAATACCTTTGTAAGTGTAGAAGAAGTACCTTCCTTTTTTATGGCACTGTTAGAGACCTTTAAAACCTTTGGTTACCGAGACAACCGTAACAAAAACCGTTTACACTTTTTACTACAAGATGTTGGACTAGAAGCCTTTGTCGATGAAGTAAAAAAAAGAGCAGGAAAAGAATTTACGACAGCAGGTCAAACCTTAGTACAGTCTCAAAGTATTGCCTTAGGAGCAAACAAAGTTTTACAACGTAATGGAAAATATGCCCATAAAATCGTTATTCCCTCTGGTATATTCTCTGGAACTGACCTCATAGACTTAGCCCAAAGTGCCAATAGTTTTGGTTCAGGTGATTTACGTTTAACCTATGACCAAAACATCTATGTGGTCAATGTTCCAAAATCTAATTTAGATGATTTTGAAGCAAGTACTATTTTTAAAAAATACAATGAATTCAACAATATCTACTTCAATGACATGATAGCCTGTGCAGGAACAAAAACCTGTAGCTTTGGGGTCATTCCCAACAAACCAGATGCCATAGAAATGGCAAACTTTTTAAAATCAGAAGTTGCCATAGAAAATGGAATGGTACGTATGAACTGGTCAGCTTGTCCAAAAGGTTGTGGGGTTCATGGCATAGCAGACATCGGTTTTGAAGGATGTAAAGCCAAAGATGATGAAGGAAATAGAGTAGATGGCGTACACATCTTCATGGGTGGAAAAATTACCCGAACAGCATTAGAAGCCAGACTATTACATAAAACTCTACCCATTACCGAAGCCAAATACCATGTAAAATACCTCCTAGAAGTCTATGCCGAGTTCAAAGAAAGAGGTGAAACTTTTGAGACGTTTGAAAACAGATATCTTTCTGCTAATTTTTCCTACCAAGCCTTGGCTTTTTACACTAAAATCAACTTTATTTTAAATGAGAAACTAGATCTAAACATCAAACTAAAACTTGATAAAGATGTAAAAACTTATAAAAAAGAGAATTTAGAGATTTTTGATTTTGGACTAAAACTATTTAAACTTTTAACCAATGAGAAACGTTATGTAGCCGTAGAAGATTTTGAACCTGTTTTAGTACAAGCACGTAAAATTAAACGAAATGAAGTCACTAGCCTAAACCCTAAAGTTCCTAGTAAATTAAGTGAAGTAATTTATATGATGACTGACAATGACAAGAAGACACGAGCAGCTGTTTTTTCTGAATTGATTATGGCTTTGAAAGGGGTTTAAAGTAGCAATTTAAAACCTATCGATTTACTCGATGGTTTTTGATACTAAACCCCTTATCTACTACCGATAAATCCTCATAAATTTTCTTAGCCAAATGATACGCCAAATTGACAGGAACAGCATTTCCTACCATTTTATATCCTGCTGTTAAATTTTTATAATAAAACTTATGCTCATCAGGAAAAGTTTGAATTCGTGCACACTCTCGAATGCTTAACCGTCTATAGAGTTCTTCACTTCCTTCAACAAACTTTCGTTTGTCTTTCTCTACCAGTTCCATCTTCGGAGCTTGTGGATGAAGTGGTGCGTGTCGTCCTCCTGCTTGAATGGTAAATGATGGTTCATCCCACGCTCGTACACGATTACGCGACATAAACATAGAAGAAAATCCCCCTGTCATATACTCATGATTAAAAAGTTGACAAGCATCATTATTACTATACGTTTTATTTTTAGCAGGAAGCACCGACTCTTTTAAATCTCCTATGACATCTTGTAAAAAAAGTTTTTTATCAACTGCTTTTGGAAATTCAAACTTAAGATTTAAGTCATCACGATAGCCTACAAAAAAGATTCGTTTTCTATCTTGTGGCACAGCATAATCATGAGCATTCAAAAGTTTAAAAGACAGTGTATAGCCACTATCTGTAAAATGCTTTTTGATGTTTTCCAAGGCTTCAGTATGACGACTTGCCAACATACCTGAAACATTTTCAGCCAAAAAAAACAGTGGTTTTTTATCTCTTAAAACACGTATAAATTCAAAAAATAGTTGACCTCTATCATCTTCGATACCTCGTGATTTTCCTGCCTCACTCCAACTCTGACAAGGAGGCCCACCAATAAGCCCCAAAGTTTCAGGAATTTCATCGGATAGAATTTGGGTAATGCTTCTTCGGTCTAGTTTGGTATGGGTAAAATTTTTTTCAAAAGTCTCCCAAATTTCTTTGTCATACTCATTTGCCCAAATGGTATTGAAACCTGCTTTTTTGAAACCAAGGTCTAAGCCTCCTGCTCCTGAGAATAGGGAGATTATTTGCATTTAAACAAACCTTTACAATAAAATAATTTATGATTTTAATACAATTGAAGATAAAATGAAGAGATATAGGATTTGCACCTATACCAGAGCCTTTCTGAGTAGTTTTATAACTACTCAGAAAGGCTCTGCAAGTACCCTTTTTATAAAGAGTACGCATGGCTCTACTCTACTACTTAAGCTAATCTCTTCATTTCATACAATTATAGCATAATAATATTTAAAATATTATTATTTTAAATTCCAATAATATTGGACTAATCCTCTACAAAATAGTTTCCCAACACGATTATCACCAAATTTAGAAAGCTCTTTTTTTAATAACGTTGCATGATTACCTATTTTTCTTGAAATATTTTCGTCATCTTTCAAAAATGGAGTTAATCTATGAAAAAAATATAAAACCTGATATTCTCCTATATTATTACTCATTAACTGTTTATCTATTGCTCGAGCAATAGCAAATAAAAGTTTTAAATATTCTATAATTTTTTCTTGTTTAATGGTTTGTGTTTCAACTGGAGCCAAAACATTATGGTTTCTACTTTTATCTATCTCTCTACCAAAAGCATGTCCAATATCATTTCTTAATTTTCTAATTTTATCCAAAGAAGAGATATTATTCTTTAAAATAGTTGGACTAAAAGTAAAGATTTTTTCAAAATTTGATACTCTACTGCTCCAATCCCCTTTTGTACATGAAATAATTTTATCTTCTAGCTCAAAAGGGTATTTATCTGAATTTTTAATTATTTCAATACCATCTATTTTTCTTGTTGCATTAAAGGTAACACCAATATCTGATTCCAAAGCAAGTTTAATAATAGTTGCCATATATGTTTCAAGATTTGCACTCATTGCCATAATTGCATTAAGATTTGTCCAATTATCAAATTTATTAAAATTATCAGACCAAATTTGTATATTATTAAATACATCAGAATAGGAGTTGTCTCTAAAATCAAAATGTTTGTGAGCTAAATCTTTAAATTCTGCATTATTTTCGGTAAGAGATTTATATGTGTATTGTTTGCTAAGAAGATGAGAAATATACATCTCGGTTAACTCTTTATTATGCTTTTGAAAAACTTGAAAAGCCCATGATGAAATACCTTGTCTTGCATTCCATCTATCAAATTCTATTTTACTTTTTGACAACATATCTCCTTAGAATAATCCATCATAAATTATATCTTATTTGAGTAAAAATTAAGTGTTTAGGATAAGAGCTATTTAAGGCAATAGCAGAGTTTTTTGATTGTAATTTTTTAACCTCAATGGCATCAGAGTTTTTGAGTATCAAATCGGGTGGATTATTTTGATTACCCTCATACGAAAAAACTTTTGAAAGCTTTTCAAGCCGTTTAACCTCATCTAACTCACTGATAGTTCCTGCAAAGGCATCTTGAATATAAACTTCTAACGCTTTACCTACATTGTTTATTCGATTTCTACCAGAATAATGTTCACCAAGTTTAACAATTGGACTGTTTACAATATTGATAAATGCTTTGATGATATTTGACATAAATACTCACTTATTTTTAATATTCTAATTTTATCTAAAAGTTGTATAGAATTTTAGATATATTTCAAATTGTAATATTATTAGATTTCAGAAGTTCTTGATGACTTTAAAAGGAATTTTAATTTTTATTATCAGAACCTCTAAAACCTCTCAATCAACCCAACAATTTTATCTTTAATCTCTCCCACCATAGGAGCTGTTTTAGATATTTTATCATAGCCATATTTAGCAAAAAGTTTTTGAGGTTCAACCATTGAGGAGATGCTTCTATTTTTAAACTTATAATAGAAATATTTCTCTCTAAAATCAATATCTATCAAAGTATCACAATCTTTTTCTAACATCAGACTTTTCCCCAAAAATTGATGATATTTTGATGCTTTGATAGGCGTAATATAAAAGTTTTTCCATTTTTTAGCAATAGCTGTATAAATGGCTTCTTTCTGTTCTAAAGTGCTTCTGTTTTTGAGTCTTTCATTCCAAGAGTTAAGATTATTTTTACTGTATCGAATAGCATTTTTATGACAATAGGTAAGCCAATCTTGTAAAAGTTTTGCTTCGTCATTCTTAACGCTTACTATCTTTTCTTTTTTTGGTTTTAAATTCTCTTTTTTCAATACTTTTGGCGTTGTTATGTTCTTCACAATATTCCCAAGAAGTTCGCCCACTTTCTTCTTGGTGTAGATAAAAGGCAATTTAATATAAGAGTAATAGCCCTTTTGAACCACAGCGATAAAGCCCATTTCTTTTAAAAGTTTTTTTGTCTTTTTTACCCTATCAATCGCCCAATTCATCCCTTTTCTTGTGAACTCATCGGTACATAAAGGTTGATTGGTCTTTTGTAGTTTGGCTTGGTAGGCATAGAAAGTATACAACGCTAGAAGATTGGCAAAGTCTTTGCCTTGACGCATAAATTTCTGCAAGGTATGAGGATGAATAACAATTAAATCTTCGAGGGGTTCTTCTGCTTCCATTTTATTGCCTTTGGTTGGTTTATATCTGGAAGTATAGAATATTTATACTTTATTTTTTATAAAAAGTATAATATTTATCCTTTTATTCTGAAATAAATTTCATAAAAGTTCTTACTTGCTTTTTCATCTCCTCTGTTTCGTTAATTGTTTTTTCTAATTTTAAAGTTTTTAAATAGAGTTCAATTGCTTTTTTTAATTGTTCAGTTGTTCTATTATCATGTACAGCTTTTTTTAAATTTCCTTCTGTATAACCTATTTGTTCACCTAATTCTTTATAAGTCAACCCCAACTCTTTAGAAACGCGTTTAACCAAATGTATCTCTTTCTCTTCCAAAACCAGTACTCCTTTTTGAATAGATTATAGCAAAACTCCCCCTTTTCTGAATAGAGTTTTTAAGTATCTTCTTTTCACAAGGTGAGATTTTAAGTATGTGGGGTAGTTTTTAGGTGGGGTGGTTTTAGGACTTAGTTTTTTGTGCTTAACTAGTGTTTGAATTTTTAATTTTTCATTCCCAGTTGAAGGCTCTCAATCCTCGCATAAAATCATTATGCCCCTCATGAGATAATCCAACTAGAAACTAAAAAGGTGACTAGAAATTATTTCGAACCATTTGCATCAAGAGATTTTTTTATCGCATTAAAATTATCTTCAAGTTCTTTACCTTTTGTTACCACAAATAGTAACTTCTCTTGAAGCTCTGCTTTACTCTTAATCTCTTGGGCTAACTTGATCTCTAGCTCTTTCAACTTTTCTTGTGTGGCTAGTAAATTTTGGTTTAGTTTCTCACTCTTTTTAGCCTCTTGTACTAGTCCTTCTTTACTCTTAGTCTCCTGGGCTAACTTGATCTCTAGCTCTTTCAACTTTTCTTGTGTGGCTAGTAAACTTTGGTTTAGTTTTTCACTCTTTTGAGCCTCTTGTGCTAGTTGCTCTTTTCCTTTGCTCTCTTCTGCCAGTTTTCCTTCAAGTTCAGCTACTTTTTTCTGTGTTTCTAAAAGCTCTTTCTCTTTAACTTGTGTTAACGTTTTCTCTTTTGTTAGTAAAGCTTTATTCTCTTTACTTTGAAGTGCCAATTTTTCTTGAAGTGCCTCTTTCTCTTTATTGACTACAGCTAATTTACTCTCAACACTTTGATTGATGCTTTGATTTTCTTTTTCCAGTTTATCAATCTTTGCCATGTTATCTGGAGCTATTTTTGCAAAATAGTACGTTGTTGGTAGAACTAAAAGAACGATAAACCCACCTGCTAAAACATTTCTAAAAAAATTACTTTTTTTAGGTTCATCCTTTTTACTCTCTTCTGTTGTAACTTTTTGCGTATCTGCTTCTTTCTTTTTAGACTCTTTTTTAGAACTTGAAACTTCTGATTCACTTTTTTCTACAGAATTATCTTCTTTAATTGCTGTTTCATTCTCCTGTTTTACTTCAGGTTTAATTTCTTCGTTTTTACTCGCTTGTCTATTTTTTCTTTTTCGGTTTCTATTTCTTGCCATTTTGTATTTATCCTTAAAATTATTTAATAAAATGTAATTATAATCAATTTCATTGTAGATAAAGAAGAAAAAACACAATTCTTTTGATAAGAAAATAATAATAATGACACTATGAGTAGGAAAACCCCTGAACTCTCTCCTTTATATTTGACTAAAAGTTATACACCAAAAGCATAAAACTCCCCCCCTTTGTCACTATAATAGATAAAAATTATAATGAGGAAAAATAAACATGAACCCCACACCCCTAGATAGCTTTCTAAACCACAAAGCTGATACTGACATGCAATGTGGAAACTACAGCATCGATGTACCAGAGCTAAAAGAGGGTGAACAGTTTCGTTTTCATTTTGATGCGAATGCTTGTGTGGGTTGTCACTGTTGTGAAGCTGCTTGTAATGAACTGCAAAATAACCCAGCCGACATCAAATGGCGACGTGTAGGGGAAATGGAAGGGGGCATGTTTCCAGATGTGTCTCAACTCTTTAACTCTATGTCTTGTAACCACTGTATCGAGCCTGAATGTCTTACGGGTTGTCCGACCAATTCTTACATAAAATTTGAAGAAACAGGCATTGTTTGGCATGATGATGACTCTTGTATTGGTTGTCATTATTGTACGTGGAATTGCCCTTATGAAGTTCCCATTTTTAACCCTGACCGAGGTATTGTCACCAAGTGTGATATGTGTCATGACAAGCTTGACATAGGTGAAACCCCTGCTTGTGTACAAGCCTGTCCAGCAGGAGCGATTGAAATAGAAGCTGTACATAAAGAAGAGTGGATAAAAAATGACATGGCAAAAGAAGGGGTAGCTCCTCTGTTACCTGATGTTGAGATTTGTAAACCAACCACCCGTTATACTTTACCTGAAAATATGCCAAACTTTAAACCAGCCGATGAACACCTACTTAAACCAGCCCACTCTGAATTGCCTTTAGTCTTTATGACGGTACTTACGCAAATCTCTTTAGGGGCATTTTTAGCCTTGTTTTTAGGACAATTACTCTTTTCATTGGGCTTCAATTTACCCGAACCCACCTTAGCCATGGCAATGGTTGCACTTATTCCTTCAGCCATTGGATTACCACTTTCAGCCTTACACTTAGGTCGTCCTATCCTTGCACTAACAGCCATGAAAAACTGGCGTACTTCATGGTTGTCACGTGAAGCCATTGCCTTAGGAGCATTTACAGGTTTAGCCTCCTTAGTCGCCCTCATGTATTACCTAGACATCAAAGGTTTTGCTTTGTTATTTGTAGAAGCCATCACTTTAGGCTTAGGAATCTTCGGAATTTATGCTCAATCCATGATTTACCGTATTCGTGCCAGACCAGCATGGAACAGAGTTTCAACCACCAAAAGGTTTTTTGGTTCAAGTTATGTGGGCTTTACTTTAATCGCTTTATTATTACTTATTAACAGTGGAAGTAATGGAGCCATGGTACTTTTAGCCCTAGCCCTCATGGCAGGAATGGGTCAAGTACTTGTGGTCTATGAAGAAGTTCTTTTCTACCGAAACCTAGATAAAGAAGACTCACTCTATTACCAACTAAACCGAACACGAATTTTACTAACAGAGCATTTTGGAAAACTGAAAAAAGCACGTCTTTACTCTTTGTTGGTATCGGCTTTAGCTTTACCATTGTTAGCCATTTTATTTACGGCTAGTGGATTAAGCAGTTTGGCTATTTTTACTTTGGTTGTTGCCATTGTTGGAGGATTACTTTCTGAATTAGCTGGACGGTATTTATTTTATAGAACGGTTGTTCCTTTGGGCTTGGCTGGGAACTTTTTTGCTGGGAATCAGAGGGGGTAATTCTTTGTTCGCCACTTTGCCTTCGACTACGTTCAGGCACCGTTATTCAATATCAGCTATAAAGATATAACGGTCACTGAGCGTAGCCGAAGTGAAAGTGGCATTAAACAAAATATCCTATAATACTTCATGAAAAATTTAAACCTAAAACTAAACAACCTATTTTACCCTTCAAAAATACCCTCAAAAAAACTAATGATTATTCTCCACGGTCGTGGGGATTCCTCTGCTGGTTTTACATGGCTACCACCTTACTTACAAATGGATGACATGAACTACCTATTACTTGATGCACCTTACGAATATTATGGTGGCTGTTCATGGTATGGTTTACCACCCCATCAAAAAGAAGGAATTGTTTATTCATCAAAAATACTCACAGAAATTTTCGATAACCTTTTTGAAGAAGAGTACGATGCTTCACAGAGTTTCTTATTTGGTTTCTCACAAGGCTCACTTTTAACTTTTGAGTTTGGTGCAAGATACCACAAAACTCTAGCAGGATATATGGCAATCTCTGGCTATATTTATGATGCTGAAAAACTGTTAGAAGAGATGAATCCAAAAGTAAAAGAAGCCAAATGGCTCTGTACTCATGGAGAATCTGATGGTGTTTTACCTTATGCTACATCTAAAGCACAAGTTGAAATTTTACAAAATGGTGGGTTTGATATTGAGTTTAAGACTTATCATAAAGACCATACCCTTGTAAAAGAGGAGTTAGATATGATTGTGGCTTGGATAAAAAGTATAGAATAACTTGGAAAAACTTTGTAGCACTTTTCAAGAAAGAGGATGAAACTTCATATCTTCTCTCTTCTGCTAAAAATAAGGAACGATTATTACGTTCACTTAGAAATTCACGTCTTAAAAGTTAGAAAAAAACTAATTTCCAATAAATGATACTGAACTCATCAACTTAATCTCATCTGAAACAAACCCCTTATCATTAGACAAAATCAAATCACAACCAACTTTTTTAGCCATGACATATTGAATAGTATCTTCTAAATCTTTATAATACTTATTTTTTTTCATGAGTTTACAACTCTCTTCTATCTCCTTATTAGCAAATTCAACTACAGTACAGAGTTCATTAATTTTTATAATTGCATCAAGTGCCTCCTCTTTTCCTGACTTAGAAAGAATGTAATAAAGGGTAGTGATGATATCACAAGAAGTAAATAATATGACATTTTTATTAGCTGACAATATTTTAATAGCCTCTCTGCTTTGTGCGTAAAAAGGTCTATTCTTATCATAAATATCAGCTACAACATTTGCATCTAAAAATACTCTTTTATAATTCACGGTTAGCCTTAATAGATTGAATTGAGAAATCTGTCAATAAACCTGTAGCTGAACCATCTATTGATTTAAAAGCTTTGATACGCTTCTTAACTTTTATCTCTTTATATCGTTCTTCTATCATCTCTTGTACAAGCGAAGTCATTGATTGCTTTGTATCTTTAGCTATCTCTTCAAGATACATAGCAATATTTTTATCAAATACAAAATTTTTTCTTACTGTCAACTCCATAAATAACCTTCTTTATGTAAAATTTATTATGTAACTATTTTAGCGTATTTCTTACTCCCTGTCAATTTCTTATCATAAAAAATACTGCCCAAAAATCATACAAGAAAATCAAATAGTAATCATAAATTCTCACTATAATAGCCTCATAATACTCTAAAGAGGTTGGGCATGTTAAATAACATAAAAAGTTTTCTCGGAATGGACATAAAAACAGACAAATATAAAAAGACTGATGATGCTCTTTTTGGAAAAATCTCCAACTTCAAAACTCCAGATGAATGGGTGCGAAGCACTTGTGGGTATTGTGGTGTGGGTTGTGGTCTTTATATTGGCGTGAAAGATGGACGACCTGTTTATACCAAAGGTGACCCTGCTCACCCTGTTAGTAAAGGAACACTTTGTCCTAAAGGCTTGATGGAACATGAAATGGTTAATGCTGAAAATCGTGTGACCACTCCGATGATTCGTAAAGAGGGAGAACTTGAAGCTGTTGAATGGGAGGAAGCTTTTCAAAATGTAAGTGATAAGTTCAAAGCCATTCAAGCCCAACATGGAAAAGGGGCTGTTGCTTGTATTTCTACGGGGCAGTTTTTAACCGAAGACTTTTACACTTTAGGAAAGTTTGTTCAACTTGGACTTGAAACCAATAACTACGATGGAAACACTACTTTATGTATGGCATCAGCTGTCATGGGCTACAAACAAAGTTTTGGTTCAGATGGTCCTCCTGCTTCGTATGAGGACTTTTCTCATGCCGATGTCATACTACTTATTGGGGCAAACATTGCTGATAATCATCCTATTTTAAAACTTCATATTGCTAAAAACAAAAAAATTACAGGTAAAAAACCAACTATTATTGTAGTTGACCCAAGACACTCTAAAACAGCCAATATGGCAGATATTTTTGTGCCTCTTGCACCACGTTCGGACTTGGCACTGATTAATGGTTTCTGTTACATTATTTTTGAGCAAGGTTGGGAAGATGAAAAGTTCATCAAAGAGCGAACTTCAGGTGGCTTAGCATTTAAAAAGCACATCATGAAAAACTATCCTCCACAAGAAGTAGCACACATAACAGGCATAGACGTAAAAGAGCTTTACAACTTAGCCAAAGTTTATGCCACAGCTGACAAAGCCCTTTCTGCTTGGACAATGGGTGTGAATCAAAGTTCTATAGGAACCGATACCGTTTCTGCCATTTGTAACTTAGCGTTAATCACAGGAAACTTAGGAAAAGAAGGAGCTGCACCTTTTTCAATAACAGGACAATGTAATGCCATGGGAACCCGTGAGTTTGGTTTTACTTCTTCCATTCCAGGGTATAGAAACTATGCTTCAGATACCGACAGAGCTATTTTTGCAGACATTATTAACGTGCCTACAGAGCTTATCCCTACTGCACGTGGATATGCTTACCCACAAATTATCGATGCCATTGATAGAGGAGAAATCAAAGCACTTTGGATTACAGCAACCAATCCTTTGGTCTCTTATCCTGACCAAAACCAACTACGAAGAGCGTTAAAAAAACTGGATATTTTAGTTGTACAAGATGCCTTTATGAGTGAAACAGCAGAAATAGCCGATGTTATCTTTTCAGCTGCCACATGGTCTGAAAAAGAAGGTACTTACACCAACTCCGAACGTCGTTGTAACTATGCAAGAAAAGCCGTTGAGCCTTTAGGTAAAACGATGTCTGATGCAAACATCGTCATTGAATTTTCAAAATACTTTGAAGGTAAACATGAATTACTCTTTAAAGACTTCAACTCTTCAGCAGATATTTTTGAAGAAATTAAACGCGTTAGTAAAGGTCAACTCTGTGACTACTCTGGTATGAGTTATGACAAAATAGAAAAGCTTGGTGGTATCCAATGGCCTTGTAATGAAACCTATCCAGAGGGTAAAAAGCGACTCTATACTGAAGGCTTTAAATGTGATACAGAAGATGGAAAAGCAAAACTTTTACTTGTCGATTGGAAACCCCTAACTGAGTCTTGTAACTCTAATTTTCCACTCAACTTAAACACAGGTCGAACCGTAGAACAATGGCACACACGTACTAAAACCAAAACCATTGCCTTACTGAACAACTTAGCCCCTGAAGCATGGGTAGAACTCAACTCCAAAGATGCTAAGAAATTAAAAGTCCAAAGTGGTGACCGAATCAAGATAGGGTCTAGCCGTGGAAGCGTAGAAAACCTCATGGTTAAAGTGACCGAAGTTGTACGAGAGGGGGATTGTTTTGTCCCATTCCACTACAGTGAACAACTCATCAATAACGTAACCCATGCCGAGTTTGACCCAAAATCTTTTGAGCCAAATTATAAGCAATGTGCTGTAAACCTCTATAGTGATGCTGTGCCTGAGGGGATTACACAGAAAGTTGTTGAGATTGCAGGAGCTTTGGAAGAGCCTAAAGAGATAATACTAGAAAACGAAAAAGTTAAAGAGAAAGTAACGGATAATCATGAAAGCTAATACCTTACCCATTTTACTTAAAGACCCCACTATCCTTCTCATTGGAGGAGGAAACGTAGCTTTACAAAAAGCACAGGTTTTACATGAAAACAACATAGATTTTCGTCTTATTTCAAAAGAGTTTAATGAAGAAATTTTAACTTTATGTCAAGATGTCATTCAGAAAAAATTTAAGCTTATGGATATTGGAAAGGATAGCATTATTATTGATGCTACAGGCAATGAAAAAATTGCGAAAAAACTTCTAAGGTATAAAAAGAATCATGATATTTTACTCAATGTCGTAGATGTTCCTCATTTATGTGACTTTTATTTTATGGCACTTACTAAAAATAGACCCTTGCAAATAGCTGTTTCAAGTAATGGTGCAAGTCCTACAGCTGCTCAATATTTTAGAGACGAGTGTGAAGCCTTAATTCCTAAAAACATTAGTGAATATTTAGAAAAAAAACAACAACAAAGAGACAATAACATGATAAATATAGAAGAAACCAACCAAGAGTTAGAACGATTGAAATCTAAAGTTTATTTGGTAGGCTGTGGTCTAGGTGACCCTGATTTACTAACCCTAAAAGCTTATAGAATCATCCAACAAGCTGATGTGGTTTTACATGACAACCTCATAAGTGATGAGATTATGGTACTGGTTCCAGAAGCCACCACCAAGATCTATGTGGGGAAGAAAAAAGGGCATCATTCAAAGTCACAACATGACATTCATGAGACTATTTTAGAATACACAGCCAAAGGCTTAACCGTAGCCAGACTAAAAGCAGGTGATCCTTTTATCTTTGGTCGTGGTGCTGAAGAGTTGTTATTTTTAAATGAACACAACATTCCTTGTGAAGTCATAGCAGGTATCTCATCTGCCATCTCTGCTCCTTTGGTGGCTGGTATTCCCATTACAGCCAGAGATTATGCCTCTTCATTTTCTGTCGTCTCCCCTCACTCAAAAGGAAACAGTCTTAACCTAAAATGGATTGATTTATTACAAAGAGAGAATCATACCGTAGTGGTACTCATGGGATTAAGTCGGATTCCTGAAATTCTAGCTGAAGCAACACGACAAAATGTACCAAATACCATGCCTTGTGCCATCATTTCCAATGCCAGTCGTCCTAACCAAAAAGTAGCCACCTGTACTTTAGAAACACTCGAAGAAGCATCAAAAGGTATGCTTCGACCATCTATTTTGATTTTTGGTGATGTGGTAAATGCTTTTTTGGATTAACTAAAAATAATATTATAAAAGTAAAAAATAAAAAAAGTAAAAAAAATTCTTTAAAATATAGCAAAGGAAACCATTCTATAAGTAGAGAATTTTTAGGAAAAGTCCATGTATTATCAGCAAAAATAAAAGTATGTAATAATTTAAAAGCATTTAAAAAATTAAGAAAAAATACAATTAAAAAGGTGTTAAAGATCATCCCTAATATGGCAATATGTTGTAACAACTTCTTTAGCTGTTCTTTCATTTGAAATAAGAAAAGAGTAAGAATTAAAACACTTAAAGAAAAAAAGATTATCCACAAAGTATAAACTTTTTCAAATACTCTTTTAACATCTAAAAGATGCCTTTTTTCATGAATATTAAAAACATCAAGTTCTATAAAAGTTACATATTCTTGTTTTAATAAATAGGTCCATGTCCTCGAGTGTGCCAAAGGATTTTTAATTTCACCTTGAAAAGAAGTCTGAAAAAAGTAAAGTAAGAACTCAAAAACACTCAGGTAAATTGCTAATAATATAATTAAAGAACTAGCAACATATATAAAAAATTTTACCATACTACTGCCAATGAAAGCTCATGTCTCCTTTGTTTTTTTTCATTATATTCTTTTACTTTATAACTGTGTAAGCCTATCTTAAAAATACCATAGTGATAATCTAATCCAAATGACCATGCATTGTATACAATACCTGAACTCACTGTTAAATTGTCATTAAAAAAACTTTTACCTAGATACACCCTAAAACCATCTTCAAACTTTTGAGTATCTTCATTTTTAAAAAGATCTAAATAATCAATTTGTAATGATAATTCTTCATACGGTGTAAGTGAAATACCTATGTTGCTTGTTTGTGCTAACGTACCAAGCTCTTTAAAGGAACTATTTCCGATATTTAAAAGAGAGAATGAAAAATTTGGATTAAAATTAATTGTTGATGGAGCATATACAATTCCCATATCAACAGCTAAAGCATTTTCTTCTTGCGTATTTTTATTATCAAAATAGTCACTTAAGCTATCATTCTCAATCATCTCATTAATCGAATAATTATAACTGCTTCTTGTTTTTTTCATGGCTTTTAAATTAACTCCATAATCCCAATTTTCCTTTTTTAACGAAGCTGTTGCTATAAGAACTCTATATTTTTCCATAAAGCTTTCCATGGCTCCTTTTGAACCAAAACCTGTATGCGTAATAAAATAACCATCTAAAGTATGAGCCATACCTAAAGACCATGATAAATCATCTTTATTTTGATCTACAGAAGAAAAATTATGAGCTGAAAAGCTTAAAGTTTCACCAATGTTCTTTTTGAGAAGTTTAGAAATCTCTTGATTTTTAGAAGTACTTGAAGAAGCACTATTTAATTCATCTATAAATTCCAAACTATCAGAGCTTAAACTTAGAGAAGAAGTAATGAAATTAAAAGTTAACTTCTCATCAGGTTGCATTAGCCTAAGCTTTGCAGGATTTAGAAAAAGCACATTGTCCATAGTGGCTTTTTGCGTTAATAACCTATGTGGACTTTGTGCCTCCAAACTCATAAAAGTTAAGAATAATATAAATGTTTTTCTAAACATTTTACTGTGTTCTTAAATATACAGATAGATTATCTAAGCCAATAGTACCAGACTTTGAACCTGTAATATTAGTAAGATAATTTTCAATGGTTGTTTTAGTTTCATTTCCATTGGGAAAAAGATTTTGAATATTAGCCACATTTTCAAGACTTTGTTTTATTCCCATTACTTCAGCATTACTATCAAGTGTTGGACAAGGGAAGTAGTTAATACCATCAGCTAATTGGCTTGTTTTAGTAAAAGTTTTAGTACAGGTGCCTGATGTTAATATAGGTGTATTGTTATTAGCATTTGAACTAATAAATTGATAAAAGCTCTGGTAACCATTTGTTGAATTACCTACATCCA